>JBOHTH010000362.1:0-7252 GCA_050733535.1 Gemmatimonadaceae bacterium | reverse complement strand
ATCGAGGGCACGGTCGCGATCGTGCAGACGTTGTTGATCTGCGTCGGCGCCATGTAGAGGCCCTGGATCGGCGGGAACGGCGGCCGCGGGCGCGGCTGGCCGCGCTTCCCCTCGAGCGACTCGAGCAGCGCGGTCTCTTCGCCGCAGATGTAGGCGCCGGCGCCGCGGTGCACCGTGATCTCGACGTCGCCGAAGATCCCGGCGTCGCGCGCCTCGTCGACGGCGGCCGCGAGGATCTCGTACTCGGCGAGGTACTCGCCCCGGATGTAGATGAAGACGCTCGTGGACTCGATCGCGTGCGCCGCGATGAGGCAGCCCTCGATGAGCCGGTGCGGGACGCGGAGCATGATGTCGCGGTCCTTGAACGTCCCGGGCTCCGACTCGTCGGCGTTCACGACGAGGTAGTGCGGCTTCGGCAGCTGCTCCTTGGACGGGACGAACGACCACTTGCGCCCGGTGGCGAAGAACGCGCCCCCGCGGCCGCGCAGCTCGGAGGCGAGCAGCTCGTCGGTCACCTCCTTCGGCGTCAGCGCGCGCGCCTTCGCGAGCGCCGCGTAGCCGCCGGCCGCGCGATACGCCGCGAGGCTCGTCGGGTCGACCTTCCCAACCCGCTGGAGGAGCCCGCCACAGACGATCGCCGCGCTCTTGCCCGTATGCGGACGCCCTGCGCCGTCGGCCGGCGGCACATCGCCGGCGAGCAGCGAGATCAGCGTGCTTGCCGTCGCACCGCCGATCGAGCGTTCCACGACCTGCTCGCCGGCCTCGACCATCAGCGCAGCGGGCGCGACGTCACACAGGCCGAGGCAGGGTGAATGCATCCACGCAGGATTCTCGCTGTGGAGCGCGACGTGGTCGCCCTCCGGCTCGTGCGTGATCGCGGGGCCCGCCTTGCGCTCGAGCGTCGCGCAAAGCTTGGCCGCGCCCTTCGCACGGCACGCGATGTCGTCGCACACGTGCAGCACGCGGCGCGGGCGCGGCGTGGTCGCAAGCATCGCGTAAAAGGTCGCGACGCCCCACGCCTCGGCCGGCGGCACGCCGAGGCGCTCGCACACATAGTCGAGGCCGCCTTCGGTGATGAATCCAATCCGTGCCTGCAGCGCCTGCAGCGCAGGCAGCAGGAGGTGGCGCTGTTCGCGTGTCGCGCGGCCCCCTACGATGGCGGTGTGCGCATCGCGCTCACTGCCACGTTCACCGCCGTCCCACGACGATGTGGGCGCGCCAAGTACGTCGTCAACTGCGGAACGCTCCTCCGCCGTGGGATCTGTGCCGAGGAGCCGAATATCCATCAGGAGTGTGCCGAGCCCGCCATGACGCGCGAAGGTTCGACCCGAACGGCGCACGCCTTGAACTCGGCGGTGCCCGACTTGGGATCCGACACGTCGATCGTGAGGAGGTTCGTGGCCACGTCGTCGGGGAAATGGAGTGTCATGAACACCATGCCGGCCCGCAGCGACCGGTCGATATGCGCGGGCGCCACGACGAATCCGCGGCGCGAGGTCACTCGGACTTCCTCGTTGTCCGCGATGCCAAGACGGTCGGCGTCTTCAGGAGAGATATCAAGCATCTCACCCCAGTGCAGCGGCGAATCGTACCCCGCCGTCTGCACGCCGGTGTTATACGACTCGAGGCGCCGCCCCGTTGTGAGCAGCAGCGGGTACTCGGCGTCCGGCATCTCAACGGGCCCTTCGTGTTTCACCACGGTGAAGGGCGCCGCGGCACCGCGCGCCTCGCCTTTTTCCCAAAGGCGCATATGAAGTGTGGGCGTGCCCGGATGCGATTCGTTGGGGCACGGCCACTGGATGCCGCCGAGTTCCTCGAGGCGGGCGTAGCTCATGCCGCCGGCAAAATCAGGCGCGACCACGCGGAACTCATTCCAGACTTCTTCGGCGGTGGGCGTACCCCAGTCATGGCCGAGGCGCCGCGCGATCTCAGAGATGATCCACAGCTCGTCACGCGCGCCCTCGGGCGGCTCGGTCGCCTTGCGGCAGAGCTGCACGCGGCGCTCGCTGTTGGTCACGGTGCCTTCACCTTCGCACCACGTGGCCGCCGACGGGAGCACGACGTGTGCGAGCTCGGCCGTCTTGGTCATGACGATTTCCTGCACCACGAGATGATCGAGGCCCGCGAGCAAGTGTTGGACGTGGTGGCCGTCGGCGTCGGACTGCGCCGGATTCTCGCCGATCACATACAGCGCGGTGAGGTCGCCGCGGTCCATGGCCTGCAGCATCTGCGTGAGGTGCCAGCCGGGTGTGGGCTGCAGCTTCACGTTCCAATGTGCTTCGAGACGGGCGTGAATCGCGGGGTCCGTGATCTCCTGGAAGCCCGGATATTTGTTGGGAATTGCTCCCATGTCGCCGCCGCCCTGCACGTTGTTCTGGCCGCGGAGCGGGTTGCAGCCGCATCCCCAGCGGCCGACGTGACCGGTCAGGAGGCAGAGATTGATCAGGGCGAGGACGTTGTCCGCCGCGTCGTGATGTTCGGTGATGCCGAGCGTCCAGCAGACCATCGCGCGGTCGGCGCGCGCGAACGTGTGTGCGGCCTCGCGAATCACATCGGCGGGGACGCCGGTAAGTTTTTCGCCGACCTCGAGCGTGTACGGCTCGACCGACGCCTTATAGGCCTCGTAGCCCCAAGTCGCGTTTGCGATAAACTCGGCGTGCACCAATCCGGCGTGAATAATTTCGCGCGCCATCGTGTTGCTGAGCGCAATGTCGGAGCCGACCTTGAGGCCGAGCCAGACGTCCGCCCACTGCGCTGATTCAGACCGGCGAGGATCCATCACGTAAAGCTTCGCTCCGTTGTGGATGCCTTTGAGCAGATGATGGAACCAAATAGGGTGGGCATTGCGCGCGTTCGAGCCCCAGAGGAAGACGACATCCGTCTCCTCCACTTCGCGGTAGGAACTCGTCCCGCCGCCAGCACCAAAGACCGTCGCCAGACCGACGACGCTAGGCGCGTGTCACGTTCGGTTACAGCTGTCGATGTTGTGGGTACCGAACGCGACGCGGGAAAGCTTCTGCGCGAGGAAGTTCACTTCGTTCGTGGACTTCGAGCAGCTGAAGGTTCCGAGCGAGTTCGGGCCGCGGGCATCGATGTTCCGCCGGAATCCGGCCGCGGCGCGGTCGAGTGCTTCGTCCCAGGATGCGGGGCGGAGAACACCGTTGTCGCGGACGAGCGGCGTGGTGAGGCGCGGATACAGGCGGGGCTTCGAACGATTGCGGGCCATGTCTTGCTTCTCCTGACGAGAATGGCTTTCGGGGTTCGTGAGAACTCCGGCAGACTTTGCAATCTATTATGAGTGCAGGGGATGGGAGTAGCCACAGCCGGCCTGGCGAGGTCGGCGCCCCCGGTGCCCACAGTCTGGATCCTGAGTCACGGCGAGAAAGAAAAGAAAAGAAAAGACTAATTCGCGGATTTTCGCGGAAACAACGGGATCGTTCGGTGTGCGCTGTACGATCAGCGCGTTTCCGCGAAATCCGCGAATTAATCTTTTTCTCAACTACTGGCGTCCAAACCGACCCTCCTGCGGCGAGCGCGCTCGATCCGATAGAGGTCCCCATTCACCCCACGGACGAGCGGGGCCGATCCTCAGGTGCCCACAGTCTGGATCCCTGGGTCACCGCGAGAAAAAAAGATTAATTCGCGGATTTTCGCGGAAACACCGGGATCGTTCGGTGTGCGCTGTACGATCAGCGCGTTTCCGCGAAATCCGCGAATTAATCTTTTCTCGACTACCGGCGTCCAAACTGAGCCTGCCCCGGCAAACTCACCCCCAATCCCAAGGCGCGCCGCATCCACCAGCCTCACTCGTGCAACCCCCGCGAGACCGGTAACTTTAACCAGCATCCATTCCCGAACCGGATCCCCGCCATGCACCGCGCTGCCGCGTCCGCCCTCGCCGCGTCATTGATCATTCCAGTTCTCGCAGCCGCGCAGTCGCAGGGCGGCCCGCCGCGCCAGACCGAAGGTGATGCTTACACCCGGTACGAACTCCTGGCACCCGGGTCCGGAAAGTTCCGCATCATCTACGACGTCACCGCGACCACCGCGGGCGCGACCTACTACTTCAATCCGATCCGCAAAGGCAGCGTCGCAACGGACGAGAGCGTGATCGACCGTGCGACGGGCAAGCCGCTCGTGTTCGACGTGGTCGGCCAGTCGGTGGCGACGGCCGGCGGCGTGCGTGGACGCGACACGACGCAGATGTATATCCGCGTGAAGCTCGCGCACGCAGTGCCGGCGGACGGCGGTGAAGGGCGCGTGCTGATCCTCAAGACCTACGAGGACTCGGCCAGCTATCATTTCGGCGCGGAGATCGCGCCCGATCCCACGGAGCCGCGCGCGCATGGCCGCGAAATCGTCTTCACGCGGCCACTCGGCATCAAGCGGAACACCGTGGTGCTCCCCGCGGGCTATGAACTCCTCTCGTGCAACTATCCATCGCAGGTGCTCCAACAGGCGGACGGACGCGTCGCGATCAGCTTCTGGAACAGCACGCCGGCCGAAGCGCCGCTCACGCTTCGCGCGGTGCCATCGCATGGCGTCGGCAGCTCAGCGACTGCGGTACCCGGCGTGGCCGCCCGCCTCGACGAGCGCGCACACCAGAACCGGAAGATCGTGTACTTCCTTCAGCAGCCCGAGACGCACGCGTTCGATCTCTACCACGACTACACGGAGTCGCGGCCGGGAACGAGCACGTACATCAATGAAGTCAGGCCGGGGAGCGCAGTCTCGAAGCCGTCCGCGCGAAACCTCGACACGGGCGACGAGCTCAAGTGGGAGGTCGTGAAGGGCGCGGCAATCACGAAGGGCGGCTACAAGGTGCGCGACGTCACGCCACAATCCGAGATCGTCGTCTTCAGGTTCGCGCCTGTGCAAAAGGGCGAGTCAGTGCGCATCCGGATGTTCGAGACGTACACGGACACCGCGCGTTACAAGCTCGTCGGCCAGGAACTCATGTGGGACCGGAGCTTCGGCCGGCCGGACAACGCGGTCGTACTCCCCATGGGGTGGATCCTCACGAACAGTTCGGTCCCCGCGACCGTAAGCCAGACAGCCGACGGCCGCGTCCGGCTCGACTTCATCAACCCGCGGACCGATGACATTTCCGTGCTGATCACGGCGCGGCGACGTGGCGCAAAATAGACGCCAGTAGAACCCCGACCCACCGCCTAGATTACCCATATGCCCAACGCCCTGCGCACGCAGACGTTCAGCGAGTCCGTCATCCGCGAAATGACCCGCGTCGCCAACGAACATGGCGCCGTGAATCTCTCACAGGGTTTCCCGGACTTCCCGATGCCCGCGGTCATGAAGGACGCGGCGTGCGCGGCGATTCACAACGACGTCAACCAGTACGCGACGACGTGGGGATCGAAAAAGCTTCGCGACGCCATCACCGGGAAGTACCAGCGCCGCTACGCGATGCCCGTGGACCCAGAACGTGAGATCACGGTGACGTGCGGCGCGACCGAAGCGGCAGCATCTGTTTTTCTCGCGCTGCTCAACCCCGGCGACGAGGTGCTCATCTTCGAGCCGTTCTACGAAAACTATGGACCAGATGCAATTTTGAGTGAGGCCAGGCCGGTATTCGTGCCGCTGACCGCGCCGGAGTGGAAATTCAACGAAGCCGCGCTCCGCGCCGCGATCACGCCGCGTTCGCGCGCGCTGGTGCTCAACTCGCCGCACAATCCGACGGGCCACGTCTTCTCCCGCTCCGAACTCGAAGCGATCGCCAAGGTATGCACAGAGCATGACCTTATGGTGATCACCGATGACCCGTACGAATACATCGTTTTTTCCGGCGAGCACATTCCGATCGCGACGCTCCCCGGCATGCGCGAGCGCACCGTCACCATCTCCAGCCTCTCGAAGACGTTCAGCATCACGGGCTGGCGACTCGGCTATGCGATTGCGAACCCCGAGCGCACGAGCGCGATCCGCAAAGTCCACGACTTCCTGACCGTGGGCGCACCGGCTCCGCTGCAAGACGCCGCCGCGATCGGCTACGGATTCGATGACTCGTACTACTCGAAGCTCTCGGACGACTACAAGGCCAAACGCGAGTTCCTGAGCGGCGCGCTGCGCGAGGCCGGGTTCAAGTTCGCCGTGCCTGACGGTGCCTACTTCATCATGGCGGACTTCTCGGATCTCGATGATCGCGACGACGTGACCTTCGCGAAGTGGATGACGAGGGAGATCCAGGTCGCGACCGTCCCGGGATCGAGTTTTTACCGGCCGGGCGCGCCGGAAGGGAAGCGCTACATCCGGTTTGCGTTCTGCAAGAAACACGAGACGCTCGAACGAGCGGTCGAAAACCTCTCACGACTCAAAGCCATCGTATGAAGACGGGCCGTCATTTTCTGTTTGTTCCGGGGCCGACCAACGTCCCCGATCGCGTGCTGCGCGCCATGGACCGGCCAATGGTCGATCACCGGTCGTCCGAAGCGCCCGAAATGGTGCGCACCGTTTTTCCGGACCTCCTGAAAGTCTTCGGCAGCGTCAACGGTCAGGCGTTCATTTTCGCGGGCTCGGGTTCTGCCATGTGGGAGGCCTCGCTCGTCAACGGCCTCTCGACCGGCGATCGCGTGCTTGCGGTCCGCAATGGCCAGTTTAGCACGCTGTTCATCGACACGGCGCAGCGGCTCGGCATGAAGGTGGACATCATCGACGTCGAGTGGGGTGACGGCGTACCGGCCGACAAAGTCGGCGACGCGCTCGCGGCAGACACGCGCCATGAAATCAAGGCATTGCTCGTCGTGCACAACGAAACCGCAACGGGCGTAACGAGCGACATCGCCGCGGTGCGCCGCGCGATGGACAAGGCCGTGCACCCGGCACTGCTCTACGTGGACGGCGTGAGCTCAGTGGCCTCGCTCGATTTCCGCTTTGACGAGTGGAAAGTCGACTTCGCGATTGCTGGATCGCAGAAAGGCTTCATGATGCCGCCCGGGATCGGCCTCCTCTGTGTGAGCAAGAAGGCGCTCGGCATGCTCGATCAAGCCAAGTGCCCGCGCGCATTCTTCGACCTGCGCGATCAGGTGAAGCACAACGCCGAGGGATATTTCCCGTACACGCCGCCCGTGGCGCACCTGTTCGGCCTTCGCGCGGCGCTCGACCTCCTGCTTGAAGAAGGGCTCGCAAACGTCGCCGCGCGCCATCATCGCCTCGGCGAAGGCGTTCGGCGCGCGATCGCCGCATGGAACCTCAAGCTCTGCGCGCGCGACCCCAAGGTGTACTCCGACACCGTTTC
>JBOHTH010000361.1:0-3224 GCA_050733535.1 Gemmatimonadaceae bacterium | reverse complement strand
GAAGAGGGGGGAGCGGGGAGCGGGAAGTTGAGGGGCGAGGGGGGGAGACGACGGGGGCGCGGGGAGTTGAGGGGTGAGCGGCGAGCGGGGATGTCGGTGGCGGACTGATCGTCCCTCTCACCCCTCACTGATCGTCCTCCTCACCCTCACTGATCGTCCCCCTTACCCCTCACTCCCCCACTACGCGCGGGAACCCCCCTTCGTTCGCCCAATCCCGCGGTATATTCGGTCTCCATGCGCCCCAGCCAAGCCCTCCCCCTCACCACTTCTCAAAGCACCCTCCCCAGGACAATTCTCCTCTCCCTCGTCCTGCTGTTCGTTGGCCTCTCGGGGTTCGCATTCGAGAGTGTCGAACGCCGGTCGAACGAGACCGCGTCCGACCTTCTCGACTCCCGCCTGCAGGCGATCCGGCACTCGATCGTCCTCTGGACCGACGACGAACAGGCAAGCGCCGAGGCCTGGGCCGCGGCCCCCGGGCTTGCCCGGATCACGAAAGCGCTGACCGCGGCTTCCCGAAACGGGCTGGCGAGCGACGCCGAGCTCCGTGCCCGTCCCGAAGCCCGCGAGCTCGAGTCGCTCGTAAGCACGGAGGTGCGGTCTCATCGCCTCGCGGGCTACCTCCTCTTTGACAGCTCCGGACGAACCATTGGCGGCTCCGCGCACGAGCAGCTTGGCGACAACAAAGTCGCCGCGCACGTCGCATTCGTGCGCCGCGCGCTCGGCGGCGAGACGGCGATCTCAGCGCCGTACGCGAGCGAAACGCCGCTCCCCGATGAAAACGGCGCGCTGCACACGGGCGTCGCGACGATGTTCGTCGCCGCGGCGGTCCACGACGCGGCCGGCAAGACGATCGGTGTGCTCGGGCTCCGCATCCGGCCCGAAGTGCAGCTGCGCCGGCTCCTGACGAGCAATCGCCAGGGGCAAACGGCTGAGACCTACCTGTTCTCCCGTGACGGGTTGATGCTGACGGAGTCGCGCTTCGACGAGCAGTTGCGGCGCGGCGGCCTTATGACCGGCGATACGACCGCATCGTCGGCGCTTCACATCGAGGTACGCGATCCGGGCGGCGATGTCACCGCGGGATTCCGTCCGACGACGCCCATGAAGGACCGCCCGCTCACGTACGCCGCGCGGCGCGCACTCGCGGGTGAGACCGGTCTCACGCTCAAGCCGTATCCCGACTATCGCGGGCGCGCGACCGTCGGCGCGTGGACGTGGATTCCGCAGCTCGACGCCGGTCTCCTGTACGAGATGAACGACGACGAGGCGCTCTCGCTGGTGATCATGCTCCGCCGGGTGCTTGCCGCGATGCTCGGCATCATCGTGATCGCCGGGCTCATGGCGTTCCGCCAGCGCCGGCAGACTGAGGCGGTGGAGGCCAAGCGCCGTCAGGCCGAAGACGAGCTCGTCATGCGCGAGGAGACGCTCAACGCGATTATCGACTCGTCGCCCAACGGCGTGCTGATCCTCGACGACGCCGGCAACATCGCGCGCGCAAACCTGATGGCCACGCAGCACTTCGGCACGCGCGGGGGGCCGATCTCGGGCCACCCCGTGACGCAGTTCATCGCGTGCGCCGCACCATGGACGGGCGACGTCCCCGCATACCTCAAGGTCGCGGGGCACGAGGCGGAGGGCATCCGCCCCGACGCCACCAGGTTCCCGATCGACCTCCGCTTTTCGGCGGTGAACATTCGCGGCGAGACACTGTACGTCGCGATTCTCATCGACATCACCGTGCGCAAAGCCACAGAAGCCGCGCTGATCTCCGCCAAGGAACAGGCGGAGAGCGCCGTGCGCACCAAGAGCGAGTTCCTCGCGATGATGTCGCACGAGATCCGCACACCGATGAACGGCGTGCTGGGGATGACGAGCCTCCTCGGCGACTCCGCGCTCTCACTCGAGCAGCGCCAATACGTCGACGCCATCAAGCATTCCGCGCAGCTGCTGATGAGCGTGATCAACGACATTCTCGATTTTTCGAAAGTCGAGGCCGGCAAGCTCACCGTGGAACCGATCCCGTTCGACCTGCAGATCGCGGTGGCCGAAGTCGCCGAGCTGCTGGTGCCGCGCGCGGTGGACCAGAATCTCGAGCTCGTCGTGCGCTACGCGACCGACGCACCGCGCCGCGTGATCGGCGACTCCGGGCGAATCAGGCAGGTGCTGCTCAACCTCGCGGGGAACGCGATCAAGTTCACCGAGGCAGGACATGTGGTGATGTCAGTGGAGGCGCTGCGCACAGGTGCGGAGGGGCGGTTCCGATTCGAGATCACGGACACGGGCATCGGCATATCGAACGAGAAGCTCGCGACGCTGTTCCAGCCGTTCACGCAGGCCGATGCGTCGACCACGCGCCGCTTTGGCGGCACAGGCCTCGGCCTCTCGATCAGCAAACGGCTGGTGGAGCTGATGGACGGCGAGATCGGCGTCATGAGCACGGACGGCGAGGGATCGACGTTCTGGTTCGTGCTGCCGCTGCCGGAGGACACGAGCCCGGCGCCAGAGCCCCTGCGATCCGTTTCGCTCCGCGACGTGCGCGTGCTCGTTGTGGACGACGTGCCGATCAACGTCCAGGTCCAGCGCGAGTTCATGCGCGCCTGGGGAATGCGTGTGGAGACGGCCTCGAGCGGCCCGCAGGGCCTCGAGATGCTGGTGGATGCGGCGCGCGCGGGAGATCCGTTCCCCGTGGCGATCTTTGATTTTCTCATGCCGGGAATGGACGGCGAGATGCTCGCGCGCGCGGTGCGCGAGAATCCTGAAATCTCGGAAACGTCGCTGGTGCTGGCGACGTCCGCGGCGCAGCGCGGCGACGCCGATCGTTTCCATGCGGCGGGGTTCAACGCGTATCTCACCAAGCCGTTCCGTCCGGAGACGCTCGTGCGTACGCTCGAGGCGGTGCTCACGGGCCCGCGCGGCTGGAGCATCGAGACGCCGATCATTACGCGGCACTCGCTCAACGAGCGAGCGAAGCAGTCGGGCGAGTCGCCGACGGCCCCATCGGCGCAGACGCGCGCAGTGCCCAACGCGCCGCGGCACAACGTGGCGCGCGTGCTGCTCGCCGAGGACAACCCGGTGAATCAGATGGTCGCCGTGAAGATGCTCGAGCGGCTGGGGTGCCGCGTGGACGTCGCCGGCGACGGAGCAGAAGCCGTGCTCATGGCGGAGCAGTTTCCGTACGACCTGATTTTCATGGATGTGCAGATGCCGGTGTTCGACGGGCTGGA
>JBOHTH010000360.1:0-2831 GCA_050733535.1 Gemmatimonadaceae bacterium | reverse complement strand
GATGCGGCGGCGGCGCATCCTCCGACACGTCTCCCACCGCGCGGAAGCGCTCGACCTGGTCGATGCGATAGAGCGGCACGTTCAGCCGGTCGCCGCCCTCGTACTCGATGACGATGACCTCGATCGTCGTTTCGCCGGCGAAAATCGTGCTCATGCCGCGGTAGATCCCGACGCCGTGCTCGAGATGCACCACGTAGTCGCCGACCTTCAGCGCAGTGACCGCTTCGAGCGCGACGCCGGTTGCATACCGTCGGGCCCGGCGAATCCGCCGCTCGCGCCGGAAAATCTCATGATCTGTTAGAACGCGAAGGCCAACCGCGCCTTCGCTCGGGGGAATGACGAAGCCGCCGCCGAGCACGCCGATCGCCAGCGCCGCGGGGCTGGGCTCGCCCGGGCGCGCGGCGAGGAGTTCGTCGAGGCGTTCCGCCTGGCCGGAGTTGTCGCAGAGAATGATCGTCGGCATGTCGCCGCGCACGAGCGCGGCGAGGCGCTTCATGTCACGGTCGATGGTTTCAGGCGCGCGCAGCGGGAAAACGACGGCGTCGTCGCTCGCTTCACCCGCTCCGACGATCTCCAGCGATGGAAAGGCGGCGAGCGATGCCGACGCCGTGTCGGGCGGCTGGTAGAGATCCTCGCGCGCAGCGGCTTCCTCGCCGCGCCGGCGCGCGAGGTTGATGTGGTGCGCCGCTTCGTCCCATGTGCGGCGCATCTCCGGCACGAGATGCACGCCGGCGGGGACCACGAGCAGTGTCCCCGGCGGAAAGAGCGCGGCCAGCGTCGTCCGCTCGAACCGTTCCTCGGTCTCCGGTGCGCTGGCGACGTCGACGGGAAGGACGAGCGCGACTTCCGCCGGCTTCGACGTACGCTGCGTGAGCAGGTCGAAGTGGCGCAGTTCAACGATCTCATCGCCCCAGAATTCGAGACGCACCGGCTCGGCCATGCCGAAGCCGTACACGTCCACGATCCCGCCGCGGACGGAAAACTGCGCGACGTCCTCGACCATCTCCACGCGTTCGAATCCAACGGCGCGCAGGTGAGCGGCGAGCGCATCGAGGCGCCAGCTGTCCCCGCGCCGCAGTTCGAGGCGGGCCGATGCGAGCGCCTGCGGCAGCCGCGTGCGCTCGAGGATGGCGCGCGCGGTCGTGAGCAGGATGCGCACCTCGCCGCGCGTCATCCGCTCCAGCGTCTCGACGCGCTCGCCCGCAACTTCTGCGTGCGGCTCCACTTCGCCGAAGCCTTCGCGCGGCGGATACAGCGCGACGAACTCCTCTCCGGCGATCGACTGGAGGTCGGCCAGCCAGCGTTCAGCCTCCGGCAGCTGATCCGCGACGACCGTCAGCATCCGGTTGGGCGACTGGGCGGCGAGCGCGGCCACGAGCACCGCGTCCGCCGAGCCCGCGATGCCCGACACGCGCTGCCGCTCACGCCCCGCGGGGAGCGTCGAGAGCAATCGCTTGAACGCGGGGAGGTCCGAGAGCCGTTCGACCAGCGACGGAAGCGCCACTTCAGCCCACCATCAGTCGGCCTTGGGTGCGATGGCGCGCGTGACCACAGCTTCCGCGGCGAGCAGCAGCAGGCCGAGCACGATGAACGAGCTGTCGAGCGCGCGGCGACCCGAGAGCGAAAAGGCCGCCGAGGCCCACCGCCCCGCGTCGCTGGTCGCCACAACCTCGGCGCCCGAAAACCTCGACTGGAGCGTTGCGATCGAAAGGCGCGTGAGATCCGACTCTTCAACGTCCGGGTTCACGACGAGCGCGCCCGCGCGCTGCGTGCCGCGCAGCCAGAAGTACACGCCGGCCCGGTCAGGCGCCGGCAAACGCGTCTCGCTCACCTCGCGGTGCGTGCCGTCCGGTTCCTCGAGCTCGTGCGCCCAAGCGGGACGCGCGATGCTCGCGCCCGGAACCGCCTCGGTGATCGCGCCCGCGTCGCCGGACAGGTGATCGGCGATCGCCGCGCCGAGCCAGGGCACCCAGCTCGCCCGGAGCGGCAGGTCGGTGCCATCGGTCGCGAGCGGAGAGGTGACGAGCACGTAGCCATCGCCCGCCACCGCCCACACATCGCTCCCCACCATCGCGAGCGTGTCCACCGTGCCCGGCTCCAGTGCGGCGCGCGGCGCGATCGAATACCAGCGCAGCGCGTTCACGCCGGCCAGTCCGGCCCCAGTTACCGGCGCCGGCCCTTTGCGCACGGCACCGAACGTCCATGGAATAGCCGCGCGCTCGAGCGCGCGGTTCGCCGCCCCGATCTGCACGGGATCCGTTGGCGCAAAGAACACTCCCGGCCGGCGCGCCGACTCCGCGCCACCGACCAGAATCTCGTTGCCGCGCGCCACGCGCCCATCCTGCGCGAGCGCTTCGATTGCGGTTCGCGCGAACATCCCGGCCGCGGCCTCAGCGGCAACGGCCGGCGCGGCGCCAACGTGCACGGCGAACCAGCGGACGTCGTCGCCGCGAAGTTCGTCGGGCTCGAGTTCCACCGCGCCGGCCATCCAGCCGCGATCGGCCGGTGCGAGGCGCACCACGATATCCTCACCCGGCGCGACAATCCCACGCGCCGCGGCCCGCGCGCCGAGCGCGACGCGAAACGTCACGGAGTCGGTTGCCGTGGTGGTCGCGCGCACGGCGCCACGCGGAGTCCAGTGCGGTGGCTCGGCGAGTGCGCTCACAACCGCGCGATTTTTTGGCGGCGTCAGTGCGGGCGCGAACACCGTCGCTGCGACACCGTCGAGCGGGACGGCGCCGGTCCAGCTCGACGCCTGGCCGTCGGTGACGATGGCGAGCTGTCTGGACGGGAGCCCACCGCCGCGCACGAGCTGCGCCGCGCGCGCGACA
>JBOHTH010000359.1:0-2268 GCA_050733535.1 Gemmatimonadaceae bacterium | reverse complement strand
CTCGTGAAGCGTCACCTCGAGTCGCGCACTCCAGAGGGCACGCGACTCACCGTGCGCGTGAGCGACCATGGCGCGCGCGCCGCGCACATCGCCTCCGATCATTTCGCACTGAAGGCCGCCGACGCCGCGCTTCATGCGGTCTACAACGTGCACCCGCTCGTCGTCCGCATGGGCGGCACCGTGCCGATCTCCGAGCTGTTCCAGCGCCACATGTCGCTGGACACGGTCCTCTTCTCGTTCTCCACCGCCGACGAGGACTATCACGCGCCGAACGAGTTCTTCCGCATCCACCGGCTCCACGAAGGGCTCGAGGCGTGGGCGCGCCTCTGGCAACTTCTGGGCGAGGCGCACGCGTGACGCCGGCCAGCGAGCTCGCGCGCGGCGAAGCCAGCGTCCAAGCGAAGAGCCAGTCGCTGAAGAAGGAGCTTGGCGTCACCGACCTCGCGCTCACGCAGATCCTTTTCATCGTCGGACTCAGCTGGATCGGCGTGGCGGGCAAACTGGGATCCGCGCACGTCATCTTCTGGCTGCTCGCGCTCCTGCTGTTCTTTGTGCCGTCGGCGGTGGTGGTGATCTACCTGAACCGCCTGATGCCGCTCGAAGGCGGTCTCTATCAGTGGGCCAAGCTCGGATTCAATCAGACGGTCGGGTTCATGCTCGCCTGGAATCTCTGGCTCTATGTGATCGTGTTCACTTCCGAGATCGGTCTTACTGCGGCGACGTACCTCTCCTACGCGATCGGGCCGAGCGCGGCGTGGATGACCACGAGCGCATGGTTTCCGGCTCTTGCCGCGGCCGTGATTCTCGGCGTCATGGTGATCGCGTCGACCATTGGACTCTCCGTCGGCAAGTGGGTGCACAACGCCGGCGGCGTGATGATGCTCGTGACTTTTGGCGTGCTGATCCTCCTTCCGCTCCTTGGGCTGGCGACCGGACATCTCAAGGCCTTTCACCCGTTTCGCACGGAAGTTCCGAAGGTCTCTCTCTATAATTTGAACATTCTCGGCAAGCTCGGCTTCGGCGCGCTCGGCGGATTCGAATATGTCGCGATCCTTGCCGGCGAGACGCGTTCACCGGCGCGCGCCGTCAGCCGGTCGGTGCTCATTGCGGCGCCCGTCATCGCAATCATGTTCGTGATGGGCACGGCGACGATGGTCGCGTACATCCCGACGGAACAGATGGACTTGATCGGCCCGCTGCCGCAGGTGCTGCGCGTCGGCTTTGGCCCCTTCGGCATTGCGGCCCCGCTCGTGACGATCGCGATCATCATGACGCTCGCATCGCGCGTCGCGCAGGCGAGCGTGAGCTTCACCGCCGTGACGCGTTTGCCGATGGTCGCCGGATGGGACCGCATGCTGCCCGCGTGGTTCAGCCGCCTTCACTCAAAGTACAAGACACCGGTGAACTCGATCGTCCTCGTCGGCATCGCATCGCTGGCGATCGCGGTGCTCGGCAGCATTGGCGTGGGGCAGGCCGAGGCGTATCAATTGCTGTTCAACGCAAGTCAGACGCTGTATGCACTGACGTATGTAGTGATGTTTGCGATCCCGATCTGGGGACTGCGTGGCGTCACGCCGCGGCCGCCGCTGTGGCTCAAGGTCGCGTCGACGTCCGGGCTGTTGATGACGCTGCTCAACATTGCCCTCTCCGTCGTGCCGATCATCGAAGTGAAGAGTGTCGCGAGTTTTGCGTTCAAGATCTCGACCGTGATCGTCGTGATGAACCTGGTGGGCGTTGGGATTCTCGTAGTCGCGCGACGTCGCGCCGCGCGACTACAGTCGCGGGCGGACGTTACCTGACGACGACCTTCCCCACCATCGTCGGGTGAATCGAGCAGAAGTAGGGATACTCGCCGGGCGTGTCGAATATCGCGACGTGAGTCTGATCGGTATCGAGCACCTTCGAGTTTGGGAACTTCCCGGTCGTACTGATGATCAGGTGCGGTACGTCGTCGTGGTTCACCCATGTGACGGTCGTACCGGGCCTCACGGTGAGCGTCTTCGGCACGAACGCGAAGTTTTCGAGGCCGATGCTGTTCGCCGGCAGTTTAGGGAAGGTCTTCTTCGCGGCAGAGTTGTGATTCATCCCGGCCATCATCGCCCCAGCCGCGACCGCATCTCCGTCGAGCGTTGAATCCACGATCGCGAGGGTGTGCGCGCCTGGCACATACGTCACGCTGCAAATACCCAGGACGCTTTTGAGCCTGTCCGCGTCCACCGTCATCGGTCCCGGTGAAGGCGCCGTGCCTGGCGCTGGTTGCGGGAACGC
>JBOHTH010000358.1:0-4003 GCA_050733535.1 Gemmatimonadaceae bacterium | reverse complement strand
GTACCGCGAGATCTACGTGGCGGACGACGACCACAGCTACTTCGACGCCGTGCTCGTCGGGGCAAGACTCTGGTCCCGGGATCTCGTCACCGGCGATTCCTCCCAGCTGTTCGCCGACACGCTCGTCCCGCGCTACGCAGCGGAATACGCAAAGGCGCACCCCGGCGACACCCCGCTCGGCAAGGACGACGAGGCCGCCGACCATCCGCGCACCTCGGTGACCGCGGACGTCGACGTGCTCGGCGTGCATGGTCCGTACGTCTCGTACGAATACCGCACGGACATGGACGTCGTAGGCGAACGCGAGAACGTCGACCGGCACACCGCACGGCGCGGCGTGCTCGACCTGCGCACGGGAAAGCCCGTGACCGTCGCCGCGCTGTTTGGCGACGAGGCAGCCGCGCGCGCGGAACGTGCCGCGAGCGCGGAATGGACGCTCGCACGCGACTCGCTGCTCGCATTGCGCGACCGCCGGAGCCGCCGCGCGCAGCGCGTGCTGGCCGCGTTCGAGTTTGATGCAAACAGCTTCACGATCGGGTCGCGCAATGGGCAGCCGCGCGTGATGTATGCAGTGCCCGGCATCGCGTCGCGCGGATCGGTGAACGCCCTGGAGCTGGCGCCGCGCGAGGTTCCCGTCGCGCCCTGGTGGCATTCGTTCCGCGACGAACTTCCCGCCGGCCCCGACTCGCTGCTCAGCTGGAAACACGGCGCCGTCGAGCTGCGCGCCGCGCTCACGCCGGATGGCGACGCCGCCCGTCTCGTATTGCGCGATGCGAGCCGCCGCGACTGGCGCGTCGGAACCGTCGGCGCGCCGGTATGGCGCGTGCTCTGGCTCGACGGCGCGGTGAAGCCGGGCGATCGCAAGGCGCTCAACCGGGCGTTCAACGACGCGTCGATGTACTCCACCGATTCGCGCATCGTGATGGCACCGCGGCGCGCGCCGTCTCGCGGCCGTTTCGTGCTCGCCTCGCTGGTGCGCCCATGAATCCTGATCGTGCGCCGCGCCCGTCGCGCAAAGTGAGTGAATCCGCGCACGAAACCTCGGTGCTCATGATGCCGCCGGACGAAAACGCGCGCGGCCACGTTTTCGGCGGCGTCATCCTCGCGCTGATGGACAAGGCCGCCGCGGTGTGCGCGATGCGCCACGCCCGCACGAGCTGCGTGACGGTTTCCGTGGACCGCGTGGATTTCCGCGAACCGATCCTCGTGGGCGATCTCGTGCACATGAAGGCGAGCGTGAACTTCGTCGGACGCTCAACGATGGAGATCGGCATCCGTGTCGAGGCCGAGAACATGCTGCTCGGCACGCGCCGCCACACGAACTCGTGCTACGTCACGTATGTGGCACTCGACCGCGACGGGCATCCAACGGAAGTGCCGTCGCTCGTACCGGAGACCGAGGCCGAGCGGCGGCGCAACGCGGCGGGCCGGGAGCGGCGCCGCCGGCGCGACGAGGAACGCGCGCAGGAAGGATCGCGCCGCACGCTGGGTGGGGCGTGAGCGAGACCGGCCCCGTCCCGGGCGCACCAAGGCGCTACACCGAGGCGCTCGCAAACAGCGCGATCCCACTCGTGCGCCGGATCGTGGGCGACCTCGTCGAGCGATTCACCGCGTGGGAGGACGCGGTCAGCCGGTTCGAGTACGCGACGATCAAGTCCACGGCGAATGCGCCTGATCCGGATGCCGACGCGCTGCAGGCCGACGCAGAGCGGATGGCGGAGGAGATCGAAGCGTGTGCGGTTGAACTGGAACAGCTCGGCGTGCATTGCCGGGAGTTCGACACCGGGCTGGTGATCTTTCCCGCCGAGCGCGGCACCGCCGCCGCGGGCTTCGCGTGGCGGCCCGGTGAGACTGCGGTCACCCCGTGGCCGCCCGGCTATGACGCCGTGACCGCGTCGGCGAAAGGGACATCGAGCTCCATGCCGTCGCGCGCGCACCCGGACGACGCGAACACCTCGCGCGCCTCGCGCTCCAAATCCGACGGATCGCGCGAATAGCGCGCCGAGAAGTGCGTGAGCACGAGCTTGCGCACGCCTGCGCGCGCTGCGATGTCCGCGGCCTCGCGCGCCGTGGAGTGGCCGGTTTCAAGCGCCCGCGCTGATTCCTCGTCGCCGAATGTGGCCTCGTGCACGAGCAGGTCGGCACCCGCGGCGGCCGCGACCGTCGAGTCGCACGGGCGGGTATCGCCGGTGATCACGACGCGCCGTCCCGTGCGCGTCGGGCCGACGAGCGTCGCCGGATCGATCGTGCGCCCGTCCGGCAGCGTGACCGCCTCGCTCTTGGCGAGCTGACCCCAGAGCGGACCTTCGGGGATTCGCATCGCGCGCGCCATCTCGGGGTCGAAGCGTCCGCGGCGTTCCTCCTCGATGAGCGCATAGCCGACCGCCGCCTGCGCGCGGTGCTCGACGGCGAACGGCAGGATCGCGTAGCCTTTGCGCGCGATCGGAGTGCCGGGCGTGATCTCGGTGACTTGCAGCGGAAATGAAAGACGCTCGACACCGAGTCCTTCGGCGCGTTTGAGGAACGCGTGCAGTCCCGGCGGGCCCCAGATGCGCAGCGGTTCCGCGCGCGCCTGCAGCGTCAGCGTGCGGAGCAGGCCGAGCGTGCCGAGGACGTGATCGGTGTGGTAGTGCGTGAAGAGCAGGTCGTCGAACGCGAAGGACACGCCGTAGCGCATCATCTGGCGCTGGGTTCCCTCGCCGCAGTCGACGAGCAGCGTCTCGCCCTCGCGAGTGATCGCGACGGAGGCGACACCGCGCTCGATGGTCGGGCGGGAGGCGGAGGTGCCGAGGAATTTTAGTGAGAGGCTCACGCGGGCAAATGTAACCGCAACTACGGGTGAAGATGTTTCTCGTTGGTTGGTTAACTGAAGTTGACTTCTGTTAACCAACCAACAAAAAACGAGTCAACTCGCCGTTGGCGGTCTCCCTTCGCGCACCGCCATGTGCTTGTCGTCGTCGATGTTCCCCCCGCTCACCACCACCACCACCGGGAACTCCAACTTCTCCACGCGACCCGAGAGCAGCGCGGCCACTCCCACCGCGCCCGCGCCCTCGACCTTGAACCCTTCTTCGATCCACAGGTAGGCGACCGCGTTCGCGACGTCCTCTTCGCTCGAGGCGACAATATCGTCGAGCGCCGCCTGTGCCTGGGCGAGCATCTCGGCGGCGGCCTCGCCGGAAAGGCCGTCGGCGAGCGTCGGCAGATCCGGGATGTCCGTTGGCTTGCCCGTGCGCATCGCGATCGTCATTGCGTTCGTGCGTTCGCTCTGCGCGCCGACGATCCGCACGCCGGGCGCTTCCGCGCGGAGCAGGCCCGCGATCCCGCCGGCGAGCCCCGCGCCGCCCACGGGCACGATGATCGTGCGCATGGACGGGAGCGCATCGAACACCTCGAGCGCCACTGTTCCCTGACCGGCGAGCAGCTCGCGGCCGGCGCACGGGCTCACGAACGTCGCGCCGGTGCGCTTGGCGTGCGCTCGCGCGAGGAGTTCGGCGTCGTCGTACTTCGCAGCGGTTGCGTCGACGGTCGCGCCGAACGTCGCGATGCGGTCGCGTTTGATGGACGGTGCGGTGCGCGGGACGTAGACGGTAAGGGAGATTCCCATCGCCTGCGCGGCGGTCGCAATGCCGAGGCCGTGGTTGCCGGCGCTTGCGCTGACCACACCGCGCGCGCGTTCATCGGCGGAGAGTGTCGCGAGTGCGTTTGTCGCGCCGCGGAGCTTGAACGATCCCGTGTGCTGTTCGGACTCGACTTTGAGCCAAGTGTCGCCGCCGAGAAACGCACTGAGCGTTTCGGATCTGTAGAACGGAGTCTGACGAATGGCCGATGCGATCCGCGCTGCGGCGGCGCGGATCTCGTCGGGGGACGGGAGGATGGAGCCATCCCAGATGGAGCCATCCCGCTGTTGTGTGCGGATCATAATGTCCCCTGAGGACGCGGATAGAACTGTCCCGTAACGTACGGGCCTCTCGAGGAGGCCGGTGTGGAGCGGACAGCGATG
>JBOHTH010000357.1:0-12863 GCA_050733535.1 Gemmatimonadaceae bacterium | reverse complement strand
GATTAGGGCCGTGCTTTCCCGGCAAGATCGCTCCGCAGGTGCGCCCAGAACAGCCATTCGCTCACTTCCGCGGTGTCGTGCAGTCGGCCCGTCGCAAGTGCCTCAGACAACCCCGATGACGGTACCTCGTACCGGTGCTCGAAAACGCGCAGACGCGCGTCGAGTATGGCGAGGTAGTTCTCCAACGCCTCTGATGTCCACTCGAACGCGACGTCCAGCACCCGAGCACGTTCCGCGTCGGTCATTTGCCTCAGGGCGGCGGAGGGAATCGGAATTGGCATCTGCAGACGAACGTTGGACAGACCGGCCGATGACGTCAAGAGGAAGTCTCCGTGACTGTAAGGACTCGTAAGCGCTTCAATATGATGATCGCGCCAGGAGAAGGCTTCATTGTTCGATCGCCACGATGGGCAAATCCACGCGGTACCATTCGCCAAAGGCGCGGCACTCGATGACCTATCCATACCGGGCGCCGTATGGTCGCGGTTTTGGCACTGCGGAGCCAGCTTTGTGGTTATGTACCTTCGCTCGATTTCAGACAGTCCGCGCGGCGCCACCCTCCTGCTCCTTGCCTTGTGCTTTTCCGCTTGCACTGTGCGTGCGCCCGCACCGCACAAACTCGAAGCCCTCTGGTACCTCCGCGGCGAGCAGAGCACGCAGAGCTTTCTCGCCCACGCCGACCAGATCTCGATCGTCTCGCCACAGGTTTTTTCACTCGACTCCAACGGCGTCATCACGGGCAGCATCGACGCACGCGTAGTTGCCGCGGCGCACGAGCACCACGTGAAGCTCGTCCCGCTCGTGATGAACCCGGGATTCGACCAGCCGTCGATTCACCGCGTCCTCACAAATCCCGGCGCGCGCATTCGTGCGCTGCACAGCCTCGCCGATCTCTGCCGCGACCAGCATCTGGACGGCATCCAGTTCGACATCGAGAACGTCCACGTCCGCGACAAGGACGCGCTCACGGCGTTCGTGCGCACGTCGGTCGACTCCGTGCACCACGCAGGCTGCACGCTGAGCGCCGCGGTGGTCCCGCGCACGAGCGACGACCCCGGCCCGACCAGTTACCACAAGTGGATCTTCGACAATTGGCGCGCCGTATACGACTACAAGGCGCTCGCCGATACGCTCGACTTCATCTCGTATATGACCTACGCCCAGCACACGGGCGGCTCGCCGGACGGGCCGGTCGGCGGATTCCCCTGGATCGAGCAGTCGCTCCGTTTCGCGCTCTCGCTGGGCGTTTCGCCATCGAAGATCTCGCTCGGCATTCCGGGCTACTCCGACTGGTGGTATCCGGCGTACGATTCCATTCACGGCGCGCGCATGCGCGGCGACGACATCTCGTATAAACGCGCGCGCGAGATTCTTGCCAAGAGCAACGTCGCACCGCAATGGGACGATGTTCAGAAGGCATGGCACGCGTCGTGGAGCGAACACGACGTCTTTCAGCACGTCTGGATCGAAGACCGCCGCGCGTTCCTGACGAAGCTCCGCCTGGTCACGAAATACCACCTGCGCGGGTACTCGGTCTGGGTACTCGGCTCCGAAGACCCCGCTACCTGGAGCGCGTTGCGATGATCGCCCTCATGTCCCTGCTCGCCGCGGCGGCCGTTGCGGCATCCGACACGACGAGCTACGTCGTGCTCAACCACGGCCGCTTGGCCGGCGACCTGAAGATCGTCAGTGCCGGCGATTCGACCGTCTCGCGCTGGATCTTCACCGACAGGAATCGCGGTACGCGCATCGAAACTCGCTACCGCTTCGGCGCCGACAAGAAAGTGCTGGCTGCAGACCTGCGGCAGATTGCCGCAGACGGAACGGCCGGACCCGCGCTGCAGGGCTTCACGGTGCATGGCGACTCCGTCTACAACGTCTCCGGTGGTAGCCGCGCCGGCGCGGCGGCGACTGTTGCCGGCGTCAAGCGCAACCCTGCGCAGTTTCTCGGACTTCGCTTCGGCTCGCCGTACGAGCAGGCGCTGATCGCGAACTACCTGCTCAAGCAGCCGAAGATGACGGGCGAGCTGCTCGGCGGGCTCGCGGCGCACGCCGAGATCGTCGGCGAGACGGCGGTGCCCACGAAGTCCGGACGCACGCACGTTCGCCTCGTGATGACGTGGGACGGCGCGGGCGCGGCCTCGAACGGCGTCTGGCTCGACGACAACGGAAAGCTGTTCGCGACGGACGTCGCGTGGTTCATCACGGTGCGCCCCGGCGCCGAGCAGGCATTGCCGGCGCTGCGCGCGATCGAGCTCAAGTGGCGCAACGCCCAGGGTGAGGCGATGGCGAAGAAGGTCGCGACGCCGCACTCCGCGACGTTCGTGATCAAGAACGGCGACCTGTTCGACAGCGAGACGGGCACGATGCGCCCGAACACCAGCGTCGTCGTGCATGACGATCGCATCGCAGAGGTCGGGCCGGCGGCGTCGGTCGCCGTGCCGGCGGGCGCCACGGTGATTGACGCCACGGGCAAGACGATCATGCCCGGAATGTGGGAGATGCACACGCATCTCCAGGTCGACAACCAGTCGGTGGGCAGCCTCGTACAGCTCGCGCAGGGACTGACCACGGTGCGCGACATGGCGTCGGACTTCGACGTCGCCACGTCCCAGCGCGATCGCGAGCGGAAGGGATTGCTCGCCTCCCCGCGTGTCGTGCTTGCAGGATTTATAGAGGGGCCGGGCCGCTGGGCTGGACCGTCCGACGTGATCGCGACAACAGAGGCCGAAGCGCTCGCGTTCATCGCGCGCTACGACTCGGCTGGCTACAAGCAGATCAAGCTCTACAATCTCGTGCAGCAGGACCTCGTCCCCGCGATCGCGGCGGAAGCGCATAAGCGCGGCATGCGGCTGAGCGGGCACATTCCTCGCGGGCTGAGCGTCCCCGCCGCCGTGCTGCTCGGTTACGACGAGATTCAGCACGCGGCGTTCCTGTTTTCGACCTTCTTTCAGGACTCGCTGTATGTGCCGACGATGCGCGCGTACTCGGCGGTCGCGACCGCGGTGGCGCCGAACTTCGACGTGGACGGCCCGCAGATGACCGAGCTCGTGTCGTTTCTCCACGACCACCACACCGTGATCGACGGCACGTTCAACATCTGGATCGGCGGAAGCGCGGCGCTCGTGGGCGCGGGCGGATCGACGAACCAGGAGAAAGCCGACGCGGCGTACCTGCGGCTCATCAAGAAACTGTACGACGCGGACGTCACGCTTGTCGCGGGGACGGACAACTCCTATGCGACAACGTACCATCGTGAAATCGAACTATATGAGAAAGCCGGGATCCCGGCGCCGCGCGTGCTGCAGATCGCGACGATCGGGAGCGCGCGCGTGATGAAGGACGACGCGAACTACGGCAGTATTGCCACGGGCAAGGTGGCCGACATCATCATCGTAAACGGCAAGCCCGCCGAGCATGTCGCGGACATCGAGAAGGTGGAAACGGTCATCCGCGCGGGTCGCGTGTACAACGTGAAGGATCTCCTCAACGCGGTATCGGGACAGAAATGAGACGCAGGGATTTCGTGCAGTCGTTCGGCGCGGCCTTCGCCGCCGCACCGTTCTTTCCGCGTTTCAATTCGCGCGCGGACAACCTCTGGCGCGTCGGCCTCGAGCTCTATTCCGTCCGCAACGCCATGAAGAAGGACCCCGAGCGCACGCTCGCGGCCGTGCGCGGCATGGGGTACGACGACGTGGAACTGCTCTGGAGCATGGACAACTTTGGCCGCACGCCGGACCAGGTGCGCGCCACCTTGAAGCAGCTCGGACTCAAGGCGCCCTCCGCGCACATCGCGCCGGAGCTGCTGCTGGGCGACTGGGAAAAAAGTCTCGCGACCGCAAAGCATCTCGGGCACCAGTATTTGATTGTGCCGAGCCTGCCGGACGCAACGCAAACGTCGCTCGACGAGTGGCGCCGCTGGGCCGACCGCTTCAACGCCGCGGGCGATCTCGCCCGTCGTGCGGGCATTTGGCTGGCGTTCCACAACGAACCCGAGCACATGAAGCCGATCAAGAACGTCGTGCCGTACGACCTGTTCATCGAACGCACGGATCCATCGCGCGTTCGCCTTCAGCTCGATTTCGGGAACATGGAAGTCGGCGGCGGAGACCCGATGCGGTATCTGCGGGAACAGCGTGACCGCTACTGGACCTTCCATATAAAGGATGTGACGAAGGACGGCACGCACGACACCGAGCTCGGCGCGGGACGCATGAACCTGCGCGCGCTGCTGGCCGCGATTCCGGATATTCACAAGAAGCCCTGTTATGTGGAGCAGGAAAGCCCGGTGGACGAGATGGCGAGCGCGAGGGGGAACTACAAATATCTCAAAGCTCTCGAATTTTGAAGCTGTGGGCTGTGAGCTGCGAAGGGCCCGCTGTGAGCTGATACCTGTGACCTGATAGCGCTGAGAAAACGGCGACCCTTACCGGTCGTGGCGCCATTGGCCCCATCAAATCGGTAAGTGTCGCCGGTCTCTCATCGCTATCAGCTCACGGGTATCAGCTCACAGCGGGCCCTTCACGGCTTAGGGCTCACCAGCTTCTTTCTCAACCCGATCAACATCTTTCTCACCTCGACGACCTCAGCGGCTCGCGCCGCGAACTCCTCCTGCGAAATCAATCCCGCGTCGGCAGCAAAGTGAAGGTGATATTCGAGTTCTGAGGCCGAGCCGATCGCAATCTGCAGGAATTTCGCGAAGTCTTGATCGGTCCCGCGGCTGCTTCCTTCCACGATATTCGCGGCGATCGAAACGGCGGCGCGCGCCATCTGACTGCCAACACCGGCGTTGTTTCCCCGCGGGATGGATTCGGCAGTGCGATGGACATTCAAGGCCACGGCGTGGGCTTTGCGCCAGACTGATAACTGACGGTAGTTCTGCATCCGCGAACGAAAACAGCGGACAGCTGGAAACGCGGCACCAATCCATTGCGCGGTGAATGGTTTGAGTGCTGTGAGCGGTCAAAGACCCGCTGTGAGCTTATACCTGTGAGCCGCTAGCAGTGAGAAAACGGCGACCCTTACCGGTCGCGGCGCCATTCGCCCCACTAAATCGGTAAGTGTCGCCGGTCTCTCACGGCTATCAGGTCACGGGTATCAGCTCAGAGCGGGTCGTTGGTTTTGGGAAACGGCGACGCCGACTGGTCGGCGGTCACAAAGCCAACGACCAATCACTCCAATCCCAAAACTTCTCACCCAAAGCCGAACAACTCGCCGTTGGCAAGGCTGAGTCATTTCGCCACACCGAAACCCACGGCGGGCGCTGTCGTACGGAGCCGCATCCCTCTGCCGCGGTGAGTCGATGCAGGCCATGCTGCGCGACATTCGATACGGTTTCCGATCGCTGGCCAAGAGCCCGGGCATCACGACAGTCGCGATCGTCGCGCTGACGTTCGGGATCGGCCTGACGACGACGATGTTCAGCATCGTCTACGGCGTCATGCTGAAGGGACTTCCGTTTCCCAACGGCGACCGCATCGTCACGGTGTATCGAAACAACACGCTGAACGGCAGCCAGCGCGACGCGGTATCCGCCGCCGACTATGCGGACTACAAGGCGCGACAGCACTCGCTGTCGAACATCGCGGCGTATAGCTCGGGCACGATCAACGTGAGCGGTGTTGGGCAGGCCGAGCGTTACAGCGGATCGTGGGTGACGTCGTCGATGTTCGATATCGCAAAGACGCAGCCGACGCTCGGCCGCACATTCCGCGCCGACGACGACACGCCAAACGGTCCCAAGGTCGCGCTGATCAGCTACGGCATGTGGAAGACGCGCTTCGGCGGCGAGGCGAGCGTGATCGGAACAGTCATTCGCGCGAACGGCCTGCCGTACACCGTGGTCGGCGTGCTTCCGGAAAAATATGCGTTTCCCGACAACTCCAGCATCTGGCTGCCGCTGCAGCTCGAGCCTCTCGCCGGAAAGCGCGGCGATGGTCAGTCGCTGAGCGTGGTTGGGATGCTGAAACCGGGCGTCACGATGGACCAGGCTGCACTGGATTTTGCTTCGATCGCCAAACAGCTGCAGGTGGAGTTCAAGGAATCGAACGCGAACTATACCGCCGACGTGAAGGGCTTCGTCGAAGCGAGCATCGGTCCCGAGCCGCACCAGCTGCTCTATTCGATGCTCGGCGCCGTGTTTCTGGTGCTGCTGATTGCGTGCGCGAACGTCGCGAACCTCCTGCTCGACCGCGCGGCGCACAAGACGAAGGAAGTCGGCATCCGCACTGCGCTCGGCGCGTCGCGGTCCGCGGTGATCCGCCAGTTCCTGACCGAGGCGCTGGTGCTGTCGACCGGCGGTGCGATTGGCGGCACCGCACTGGCGTTCGGCGCCATCGCGGTGTTCAATCGTGCGCTGGTGGACACGGACATGCCGTTTTTCATCGACATCCGCATGCACCCGCCCGTGCTCGCGTTCGTGATTGCGCTCTCGATCGTGTCCACACTCTTCTCGGGTGCGATCCCCGCGATGCAAGCGTCGCGCTCCGACATCAATGAAGTGCTGAAGGACGAGAACCGCGGCTCGTCGAGTCTCAAGGTTGGAAAAATGAGCCGTGTGCTGGTGGTGTTCGAGATCGCGCTCAGCTGTGGCCTGCTCGTGGCGAGCGGCTTGATGATCAAGAGCGTGACCAAGCTGAAGACGATGGATCCGGGGTTCGGCACGCACGACGTGTTCACCGCGCGCATTGGATTCCCGTCAACATACACGGACACCGTGGCGCAGAAACAGTTCATGGTGCAGCTGCGCCAGAGCCTCGCCGCGATCCCGGGCGTGCGCGCGGCGGCGATCGCATCGAATCTCCCCGGAGCCGGCGGGTCGAACGGCGGGCCCGCGATGATCGAGGGCGTGTCGTACGCAGCGGAGCGCGACGTGCCGGACCCGCGGTGGTACGCGGTGAGCGACGGCTACTTCGAGACCTACGGCGTGAGGATGATGGAAGGCCGCGCGTTCAACGCGTCGGACCGCGCGGACGCGGCGCCGGTGATCGTCGTGAACAAGGCGTTCGCCGACGAGTACTTCCCCACGACCGACGCGATCGGCCATCGCGTCCGCCTTGGTGGCCTGACGAGCAAGGAGCCGTGGATGACGATCGTCGGTGTCGTTCCGACGATGTTCAGCGGCGACGCACAGCACCCGCGCTCGCCGGCGTATTTCGCGCCGCTCTCGCAGCACCACGCAAATTTCGTGAGCCTCATCGTGCGGACTTCCGGGCCGCCTATGGCGGTCACGCAGCAGGTGCGCCAGGCGGTCGCGCAACTCAACCCGGACATTCCGCTGTATTGGGTCTACTCCATGGATGAGGCGCTCGCGCGGCCGCTGTGGTACATCCGCGTGTTCGGGACGATGTTCATGATCTTCGGCGGCATCGCGCTGTTTCTCGCGGCAATCGGTCTCTACGCCGTCATGTCGTTCTCGGTGAGCCGGCGCACCCGCGAAGTCGGAATCCGCATGGCGCTCGGCGCGCAGGCGGGGCAGGTGATACGCATGATGTTCCGCCAGGGACTCGTGCAGCTCGGCGCGGGAATCACGGTCGGGCTATTGCTCGCGGCGGCGATCGGACAAGCCACGTCGGTTATCCTGTTCGAGGTGCAGCCGCGCGATCCGCAGGTGTTCGGCGGCGTTGCGGTGGTGCTGGCGATCTCCGGCATGCTCGCGTGCCTCTTGCCTGCGCGGCGCGCGACGCGCGTGGATCCGCTGACGGCGTTGCGAAGCCAGTAGCGGCGAACGACATTCGGGCAGGACTCGCGCTGCACGCACCCGGCCTGAATCGCACTATTCAAATGATTTCTGTTCGCACACTTTCCGTTGTCGCCGTCGCCATTGCCGCCGCCGGTTCACCGCTCCGCGCGGCGGACGATCCGCGGCTGATTCCGAAGCCGCGCGAGGTGACCGCCGGCGAGCTCGCGCCGCTCGCAGGGTCGGTCGCCATTACGACCGGGACCAGCGAAGACGACCGCTTCGCGGCGAAAGACCTGATCGAAACTCTCAAGGCGCGCGGCATCCACGCCGTAACGGGCACCGACGGCGGGTATCACATTTCGCTGCTCCGCGCCGACGCGCCGGCCGCGCGCCGCGTGCTCGCGTCGAGCGGCCTTGCGTTCGACGACGCGATGAAGGCCGAAGGCTACGTGCTCGTCACAAAAAAAGACGGCGCGACCGTCGTCGCAAGCAGCGGTGCCGGCCTGTTCTATGGCACACAGACACTCAAGCAGCTGATTCGCACGGACGGTGGCGCGGCGCACGTTCAGCTCGCTTCGATCCGCGACTGGCCGGCGATGAAGTACCGCGGGTTCCAGGACGATCTCTCGCGCGGGCCCGTGCCTACGCTCGATTTACAGAAGAAAGAGCTGCGCACGCTGGCGGCATACAAGATCAACGTGTACTCGCCGTATTTCGAGCACACGCTCGCGTACGATGGCAATCCGCTGATCTCGCCGCCCGGCGGCGGGATGAGCCACGCCGACGTGCGCGCGCTCGTCGCCTACGCAAAGCATTATCACGTCGACATCGTGCCGGAGCAGGAGGCGTTCGGACATCTGCATCACGTGCTCAAATACGATCTGTATTCGCCTCTGGGCGAGACGGACCACGGCAACGTGCTCGCGCCGGGCGATCCGGCGGCGCTCCCACTCATCAAGTCGTGGTTCGCGGAAATCGATTCGCTGTTTCCGTCGAAGTTCGTCCACCTCGGCGCTGACGAAACGTTCGAGCTCGGACTCGGCAGGACAAAGGACATTGTGACGCAAAGCGGCCTCGGCCCTGTGTATATCGACTTCCTCAAGCAGATCGAGAGCACGATCCGCCGGCCAGGAAAGCGCTTCCTGTTCTGGGGCGACATTGCACAGGGAAGTCCCGATCTCGTGAAGTCGCTTCCGAAGGACATGGTCGCCGTCGCGTGGGGATATGGCGCGAACCCGAACGCTGAACGGCTGCTGCGCCCGTTCCTGAGCGCGGGGATGGAAACGTGGGTCGCCCCCGGCGTGAGCGGATGGAGCCGCGTATACCCGAACAATGACGCCGCGCTCAAGAACATCCAGGCCATGGCGCGCGATGGCCAGCGGCTCGGCGCGACCGGCATGCTCAACACCAGCTGGGCAGACGACGGCGAAGCAATCCTCAACCAGCAGTGGTACGGCATTCTCTACGGCGCGGCAGCAAGCTGGCAGGCGGGCGAGGCCTCATTCGACGATTTCGAGAACAGCTTCGGTCTCCAGTTTCACGGCGACGCAACGGGAAAGATCGACGACGCACAGATGAAACTCTCCGCCGCGCACGCATTGCTCTCGAAAGCCGGGCTCGGCGACGCGAACGACTACCTGTACTGGCTGGATCCGTTTTCGCCGGAAGGGCAGGTGAACGCGCAGAAGATTCGCCCGGTGGCGCGCGACTTCCGCGTGCTCGCGGAGAGCGCGATGGTGCTGGTGGCGCAAGCGAGAACAATCGCCGCGCGTAACAATCACAGTGGCGCGGCGGGTGGCGGGCTCCGGGAGACTGACGCGCTCGATGCGATGGAAATGGGCGCGCGCCGGATGGATTTCATCGGCATGAAGTTCGAGTTCGCCGATGAAATTTCGCGGTTCTACACCCACGCATACGACACCGTGCAGGTCGGCGGAAATCCGGGGCACGATCTCGGCGAGATTACCTCGAACATCAACGCGCGATCGCAGGATCTGCGCGACGGGTATGAGTTGGGACGAGAGTTATACGAGAAGAGCTGGCTCGCGCAGAACAAGCCGTACTGGCTCGGGAATGTGCTGGCCAGGTACGATATCGCGGCGCAGCTGTGGATTCAGAGGGCGGATAAAGTCGGGCAGGCTCGATCGGCATACGGGCGTACGAAAAAGCTGCCGACGCCCGAAGAGATTGGGATTCCTCGGTGGACGGCGCCGTTCACGCCTTAGCTGTGAGCGTTGAGCGCTCAACTACTCGCTGTGAGCTGATACCTGTGAGTTGCTAGCCGTGAGAGAACTGCGACACGTACCGGTCGTACGGACATTCAGCACACCAATCGGTAAGAGTCGTCCGTCTCTCATAGGTATCAGCTCACAGGTATCGGCTCACAGCGAGTAGTTCAGCGCTCAGAGCGTCCGTTTGAACAGCGCGGTCGCCGCGACCATCGAAACAACGGTGAACAACGACAGAAACAACAGGTCATACCCGATCGCGCCGAAGCCCGTATCCTTCAGCGTCAGACACTTCAGCGCGTGCACCGCGTACGTGAACGGATCCACCACTGCGAGCCCGCGCATCCATGCAGGGAACGCCTGCTGCGGGTACACCGCGCCGCTCGGGAAATAGAGCAGCGTATTGAGCACGCCGAACATCGCGCGCGGCACGAGCGGGTCGTTCATCCGCACCATGAGCAGGAACATCATGCTCACCAGCGCCATTGACGTAACGACCACGACCACGAACAGCCGCACGAGCCGCATCGGCTCGAAGGGGTTCGGCACTCCGGAAATCACCGAGCCGAGCGTAATCACCAGCGTCGCCGCGAGCACAGCCTTGATCGCACCGGAAATTGTGAAACCGAGTACCAGCTCGAGCTTGGTGATTGGCGTGACGAGGTACCCCTCGTGCAGTCCGCGCGATTTGTCGTCGATGAAGATGATTCCGCCGCCGATCATGACCATCATGAAGATCGACATCACGATCGAGCCCGACAGCAGGTACTGGATGTACGGCACATACGGATACACCTCGACCACATCCAGTGACGTTGACGGCGAGATGCGCTGCGCGGACGCAACCGGCTGGTTGTAGGCGTCCACCATGCTCCCCGCCGTCGCGGCCATCGTCGCCGAGACGAAACCGTCGGTGTTGTCCTCGATGATCGCGACGTGCGGATTGTCCTTCGAGAGCACGCGCCGCGAAAAATCCGGCGGGATCGAGAGCACACCGTTGAGCTGGCCGTTGCGGAGCGCAGTCACGGCCTGACCAACGTCCGAATACTGAATCGGCAGGAAGGTTTTCGCGTTGGCCGCGACGGCGCCTGCGAGCTCGCGCATTTTCACGGCGGGCACGCCGCGGTCCTGGTCTACGATACCGAGCTTCAGGTTGTGTACCTGTCCGCCGAACGCGTAGCCCAGCACCACGAGCTGGACGATCGGCATGATGAGCGACATCACCATGAGGGTCGGGCTGCGCCTGAAGCGGCGCATCTCGCGCTCGACGATGGCGAAAGTGCGTTCCATGAGTGCTCCTTACCGGCGGCGTTTGGCGGGCGCGGCGGCGTCTGGCGCGTCCGTCGACTCTTGGCCGTGCAGCTGGCGTCCCGTGAAATAGACAAATACGTCGTCGAGCGTCGTGCTCTGCACGCCGAGCGTCTTCACCGTCACGCCGGACTTGGCGGCCGCGTCGAGCAGCGCCATCGTCGTCGCCGGCCCGTCGGTGGACGAGATGTGATATGCCTCGCCGTTGGCCGTGACGCCGGCCACCGCGGCGAGCGCGCCGACCCGCGCCTTCCAGTCGGGCGGCGTGCCGCTGAAGAGCACTTCGAGCATGTTCTCGCCCGGCACGGCGGCCTTGAGATGGATCGGTGAATCGAGCGCCATGAGCTTGCCATGATCCACGATCGCGATGCGATCGCAGAGATGATCGGCTTCGTCCATCATGTGCGTCGTGATCAGGATGGTCAGGTCGCGCTCCGACTTGATGCGCTCGAGCATGTCCCACACGGCCTTGCGCGAAACCGGGTCGAGCCCGGTTGTCGGCTCGTCGAGAAAGAAAATTTTCGGCTCGTGCACGAGACCGCGCGCGATCTCCAGCCGCCGACGCATGCCGCCCGACAGCTGCTTCACTTCCTTGTCGGCCCACGCCGTGAGGTCGACGGCTTCGAGCAGTTCGTCGATGAGCGTGTCGCGCCGTTCACGCGGCACACTGTACAGCTTCGCGAAGATCGACAGGTTCTCGCGGCAGCTCAGGTCCAGATCGCTCGTCATCGCCTGCGGAATCACGCCGATCGCATGGCGCACCGTGTCGGGATCGGCGACGATATCGGCACCATTCACGATGGCGGTGCCGGATGTCGGCAGCATCAACGTGGTCATGATGCGGATCAGCGTGGACTTCCCCGCGCCGTTCGGACCCAGCAGCGCCAGCGTCTCACCGCGGTCGACGGTGAACGAAATACCGTTCACCGCCGTGAAACTGCCGAACCGCTTTGTGATGTTGCGTACGTCGATTGCTGCCGTCACGAGGCGCTCATGTGGACGTCACGCTCTTGGGCAGCAGCACGTACGCGGTCATCCCGGTCGCGAGGCGCCGGTCGCGGTTGTCCACGCGGATGCGAATCTCAAAAGTCTTGATGTCCCGTTTCGTTCTGCTCACGTCGCGCTGCGTCGCGAACCCCGCGTCCACGCCGCGGTAGAACACGGCGCCGCGGCGTGTGTCGCCGGACGGCAGCCGCACGGTGAGTGAATCGCCAAGCTTGATGCGGTCGATGTAGCTCTCTTCCACGTCCGCGCGAATCCAGAGGTCGTCGGGGTTCACGAGCGTGACGATCGGCTGCCCGGGACTCACGACCTCGCCGGCCCGCGCCGCGGTGATGTCCACGATTCCGGCGATCGGCGCACGAATCTCGGAATAGCCGAGGCGCACGTCGGCCTTGGTTGTCTGAGCGCGTGCGGCAGCCTTCTCGCGCTCCGCGGCGGCCAGGCTGCCGCGGCGCACCGCCACCTGCTCGGCGGCCGACTGCGCGAGCGAGAGCGCGGCGCCCGCGGATTCAACCTGCTTCGCCGTCGCGTCGACTCGCGCCGTGGCCACCGCGAGCGTCGTGCGCGCCTGGTCGTGATCTTGTGTCGAAATCGCGCCCGCCTTGAGCATCGCGTCGCTGCGCGTCATCGCGAGCTTCGCGATG
>JBOHTH010000356.1:0-7762 GCA_050733535.1 Gemmatimonadaceae bacterium | reverse complement strand
ACATCGGCGTGCGCGGCGACGCGTCGAGCTTGTACGGCGGATTCCTGTCGCCGTCGCTCGCGGTCGCAGTACCGGTCGCGGACGGCGTTCGGCTGCGCGCGAGCGCGAGCAGGGGGTTTCGCGCGCCGACGTGGACCGAGCTGTACTACGTCGATCCGACGAGCGTGGGGAACGCGAGCCTGGTGCCCGAGCAATTCTGGAGCGGCGATGCTGGCGCGCGCATTGGGCACACTGGCGGCGTGCTGCTCGATCTCGGCGTGTTTGCGCGTGACGCGCAGAATCTCATCGACTGGGTGAAGCCGGTTGGCGCGGCGGCGACTGTGCCGTGGATGGCGACCAACATCGGCGATGCCCAGTATCGCGGCGTCGAGGCGTCGCTCGCGCTGCCCGCGTGGCGAGGGCTCGAACCCTCGTTCACCGCGACGGGCCTCACGTTCACCGACCTGCAGGGCAACGGCCTGACCGGCAAGTACGCGTTGCGCCCGGTGACGGAGCAGGCGACGGCGCGGGCGACGTATGTGTTGTGGGACCCGGTTCGCGCCACCGTGGAGTTGATGGCCGCGCAGCGAGCGACGGAGGAGCGGTATGTCACCGGCAACCTACGGCTCGAGTGGCAGCATCAGCGCGTGCGCGTGACGCTGGACTTGCGCAACCTGACAAACGCGGAATGGCTCGACGCATCGGGGGTGGATGTCGCCGGGCGGGCGGTGTATGTGGGCGTGGGGTGGCGGTGAGCCGAAACCAACCCGGCCTGAAATCAGTAGGTTCCGGAGCCTCCTCCCACCCTCCGGAGCAATGTCCCTCCTCAGCGCCGTTGCAGTCACCAAGCGCTATCCCGGTGTCACCGCGCTCGATTCGCTCTCGCTTGAGCTGAACCCAGGCATCATCGGTCTGGTCGGTGCCAACGGCGCCGGCAAATCCACATTCATCCGCATCCTCCTCGGTCTCCTTGCTCCCACGAGCGGTTCCGTGGCAGTCCTGGGGATCAACGCGCTCACGCATCCGCTCGAAGTCAGAAAGCTCATCGGGTATCTGCCCGAACACGATTGCCTTCCTGTTGATGTATCCGCCGCTGATTTCGTGACGCACATGGGCCGCATGTCCGGCCTCCCTGCGTCCGCCGCACGCGAGCGCGCCGCCGAAACGCTCCGCCACGTTGGACTCCACGAGGAGCGCTATCGCCTGATCGGTTCCTACTCCACCGGCATGAAGCAGCGAGTGAAGCTCGCACAGGCGCTCACGCACGACCCCAAGCTTTTGCTGTTGGATGAGCCGACCAACGGCCTCGATCCGGCTGGCCGAGAAGAGATGCTGGGTTTGATAGAGCGCACTGGACGCGAGTTTCGCATCGCGATCATCGTCACCTCGCACCTGCTGGGCGAGATAGAGCGCGTTTGCGATTTTCTCGTCGCGATCGACCAAGGCAAGCTGCAGCACGCGGGTGCTCTCGCGAAACTCACCGAGCGGACGCAGATGCTGCGCGTGAAGCTGGATGATGATGACACTGAGTTCATCGGCCGCCTTCGCAACGCCGGACTCGACGCTCAGCTGACCGCCGACGGCATTCTCGTTCCGCTCGCGGACGAGCGAACGTACGACATCGTCCGGGATGCCGCGGCAGACATGGAGGCGCCGATCTCGAGGATCGAAGTGGAGCGACATCATCTTGGGGATTTGTTCAGACCGACCGAAGATGGAAGATCGAGGATGGAGGTTCCCGTATGACGAACCCGGGGACTCCAGAAACGGCGCGTGCGGCGGGAACGATTTACGATCTCGGCTACCAGCACTACGACGGACCGCGGCTCGGGCGCTGGTCGGTGATCCGGACGCTAGCGGCGTTCTCGTTTCGAACCGCGTTCGGCACGGGACGCGGCTCCAAGGCGCAGATCATCCCCTACTTTGTGCTCCTGCTGGTCTATCTGCCAGCAGTGATCATGGTGGGGATTGCATCTGCGCTCGGGCGGCCCGAGGCGATCAACTACGCGCAGTATCTCCCCGCAGTGACGTTCTTCCTCGCCCTTTTCGCAGCTGCGCAGGCGGCCGAGGTGATCGTCACGGACCGGCAGTACGGAGTGCTCTCGTTGTATCTCTCGCGCGCGCTTCACATCACGGACTACGTCGCCGCAAAGCTGATCGCGTTCACCGGCGCGCTCCTCGTGCTGACGCTCGGACCGCAGCTGCTGCTCTTCTCGGGCAAGATTCTGATCGCCGCCGCGCCATGGGACGCGTTCACTGCGAACTACAAGGATCTCTGGCCGATCTTCGGCGGCACGCTGCTCGCCGCCTGCTATATGTCGTTCGTCGGGCTGGCGCTCGCATCGTTCGCCGCGCGGCGTGCGTATGCCGCTGCGTCGGTCATCGCCTTCTTCGTGCTCATGCCCGCCGTGGCAGACATCGCGCGCGTGATCATCACCGACCCGAACAACCGGCGCTACACGGTGCTCGCGAATCCATTCGTGGTCATCACGGGGTTCGCGAACTGGCTGTTCGATGTGCAGGCGAACGCGGGAATCCCGAATCAACTCGGCGCGCGGGCGACCGCGAGAACGCTGGCGCGGGCCGCGCTGCCCGGCGAGTACTATCTGTACGTGATGCTCGGCACGTGCGCGATTGCACTTGCCCTGCTCATCCTCCGCTATAGGAGGACCGAAGTATGACGACCGCAGCCCGAGGCCCGAAGACCGAAGACCGAAACGGCGTCGCACGCGTTCAGCTGCGCGATGCCTCGAAGTGGTACGGAAACGTCGTCGCGGTCAACTCGATCACGTGCACGCTCGCGCCGGGAATCACGGGACTGCTCGGACCCAATGGCGCGGGAAAGTCGACGGTGCTTCACATGATCGCCGGCCTGCTCGCGCCGTCGGCGGGTGAGGTGCTGATCGATGGGGTGAGCGCCGCGGGGAATCCCGGGATCTACCGGAAACTCGGCCTGGTGCCGGAGCGCGAGGCGGTGCAGCCGTTTCTCACCGGATACGAGTTCGTATTGATGAACGCACGACTGCAGAAGCTCGCGAATCCGGCTGAAGCCGCGCGCCGCGCGGTGGCGCTCGTGGACCTCGAGGACGCGCAGCACCGGCGCGTGGGCGGGTACTCGAAAGGAATGCGCCAGCGCATCAAGATTGCCGGAGCGCTCGTGCACGATCCGAGCGTCCTGTTGCTCGACGAGCCCTTCAACGGCATGGATCCGCGCCAGCGCCTCCAGATGATGGAGATGCTGCACGCGATGGCGGCGCGCGGGTGCACGGTATTGATCAGCTCGCATATCCTGGAAGAACTGAACGACCTCGCGGCGAGCGTGCTCGTGATGGTCGCCGGCCGGCTCGCGGCGAGCGGGCACTTTCGCGAGATCCGCAAGCTGATGACGAACCGCCCGCATACGTTCACGCTCAAGTCCACGAACGATCGCAAGCTGGCGGCGGAGTTGATCAGCGAGCCGAGCGTGCAGAGTGTGGATCTGGAAAATGGTGGGCTCGCGATACGGACCTCCGACCGCGGCGTGTTCACGCGCGCGCTCCCGCGTCGGGCACGCGCGGCGGGCATCAGCATCCATGAACTGCTCCCGACGGATGAATCGCTCGAAAGCGTCTTCAACTACCTGGTGCAGCGATGAGCCCGATCAACATGACCGTGGCATGGCTCACGACACGGCAGCTGTTCACGCGAAAGCGGCTGATCGCATCGGCGCTCTTTGCGGCGGCGCCGCTGGTCATCACGCTGTTCTTCAAAGCGACCTCCCGCCACGGCGACGCGGCTGGGCTGCAGTTCCTTCGCGAGCTTTACTCAGGCATCGTGGCGTTCGTGCTGCTCCCGCTCGCGTCGGTGGTGTTCGGCACCGCGGCGTTTGGCGGCGAAATCGACGACGGCACGATCGTCTACCTGCTCGTGAAAGCGCTCCCGCGCTGGCAGCTGATCCTTTCCAAGTACCTTGTCGCGGTGCTCGCGACGATCGTGATGATGTTCGTCGCGATCCTCCTCCCCTGGCTGGCGCTCGGCGCTCCCGCCGATTCACTCCCGCTGCTCGAGGCGTTCGCCGCCGGGGTCGCAGTCGGCGCGGTGCTCTACAACGCGCTCTTCGTGACGCTCGGCCTCACGTCAAAGCGGGCGCTGGTACTCGGGCTGCTCTATGTGGTGGTCGTCGAGATCACGCTTTCGCCCAACGTGCCCGGGCTCAAGTCGTTCAGCGTGCGCGAGTTCGTGATGACGGTGGTCGGCAAACTCGCCGCAGCGGTGCCGGGGGTGCATGCGGGTGCGGTGCCAACTAATACGGTGTGGACGATGGGAGCGATCATCCTGGTGGGTGGGCTCGGGGCAGGGATTCGGTGGCTCTCCCGGTATGAGGTGGCGGAACGCCTCTAGCTGCCCCTCCACCGAATCCGTGTGATCCGTGGGAAAAGAGTGAACTACTTTTGCCACGGATTTCACGGATTTCACGGATAAGCAACTGCAAACGCCTTGACGGACTGCAACTTCGGCGCGCATCGTCGCGGCCGTTCCCCAAAGAGCTGTTGTGGTTGCATATCCGCGAAATCCGCGAAATCCGTGGAAGCCGTTCCGGTTGGATTTCACACCTTCTGCAGCCCGAAGTAGCTTTAGTACCATGAAATACCCCGCCGTCCAGAACGTCATCGCGGGCGCGCCGAAGGAAGCTTCAGCCGCACTCCCCACGCTCGATGTCTTCAATCCGGCCGACGGCTCCGTCATTTCGCGCGTGCCCGTTTCGGGACACACTGAGGTCGACCTCGCCGTCAAAGCCGCCAAGAACGCCTGGCCGGCGTGGGCCGCGATGCCGATCAAAGAACGCGTCCAGGTCTTCTACAAGTACAAGACCCTCCTCGAGCGCGACATCGCCGCGCTCGCCGCGCTGATCACCGAAGAAAACGGCAAGATCGACAGCGAGGCCCGCGCCGAAGTTCTCAAAGCGGCCGAATTGACCGAATTCGCCTGCTCGCTCCCGCAGATCACCGCCGGCGAAGTGCTCGAAGTCTCCCGCGGCGTCGAGTGCCGGATCGAGCGGTTCCCGCTTGGCGTGGTCGGCGCAATCACGCCGTTCAACTTCCCGATCATGGTGCCGAACTGGTCGATGCCGAATGCCATCGCACTCGGTAACTGCATGATCCTGAAGCCGTCAGAGCTGGTGCCGCTCAGTTCGATCAAGATCGCCGAACTGCTCCGCGAGGCCGGGCTTCCTGAGGGAGTATTTCAGGTCGTGCACGGCGGAAGGGAAGTCGTCGAGGCGATCTGCGATCACACCGGAATCGCCGCGGTGAGCTTCGTCGGATCCACCAAGACCGCGAAAATTGTTTATCGCCGCGCGACCGCAACCCTGAAGCGATGCCTCGCACTCGGCGGCGCGAAGAATCATCTCATCGTGATGCCCGATGCCGATGTCGAGATGACCTCGGGGAAGTGATCGCCTCCATGAGCGGGTGCGCCGGTCAGCGCTGCATGGCCGCGTCGGTGATGGTCGCGGTAGCCGATACGGACGCGATCATCTCCAGAATGATCGCGAAGGCGAAAGCCATGGTTCCGGGGCCGGATATCGGTCCGGTGATCTCGCAGGAGTCGAAGGACCGGATCATCGGTTATATAGAAGAAGCCGTGGCGCAGGGCGCCAAGCTGCTCGTCGACGGCCGGCAGGCGAAGGTCAACGGACGCGAGAGAGGGTACTGGCTCGGGCCGACGATCCTCGACCACGTAAAGCCCGAAATGCGCATCGCCCAGGAAGAAGTCTTCGGGCCGGTACTCGTGATCATCCGCGCGTCCAACGTTGACGATGCGCTGCGCGTGGAGAATGCATCGCCCTACGGCAACGCCGCCAGCGTCTTCACCGAGAGCGGCGGTGTCGCGCGCTACGTGATGGAGCACGCGCAGGCCGGGATGGTCGGGGTGAATGTCGGGGTGCCGGTGCCGCGGGAGCCGTTCTCGTTTGGCGGGTGGAACGAGTCGCGGTTTGGAGTTGGAGACATCACGGGACGCGGGTCGATCGAGTTCTGGACGCAGGCAAAGAAGATGACGACCAAATGGAATAGTGAGGCGGGGACAAACTGGATGAGCTGAAGACCGACGACCGAAGACCGAAGACCGAGGATCGAAGAACCAAGGGCCAGAAGCGCACGACTAGAAACCATTGCTGTTCCCTGGAGGATTTATGGCTACGATGACCGCCCCTGACGCCACGAGAACGACTCGCGTCCCGATGCCCCACAGCGACTATGTCCCGCGCAAATACACGGGCCCGTCGCGCGAGGAGATCCTCGCGATGCGCAAGCAGTTCACGAACCCTGCAGTGTTCACGTACTACAAAGAGCCACTGCTCATCGTCGAGGGCCACATGCAGTGGCTGTTCGATGAAACCGGCCGCCGCTACCTCGATTTCCTTGCGGGCATCGTCACGGTCGGGGCGGGACACTGCCATCCGAAAATCACCGCGCGCATCAAGGATCAGGCCGACACGCTCCAGCACGCGACGACGATCTATCTCCACCCGAACATCGCGCTGCTCGCGAAGAAAATCGCGTCGAAGATGCCCAAGGGCCTCGACGTCACGTACTTCGTGAACAGCGGCACCGAAGCCAACGATCTCGCCATCTCGATGGCGCGGCTCAAGACGGGATACTCCGACGTGATCGCCGTACGCAACGGCTACCACGGCAACAGCCCGGCCGCGCAGGGACTCACCTCGCTTTCCACCTGGAAGTTCCCGCTCGGCAGCGGCAGCTCGGTCCACCACGCGCTCAACCCCGATCCATACCGTTCGCCCTTCAAGGGCACGCCGGAAGAGATCGCGACGATGAGCGCGAACGACATCCGCGATCTCATCCGCTACTCCACGCCGGGCAAGGTCGCCGCGTTCATCATGGAGCCAATCCAGGGCGCCGGCGGTGTGACTCACGGCGCGAAGAACTATCTCAAGGAAGCGTACGCAATCATCCGTGAGCACGGCGGCCTGTGCATCGCGGATGAAGTGCAGACCGCCTTCGGACGCACGGGCGAGCACTATTGGGGATTCCAGAACTTCGACGTCGTCCCTGATTTCGTCACGATGGCCAAGAGCCTCGGCAACGGCGCGCCGATCGCCGCGGTCACGACCCGCATGGACATCGCACAGTCCCTCACGCAACGCATCCACTTCAATACGTTCGGCGGCAACCCGATGAGCACCGCTGCGGCGCTCGCCACGCTCGACGTGATCGATGAGGACAACCTGCAGGCCAACTGCAAGGCGATGGGAACGCGCATGCGCGCTGGGCTCGACAAGCTGAAGGCATCGCACAAGCTCATTGGCGATGTCCGTGGGATGGGGCTTATGCTTGGCGTAGAGCTCGTGTCTGATAGAGCCACTAGAGCGCCAGCAAAGGGCGAGACTGGCGACATTGTCGAATGTGCGCGTGAGCTCGGGCTGCTGATCGGCAAGGGCGGGCTCGACGGCAATGTGCTCCGCATCCAGCCGCCGATGTGCATCACCGCGGCCGATGTCGACTTCGCGCTGGATGTGCTCGACCAGGCGTTCTCCTCCGCAGGGGGATGAAGGTGAAACATCCACTGGCCGGACCGCGTAGAGGGTAGATGCGCCTTTTCGAAGCCATTGTCCTTGCCCTGAACACCATTCGCGTGCAGAAGCTGACGAGCTTCTTCACGGCCCTTGGCGTCTGCATCGGGGTGATGTTCCTGATCACCGTGGTTTCGATCGTCAACGGGATGGGCAAGTACATGGAGGATGAGCTGGTGGGCAAGCTCATCGCGCTCAACTCGTTCGAGC
>JBOHTH010000355.1:0-2695 GCA_050733535.1 Gemmatimonadaceae bacterium | reverse complement strand
AGCGGCAACATCACCATCGACAAAGGCGGTCATGCAGACCGCGAGGAGAACTGATGCGACGCAAAATCACGACGCTGGCGCTCGCGTTTGGCGCGGCGGTCCCGGTGCTCACGGCCTGCGCGACGGCCAGTGCTTTTGCGCAGAGCCGCAGTGATACGCCGTTCACGTGGTCCGGCGCCATCCAGTCCGGCCATTCGGTCTATGTGCGAAATCTCAACGGATCCGTGCGCGTCGAAGCGGGCACGGGCGACAAGGTCGAGGTCCGCGCCGAAAAGCACTGGCGCCGCGGGAATCCCGACGTCGTGAAGATCACCGTGAAACAAGTCGGCTCGGGCAACGGCGATGTACTCGTATGTGCGGTGTGGAGCGAGCGCACGACCTGCGATGAAGACGGCTACCATTCACACAGCGACGGCTGGCGCGGCGACAACGACCGCAATGATGATGTGTCGGTGGAGTTCGTCGTCAGGCTTCCGGCGGGAGTGAAAGTCGACGCGAGCACGGTCAACGGCGACGTGAACGTGGACGGGGCGACGTCGGACGTCGTGGCCCACACGGTGAACGGCAGCGTCGAGGCGCGCTCGACGGGCGGTGCGGTGCAGGCGCGGACGACCAACGGCGATGTGCGCGTGAGCGCGGTGAAACTCGACAGCGACCACTCGGAGTTCAGCACCACAAACGGATCCGTCACCGTCTCACTCCCCGCGTCCATCAACGCCGACGTGGACATGCGCACAGTGAACGGGAGCCTCACCTCGGACTTCCCGCTGACGGTGCAGGGATCGTTCAATCCGCGGCGGCTGCACGCCACGCTCGGCAAGGGCGGCGCGACGCTGAGGCTCTCCACCGTCAACGGAAGCATTCGCTTGCGGAAACTCTCGTGAGATAGTTCCGTAGGGATGGGAAACGGAGGAACACCCATGCCCGCTCAGATGAATGCACCCAGGGAGAAGGCCGCACGCGGCACCGCGTTCGGCCTTCTTGCCATTGTCACCGTGGTCGCGGCCTCGTCTTGCGTCATTGACGCGCGCAGCGGCCCGGAGCACGACGATCCGGCCGCGTGGAGCTGGAACGGTCCTGTCGCAGCCCCGGCCACGGTGTTCGTACGCAACACGAACGGGTCGGTCGAAGTGAAGCCGGCCAAGGGCGCGAACGTCGAGGTGACGGCCGAGGTGCGCTGGCGCCGCGGCGACCCCAAGCACGACATCACGTACAAGGCCGTGCCGAGCGCGAACGGCGTGATTATCTGCGCCATCTGGGGCGACGGCAGCTGCACGGAATCGAACTATGAGGTGAAAAAGCCGAGCTTTTCGATCGGTCCCTTCTCGAACGGGTCCGATGCGAGCGTGGCGTTCACCGTGTACGTGCCGGCGGGCGTGAAGGTCGACGCACTGACGATGAACGGGTCTATTGGCGTGGCCGCGACGGCGCCGGTGAAGGCGCGCACGGTGAACGGCACGATCAAGGTTGCGACAGCGGTGGGCCCGGTGGACGCGGAGACCGTGAACGGCGACGTGGACGTCCGCATGACGACATTGAGCGGCGACGGTCCTGTGCGGGCACACGCAGTAACCGGATCGGTGGCGGCGTACCTGCCGCAGAAGTTCGATGGCTCGGTGGAGATGGAGTCGGCTCTCGGCGGCGTGACGAGCGACTTCCCCGGCACCACGCCGACGGACGACAAGAAGAAGTTCACGGCCACGATCGGCAGCGGAACGCGCACCGTGGACATCGGCACCGTGACGGGGTCGGCCGCGCTGCACAAGCTCAAGCCGGACGGCACGGTGGCCGCGCCGTAGGGTTATAATTCAGGGTCCTTCACGGAGCATGTAAAGGTGGGCTTTTCCAGGTATTCGATCCCTCAGCAGGGCACTCTCGTCCGCACCGGAGCGGAGCGCGCGACGCTCGTCCGGCGGACGTACTCGCTGGTGTTCGCGAGCATACTGGTCACGATGGCGGGCACCGCGTATGCGATGACGAACCAGCGCATGATGGATGCGGTGATGGCGCATCCGTTCATCGGGGCGCTCTGCGTGTTTGCACCGCTGATCATGGCGCAGGTGGCACGGAATTCGTTCCCGCAGAACATCGGTTTCGTGTTCCTGTTCACGTTCGCCGAAGGGCTGTACATCGCGCCATTCATTGCGTTCGCGGACCGCGCCAGCCCGGGCGTCGCGGCGCAGGCCGGGATGCTGACGTTCGCGGCGTTCGGCGCGCTCACGCTCTACGCGTTCGTCAGCCGTCGGGACTTCAGCGCTTGGCGCGGCTTCCTCATGACGGGCGTCATCGTGCTGTTCGTCGCGATGCTGCTCGTGATGTTCACCGGCAGCGCTGCGGGATACACGTGGATCGCCGCGATCGGCGTTCTGATCTTCAGCGGCCTGCTCGTATTCGATACCTGGCGAATCCGAAACGTGTTCGGGCCGGACGACTACGTGATGGCAGCCGTAAGCATCTATCTCGACCTGCTCAACATGTTCCTGTTCATTCTTTCGTTGTTGAGTGGAAACAGGAAGAACTAAACAGCATTAATCGCGGGTTTTCGCGGAAACAACGTGGATTGATCCAGCGGGCGATCAAAAAAACTGCGGGCGGCCTCGTTGTTGAATTCAAGAATTCAACAGCACAGGCCGCCCGCTGATCGTTTGTACGCCGCTCGAATCAATCAGCGCAGTTTCCGCGAAAATCCGCGGTA
>JBOHTH010000354.1:0-2169 GCA_050733535.1 Gemmatimonadaceae bacterium | reverse complement strand
CGACACATCTTCACGGACGGTTCGGGACCGGGAGCGCCGCAGACGACGGAGTTACGAATGAGATCGAGGATCGAAGTGATCGTCGTCTCGATGAGTCCAGGGTCACCACGGCACTCCCCACGCGCGGCACAGATTCCTTCAACGCTTCACGCGGCCTGCTCCGGCAACAGCATCGGATCGACCCGCGCGCCGTCCCAGCGCCGCTGATCGAAGGCTTCCCCGGTTTGCATCACGTGCAGCAGCATCGGCACGAGTCGTCGCGACAGCGCACAGATCGCACTGATCTTGGAGCCGCCGTTGCGCGCCGCCATCGCGAGAAACGCCCGGTGATATGGCGCGCCCGTGCGACACCAGCGCCCGGCGAGCAGAAAGAGCTGGCGCCGGAGGAGTGGACGCCCACGCTTTGTCTGCTTGGCGCGACTGCGGAGCGAGGTGCCGCTCTCGCGGCGCGCGAGGTTCATCCCGGCGAGCTTCAAGACCTGGCGCGGCGATGCGAAGCCCTCGGGCGTGCCGACTTCCGCGACCAGCGTCGCGGCGCACACGACGCCGACCTCCGGGATCGTCGTGAGCGCGGTCGCGCCCGGATGCTGCGCGACCAGCACCGACAGCTCGGCCTCGATTGTTTCCATCTGGGTGAGCAAGAGATCCCAGCGATCGAGCAGGCGATGAATCTCCGCGCGCCGTGCCGGCACATCGCGATGGATGGCCACGCTCGTCTCCGCCGCGGCGACAAACGCCTTCGCGCGATCGGGCTTGAAGTGATTCTGCGAGACCCGTTTCATCAACGTGACCACGGCGCGCGGACTCGCCGCGGCGACATCCGTCGCGGTCGGCCAGCGGCGCAGGAGGGCCCGGGGCGTGCGCGCACCCACATGCGGGAAGTGCGTCATGAACTCGGGCCACGCGAGATCGAGAATCGCTTGCAGCCGAATCCGCATCCGCGTCTCTTCGACGGCGAGTCGATGCCGCTCGGTGGCGAGCACCCGGAGCTGCGCGACCAGCGGCGTGAGGGTCGCATAATTCACGAACAGTCCCGCGCGCACGAGCTTGCAAATCTGCGCCGCATCCTTTGCATCGTCTTTCCGTGGACTGTTATCCTCGACTTCGCGCAGTCGCTTGGTCACGACGGAGGGCATCGTGACGATCACACACCCCGCCTGACGCAGGAACTCGGCGAACGTGTACCCGTAGTGCCCTGCGAACTCGATCGCGACAAGCATCTGCGCCGGCGCGCGGTCCGGGAATGTCTCCTGCAGAAACCGGAGCGCGCCCTCAAATCCGGCGCGCGAGACCTCCACCCGCTCGGCCTTCGTGCGCACGCCGTCGGGCCCGCAGGCTACCAGCTTGTGGAAACTCTTGCCTGCGTCGACCCCGACGTGCACGGGAAACTGGCGCGCGTACTCCTCCCGCTCCATGATTCGCTCTGCCGGCCGCATGGACCACCTCGCTGTTATGGGTAGTCGCAAGCTAGGATCGCGCGGTAGATGTGTTGTGTCAGGCTGTTAATCCCGCGGTAATCCGCGATTAAGTCTGTTGCAGTTTCTGTTGCCGTTGCAGTTGCCCTATCCGATCCAATCCGCCCAATCGCATACAACAGCAACGACTTAATTCGCGGATTTCCGCGGAAAAGACACGGATAAGCAACTGCAAAAACTTGGGGGGAACTGCACCAACGCATGAGCGAAGTTGCAGGTCCCCCAAAATTTGTTGTCGTTGTCTCGGTCGTTAATCAGGTCCTTAATCTGCGGAATCCGCGATTAAAGCAGTTGCAGTACCCTGTACAATCACACGGCGCTATTTGATCGGCCCGCCCTTCATCGTCTGCGGTACCCCGTCCGTCATCCACTTCGGCGCCGGCGTGCCCATCAGGTAGTGATCAAAGAACTGCTTCATTCGAATCTGGAAATCCTTCTGGTTCTCCTTGTTCGCGAGGTGATGCGGCTCGTTCGGATATGAGAGGAAGATCACTTCCTTCCCGTTGCGCCGCGCCGCGTTGAAGAACTCGAGCCCCTGATCCCAGTCCACCGCGCCGTCCGCGGTGCCCTGCAGGATCATGAACGGCGTCTTGATCTTCTGCACGTTGAACACCGGCGACTGCTGCTCGTACAACTCCTTCTGCGTCCACGGCGTGACATTCGCACCCATGCGCACCTGACCGAGCTCCATGAT
>JBOHTH010000353.1:0-12769 GCA_050733535.1 Gemmatimonadaceae bacterium | reverse complement strand
GTGGGACGGAGCGTCCCACTTCCGCACCAATAGGGCAGTGGGAGTTTGGAGTTGAGAATGAGGGTTGAGTTTGAGTCGGAGGGAAGAGTTGGAGCACGCTCGGTGGGAGTTGGAGCGGCGAGTGTGAGCTGAAGTGGGAGTCGAGCGGGAGAGATGCGGCCACTCCCACTCCGGCTCACTCTCATCCCGCAAACTCGTTCTGAGCGTGCTCCAACTCATCCCTCCGACTCCAACTCGTCTCTCTTACTTCGCTCAGATCTCCTATCTCCTAAGCCTTCACCGCGTGCGGCGCCACTGTCCCTGCCGCTGCCGCGCTCGGCCTTCTGAACCGTTCTTGCAGTTCCTCGAAATACGTGAAAAACACCGGCGTCACGTACAGCGTCACGAGCTGCGAAAATGCGAGGCCGCCGACGACCGCGACGCCGAGGGGCCGGCGCGTGGTCGCGCCCGCGCCCCAGCCAACCGCGATCGGGATCGCGCCCATCAGTGCCGCCATCGTGGTCATCATGATCGGCCGGAAGCGGACGCTCGCCGCCTCGAGAATCGCTTCCGACGCCGACTTGTTGCCCTCCTTCTGCGACTCGATCGCGAAATCGATCATCATGATCGCGTTCTTCTCGACGATGCCGATGAGCATCACGATCCCCACGAACCCGTACATGTCGAGATCCATGCCCGAGAGGATCAGCGTGATGAGCGCCCCGAACGCCGCAAAAGGAAGGCCGGTGAGGATGGTGATCGGGTGCACGAAGCTCTCGTACAAAACACCGAGGATCACATAGATCACGAACACGGCGAGGATGAGGAGCACGATCAATCCCTGCTGCGTGCTCATGAATGCGGCGGCGATGCCGGAGAAGCTCGCCGTGATGTTCGCCGGGAGTATCGTCGCGGCCTCCTTGTCGACCGCGGCCATCGCGGTCCCGAGCGAAACACCCTTCGCCAGGTTGAACGAAATGTTCACCGCGGGGATCTGCCCGGAGTGGTTCACCGTGACGGGGCCGATCGTGCGGTTGAACGTGGCGACCGAGCTGAGCGGCACCATGGTGCCGAGCGTGGACCGCACGTAGAGTGTGCCGAGCGCGGCAACATCGGTCTGATACTGCGGGAGGACTTCGAGGACCACCCAGTACTCGTTCGTCGCGGTGTAGATGGTGGAGACCTGCCGCTGGCCGAACGCATCATACAGCGTGTTTTCGATCTCGCCGGCCGAAACGCCCACGCGTGCCGCCGCCTCGCGGTTGATGTCCACCGTCACCTGCGGATTCTCGATCAGCAGGTCGGTGGTCACATCGGTGAGGAGCGGAAGCGAGCGAAGCCGTGCCTCCAGCTGGGTCGCCGCGCTGTTCAGCGTGACGATATTGCCGCTCTGCAGCGTGTACTGGTACAGGCTCTTGGTCGCGAGGCCGCCGATCGAGATCGCGGGGGGATTCTCGACGAACGTCGCAATGTCCTTGATGCCCGCGGTCGCGGCGGTGAGGTCGCGCGCAATCTGCTCGGCGCTGCGCTTGCGGTCGTCGATCGGCTTGAGGTCGATCGTCATCTGTCCCTGGTTCGCCGCGAACAGCGTGCCGACCGACGACGTCACCGCGTGCACGTCGGGATCTTTCTTGATCACCGCGGCAACTTCTGCCTGGTGCTGCACGAGCGCGTCGTACGACACGCCCTCGGCCGCCTCGGTCGTCACGAGCAGCTGGCCGGTGTCGTCGATCGGGAACAATCCCTTCGGTGTCCACCAGAACAGCACGCCCGTCGCGATGAGGATCGCGGCCGAAAACACGAGCGCCGCCGGCCGGTGCTGCATCACCCATGCGAGGCTCCGCTCGTACACGCCGAGCCAGGCGTCGAAGAAGCGCTCGCTCAGCTGATACAGTTTGCCATGCTGCTTGTTGTGCCCCGAGCGCAGAAAGCGGCTCGACAGCATGGGCGTCAGCGTCAGCGACACGACCCCGGAGACAAGGATGGCAACGCCGATCGTGACCGCGAACTCATGGAACAGCTTCCCGATGATGCCGCCCATGAACAGGAACGGAATGAACACCGCCGCCAGCGAGAACGTCATCGAAAGGATCGTAAAGCCGACTTCTTTCGCGCCGTCGACCGCGGCCTGGAGATTCGTCTTCCCCATTTCGAGGTGCCGGACGATGTTCTCGAGCATCACGATCGCGTCGTCCACCACGAACCCGACGGCGAGCGTCAGCGCCATCAGCGAGAGGTTGTCGAGGCTGTAGTGCAGCAGGTACATCACCGAGCAGGTGCCGATGATCGACATCGGCAGCGCGAGGCTCGGGATGACCGTCGCGGAGAAATTACGCAGGAACAGGAAGATCACGCCGACCACCAGCGCCAGCGTCATCTCGAGCGTGAACGTGACGTCGTGCACCGACGCCTGGATCGTCGCGGACCGGTCGTACAGGACGCCGACGTTCACCGACGCCGGAATCTCCGTCTCGAGCTTCGCGAGCTCGTTTTTCACGCGGCTGGCGACTTCGACCGTGTTGGTGCCCGGCTGCCGCTGAATTGCGAGCACGATCGCAGGCTCGCCGTTGTACCAGCTTGCGGTCTTGTTGTTCTGCACGTCGTCGGTGATGCGCCCGAGATCGCGCAGGTAAATCGGCGACCCGTTGCGGTACGCGACGATGATGTCCTTGAACTCGGCCGCGTTGTCGAGCTGCCCGGTGGCCTGCACGGTGAGGGCGGTCTTCGGTCCCCAGAGCACGCCGGTCGGGATGTTCACGTTCTGTGCGGTCACCGCCGCCACGACATCCTCGAGCGCGATCGATCGCGTCGCAAGCTGGGCCGGGTCCATCTGCAGGCGCACGGCGTACTTCTGCGAGCCGTACACGAGCACCTGCGCCACACCGCCGACCATCGAGAGCCGCTGTGCGATCGTCGTCTCGCCGTACTCGTCGAGCGTCGAAAGCGGAACGGCCGTCGACGTGAGGGCGAGCGTCAGGATCGGGGCGTCGGCCGGGTTGGTCTTCTGCCACGAGGGCGGGATGATCCCCTTTGGCAGCAGAATCAGCGTCTGCGTGATTGCGGCTTGCACGTCCTGCGCCGCGGCGTTGATGTTCCGGTCGAGCGCGAACTGCACGACGATCTGCGTCTGTCCGAGGCTCGACGTCGAGGTCATGTTGTCGATGCCTGCGATCGTCGAGAGCGACTTCTCCAGCGGTGTCGCGACCGTCGACGCCATGGTCTGCGGCGCCGTGCCGGGCAGTGTTGCGGTGACGGTGATCGTCGGGAAATCGACGTTCGGAAGGTCGCTGACCGGAAGTCCCTCGTACGCGACAATGCCGAACACGAGAATGGCGATCATGACGAGTGTCGTCATGACCGGCCGCTTGATGAACAGCGTCGTCAGATCCACGGATCAATCACCGGCGGCGGGAACGGAGTGGCCGAGGCCGACGAGATCCCCGTCGGCCGGCCGCGCGCGCAGGCTCTCGACCCAGAGCTGCAGCCGGTCGAGGTACGTGTAGAAGACCGGCGTGACGTAGAGCGTCACCAGCTGGGAGAACGCGAGTCCGCCCACGACGGCGACGCCGAGCGGCCGGCGCGTCGCGGCGCCCGCACCCCACCCGACCGCGATCGGCAGCGCGCCCATCAGGGCCGCCATCGTCGTCATCATGATCGGCCGGAATCGCACGCTGGCCGCCTTCGCGATCGCCTGCGCCGGCGTGAGGTGCTCCTCGTGCTCGACGACGATGGCGAAGTCGATCATCATGATCGCGTTCTTTTCCACGATGCCGATCAGCATGATGATCCCGACGAAGCCGTACATGTCGAGGTCCATTCTGCACAGGACGAGAGTCACGAGCGCGCCGAAAGCCGCGAACGGAAGGCCCGTGAGAATCGTGACCGGATGGATGAAGCTCTCGTACAGCACGCCGAGGATCATGTAGACGACGAAGATCGCCAGCATCAGGAGCATCAGGAGCCCCTGCTGCGAATTCATGAACGCGGCGGCGAGTCCCGAGAAACTTGCCTCGATGGTCGGCGGCAGGACTTCACCAGCTTCCTTCTGAACGGCCGCGACTGCGGGTCCGAGCGACGCGTTCCGCGCGAGGTTGAACGAGATCGTGACCGCCGGGATCTGTCCGGAGTGATTCACGGTCACCGGCCCCACCGAGCTCGTGAACTTCGCCACCGCGCCGAGCGGCACCACCGGGCCGCGCGTCGAACGCACGTACAGCTTGCCGAGCGACGCAATGTCCGCCTGATACTGCGGCATCACCTCGAGCACCACCCAGTATTCGTTGGTCGCCGTGTAGATCGTCGAGACCTGCCGCTGGCCGAACGCGTCGTACAGCGTGTTCTCGATCTCTGCCGCCGACACGCCGAGCCGCCCCGCCGCCTCACGGTCGATGTCCACCGAAACCTGTGGATTCTCGATCAGCAGATCGCTCGTCACGTCGGTCAGCATCGGCAGCGCGCGGAGCCGCGCCTGCAGCTGCGACGCCGCGCTGTTCAACCCGTTGATGTCGCCGCCCTCCAGCGTGTACTGGTAGAGGCTCTTCGTCGCGAGCCCGCCGATCGAAATCGCGGGCGGATTCTGGATGTAGGTGGTGATCCCTCTCGTCTGCAGCGTCGCGGCCGTGAGATCGCGCGCGATCTGCTCCGCCGTGCGCTTGCGCTCGTCGATCGGCTTGAGATCGATCGTCAGCTGGCCCTGGTTGGTCGCGGGCGTTGTGCCGACCGACGACGTCACCGCGCGCACGTCGGGATCCTTCCTGATCACCGCGGCGACTTCACCCTGCGCCTTGACGAGGCCGTCGAACGACACGCCCTCGGCGGCCTCGGTCGTCACGAGCAGCTGCCCTGTGTCGTCGATCGGGAAGAGCCCCTTGGGGATATACCAGAATACGTACGCCGTGGCCGCGAGAATCACCGCCGAAAACACGAGGGCGGACCGGCGATGCCCCATAACCCACGCGAGACTGCGCTCGTACGCGCCGAGCCAGGCATCGAAGAAGCGCTCGCTCAGCCGGTAGAGCTCACCGTGCGCCTTGTGATGATCGGGACGCAGGAAACGGCTGCAAAGCATCGGCGTCAGCGTCAGCGACACGACCCCCGAGACGAGAATCGCAACGCCGATCGTGACCGCGAACTCATGGAACAGCTTGCCGATGATGCCGCCCATCAGCAGGAACGGGATGAACACCGCCGCGAGCGAGAAGGTCATCGAGAGGATCGTAAACCCGACCTCCCTCGCGCCGTCGATCGCGGCGTCCATCGTCGTCTTTCCCATCTCGAGATGGCGCACGATGTTCTCGAGCATCACGATCGCGTCGTCCACCACGAACCCGACGGCGAGCGTCAGCGCCATCAGCGAGAGGTTGTCGAGGCTGTAGTTCAGCAGGTACATCACCGAGAACGTGCCGATGATCGACATCGGCAGCGCCATGCTCGGAATAACCGTCGCGGAGATGTTGCGCAGGAACAGGAAGATCACCAGGACCACGAGCACCAGCGTCAGCTCGAGCGTGAAGGTGACATCGTGCACCGACGCCTGGATCGTCGCGGAGCGGTCGTACAGCACCTGCACGTTCACGGATGGCGGAATGTCCGCGCGGACCTTGTCCAGCGCCGCCCTCACCCGCTTCGCCACCTCGACGGTGTTGGTGCCCGGCTGCCGCTGAATCGCGAGCACGATCGCAGGCTCGCCGTTGTACCAGCTTGCGGTCTTGTCGTTCTGGACGTTGTCGGTGACCACGCCCAGCTCGCTCAGGTGCACCGGCGCGCCGTTTCGATAGGCGACGATGATCTTCCTGAACGCCGCCGCATCATCCAGCTGGCCGGTCGCCTGCAGGGTCAGCGCCGTCTTCGGCCCCCAGAGCACGCCCGACGGAATGTTGACGTTCTGGTTGGTGATCGCGGTGGTGATATCCTCGAGCGCGATCCCCCGCGTGGCGAGCTGCGAGGGATCCATCTGCAGCCGTACGGCATATTTTTGCGTGCCGTAGACGAGTACCTGCGCCACGCCGCCCACCATCGAGAGCCGCTGTGCGATGGTGATCTCGCCGTACTCGTCCAGCGTCGAGAGCGGAACCTGAGCCGAGGTGAGCGCAAGTGTGAGGATTGGCGCGTCGGCTGGATTCGCCTTCTGGTACGACGGCGGAATGATCCCCTTCGGCAGCTGGCGAAGCACCTGCGCGATGGCCGCCTGTACGTCCTGCGCCGCAGCGTCAATGTTGCGGTCGAGTGCGAACTGCACGACGATCTGCGTCTGCCCGAGGCTCGACGTCGACGTCATGTTGTCGATGCCCGCGATCGTCGAGAACGCCTTTTCCAGCGGCGTCGCCACGGTTGCGGCCATCGTCTGCGGCGCCGTGCCCGGCAATGTCGCGCTCACCGTGATCGTCGGGAAATCGACGTTCGGCAGGTCGCTCACCGGCAGCAGCCGGTAGGCGACGAGGCCGAACACGAGGATCGCGATCATGACGAGCGTCGTCATGACCGGTCGTTTGATGAACAGGGTGGTCAGGTCCATCTCTTAGCCGCTCACGACCGGCCTGGCAGTCCCGGGCGACGCGAGCACTGGTTTACGCTTGCCGGACGTTACCCGCCCGAACCACGACTGCAGCTCGTCGAGGTAGGTGTAGAACACGGGCGTCACGAAGAGCGTTACGATCTGCGAGAACACGAGTCCGCCCACGACCGCCACGCCGAGCGGACGGCGCGACGCGGCGCTGGCGCCGACACCGATCGCGATGGGCAGCGTTCCCGCGATCGCCGACACCGTCGTCATCATGATCGGCCGGAACCGCACGCTCGCCGCCTGCATGATGGCGACCGCGGGCGTCGTGTGGCTCTCGCGCTCCGCGGCGATCGCAAAGTCGATCATCATGATCGCGTTCTTCTTGACGATGCCGATCAGCATGATGATCCCGACGTACCCGTACACGCCGAGCTCGACGCGCGTGATATAGAGCGTCGCCAGCGCGCCGAACGCCGCAAACGGCAGCCCCGTCAGGATCGTGATCGGGTGAATGAAGCTCTCGTAGAGGATCCCGAGAATGATATAGATGATGAACACGGTGATCAGCAGCAGCAGTCCCAGCCCCTGTTGCGACTGCTGGAACGCCTTCGCCGTGCCCGCGAACGCGTAGGTGATGGTCGGCGGCAATGTCTCACGGGCCAGCTTGTTCACCGCGTCCGTCGCCGCGCCGAGCGACACATTCGGCGCAAGGTTGAACGAGATTGTCACCGACGCCATCTGTCCGGAATGCGCAATGCTCAGCGGACCCACGATGTGCTCGAACGTCGCGACGTCCACGAGCGGAACGGCGCGATTCGCGCCGGGGACGTAGAACTTCTCGAGCGCCGATGCATCGAGCTGCGCGCTCGGCACGGTTTCCATCACCACCCAATACTCGTTCGTCGGCGTGTAGATCGTCGAGACCTGCTGCTGGTTGTACGCGTTCGCCAGCGCGTTCTCGATGGCCGACGGCGACACGCCGAGCGCCAGCGCGCGCGCCCGGTCGATCTTCACGTTCAGGATCGGGCTTCGGTTCAGCAGGTCCGACGTGACGCCCGTCAGCATCGGCTGCGTCTGCATGACGTTGAGGAGCTTGGTCGCCTCGGCGTAGAGAATGTCGATGTCCGCGCCCCGCAGCGTGAACTGGTATTGCGTCTTCGACGACCGCCCGCCGATGTGAATCGACTGCGGGTTCGAGAAAAAGACCGAGAGCCCCGGGATCCCCGCCATGCGGTGAGTCAGCTCCGCCACCATCTGGTCGGCCGGCGGCCGCTGGCCGAGCGGCTTGAGCGTGACGTTGAGCTGGCCCTGGTTGCTCGATCCCCCGCCGCCGCCCGCGGACGATGTGAAGGACACGATGTTGGTGTCCTTCTCGAGGCGCGCCATCGCGATCTTCTGCAGGCGCACGAGTTCGTCGAACGAGGTGCCCTGCGCGGCCTCCGTGGTGCCGTTCACCGATCCGGTGTCATCGGGGGGAAACAGCCCCTTCGGGATCACCTGCCAGAGGCCCGCCGTCAGTGCAAGGATGAGCACCGAGAACGCCAGCGTCAGCGGCCGGTGCTGCATCACCCATGCAAGGCTCCGCTCGTATGCGCGCAGCGTCCGTTCGAACAGCCCTTCGGTGAAGTTGTAGAACCGTCCGTGCGTCTCGCCGGCGTGCGGCTTCAGGAGCTGGCTGCACAGCATGGGCGTCAGCGACAGCGACACGAAACCGGAGACGAGGATCGCCACCATGATCGTGACCGCGAACTCCTTGAAGAGTCGCCCGATCACGCCGCCCATGAACATCAGCGGGATGAACACCGCCGAAAGGGAAAGCGTCATCGAGAGGATGGTGAATCCCACCTCTTGCGCGCCTTCGAACGCCGCCTTGAGCGGTGGTTTGCCCATCTCCATGTGCCGGACGATGTTCTCCAGCATCACGATCGCGTCGTCGACCACGAACCCCACGGCGAGCGTCAGCGCCATGAGCGAGAGGTTGTCGATGCTGAAGTCCAGCACGTACATCACCGAGAACGTGCCGATGACCGACATCGGCAGCGTAAGGCTCGGAATCAACGTCGCGACCGGGCTGCGCAGGAACAGGAAGATCACCAGGATCACCAGCACCAGCGCGACGATCAGCGACAGCTTGACGTCCGCGACGGAGCGCTGGATCGAGTCCGACCGGTCGTACTGGATGTGCACGTAGAGCGACGCCGGGAGTCCGCGCTCGATGTCTGCGAGCACTCCACGCACGCGGGCCGCGACTTCCACCGTGTTGGTTCCGGGTTGCCGCGTGACCGCGAGGTTGATCGTGCGCGCGGCCACGCCATGCACGTCGTACCACGAGGCGTTCTTGTTGTTCTGGATGTCGTCGAGCACCGTCGCGACGTCCCCAAGGCGCACCGCGGCGCCGTTCTTGTACGCGATGATCAGCCTTCGGAACTGCGACGCGTTCGACAGCTGGCCAGTGGCCATGACCGTGAGCGTCTTGTCGCGCCCGTACAGCACTCCCGTCGGGAGCATGACGTTGTTCTGCCCGATCGTGTTCGCGACCTGCGAGACGCTGATGCCGAGGCTCGCCAGCTTTGACGGATCGAGTTGCACGCGCACCGCGTACTTCATCGACCCGTAGACATTCACCAGCGCGACGCCCTCGACCATCGAGAGGCGCTGGGCGATCGTCGTCTCCGCGTATTCGTCGAGTTCGGTGAGCGGCAGCTGGTTCGACGTCAGCGCGATGTTGAGGATCGGCGCCGCCGCCGGGTTCTGCTTGTGGTATGACGGCGGGAGGATCTGCGGCGGGAGGAGCGGCATCGTCTTGGCGATCGCCGCATTGACGTCCTGCGCCGCCGACTCGATGTCGCGGTCGAGCGAAAAGGTCAGGGTGATGCCCGTGCCGCCGAGGCTGCTGTTCGAGACGATCTCATCGATGCCCGGCACGGCGGAGAACGCCTTTTCGAGCGGCGTGGCGACCGTGGCCGCCATCGTCTCGGGGCTGGCGCCCGGAAGGCTGGCGAACACGCTGACCGTCGGTGAGTCGGTCGTCGGAAGGTCGCTCACAGGGAGCCGACGGTACGACACGATCCCGAACACCAGGATCCCGGTCATGATCAGGATCGTCATGACGGGGCGCTTGATGAAGAGGGCGGTAAGACTCATGGACCGCTCCGCCGTTTACTCGTGGTTACTCCCCTGGCTTGGCCGCGGACGTGTCCGCCTTCTTTCCGCGCCCGCCACGACCGCCGCGGCCACCGCCGCGCGCGCCGCGTCCCCCGCGGACGGCGGTAGTGCCCGCAACGCCCGCTCCGTCGCCGGCGCTTGCGTCGTGCAGCCCGATCGTCACGTGTGCACCCGGCGTCACGCGCGACTGCCCGTCGGTCACCACACGCTCACCTTGCGACACGCCTGACGCGATCACCGAAATCATCCCCGCGGCGCGTTCCACTGTCACCGGACGCTGCTGCGCGACGTCGTCCGAGTCGATCACGTACACGTAGGTTCCCGTCTGCCCCGTCACGACCGCTTGCGTCGGGAGCACGAGGACGCTGTCCTCGGTGTACAGGCGGAGCGACGTCGCGACGAACTGTCCGGCCCAGAGCGTGCCGCGCGGGTTTGAAAAAGTTCCCTTGAGCGTCACCGTTCCCGTCGTGGTGTCCACGGCGTTGTCGATGAACGACAGTCCGCCCTTGGAGTCCGGGTCGCCTGCCATGCGCGCGACGTTCACCTTTTGCGCGGGCGCGCTGGTCCCGCTCGCCGCGTCCATGGGATTGGTGGTGTCCGCCGCCGGCGCGTTATCGAGCAGGCTGCCAGGCACGGCCGTCACGGGGAGGCTGAGAACTCGCCCGTCGCGTTCTCCGTACTTGAGCACCATCGGGAGCTGCGCCGCGGGCACGGCGAACCGCACCAGGATCGGCCGCACCTGATTGATAACCACCAGCGCCGTTCCGCCCGATGAGTGGACGAGATTGCCGGTGCGCACGAGCAGGCTGCCCGTGCGGCCGGAGATCGGGGCGCGCACGATGGTGTTGTCGAGATTGAACTTTGCGGTGGCGAGGCTTGCCGAGTCTGCGAGCACTGTGGCCGCAGCCGCCTGTGCGGTCGAGCGCAGCTGCTCGGCCTGTTCCGGCGTCACGATCGCCTCTTTCACCAGTGATTCGTAACGGTCGGCCTGCTTCGCGGCAAACGTCGCCGTTGCCCGGTCGCGGGCGAGCGCCGCAGTGGCCTGGTTGTATGCCGCCTGATACGGGCGCGGGTCGAGGTGAAAGAGCACCTGTCCCTTGGTCACTTCGCTTCCTTCGGCAAAGTTGACTTCGGTGATGATGCCGTCGACCTGCGGCGCGACGTTCGCTGTCTGCAACGGCGCCACGATGCCATTGGCCTCGATGTCGTACGGAACCGAGGCGCGCTTCACCGGAATTACCGTCACGGCAATCGCGGGGCGCGGCGGCCGGGCAGCCGGCTTGCTGCAGGCTCCGGCGAGGACGGCGAGCGACGCGGCCGTGTACAAACGGCGCCTGAGCGCTGACGAGCTATTCATCTGCAATGAAAGAATTTCGGGAATGATCAATGACGAAGCACCCGTTGGATCGATGCGGCGCGGCTTCGCGAATTGGTATACGCACTGGTCTCGGAAGTCGCTTGCGGGTCGTCGAACGGCCGTAACCGACGACCCCCCGTGCGGTTACGGGAGCAGCGTCAGCTTCTGCATCCGCCAGTTGAGCAGTTCGGCGACGTACAGGCTGTTTTGGGATGGGCACGCAATCTCGTGGATCCACCCGAACTGCTTTAGCTCCTTGCCGGCCTCGCCGATCGTGCCCAGTACCTTGCCGTCAAGCGTGACCTTGTAGATCCGCCCCGGAACGGCGTCGGCGACGTACAGGTACTGCGTGGCGCCCGGAGTGATGCAAACGGCCCAGGGTGCACCGGAGGCCATCGTCGCGCCGCCTCCCGGCGTGCCCGGCATCGAGCCGAGCATGACGTTCGGTTCGCCGGCGAACGGAACGTCGATCGTGAACTGTCGAAGGAGCGTGCCCTCGCCGTCGAACACCTGAATCCGGCGGTTGCCGCGGTCTGCGACGTAGATGTTGCCCTTCGCGTCGGCGGCGATCGAGTGCGGCGTGTTGAACTGGCCCGGTCCGGACCCGCGCTCGCCCCACGTTTTCACCCAGCGGCCGTTCTTGTCCACTTTCACGACACGCGAATTTCCGTACCCATCGCTGATGAAGATGTTTCCCTGCGGATCCCACGTGACGTCGGTCGGGCGGTTGAACGATCCCCAACCCGCGGGCGGCGGCGGTGCGTTGGCGGGCCGCGCGGGCGCAGGTTCCCCGGCTTCCTCTTTGCGGCCGAGCACCATCGTGATGCGCCCGGTGGGATTGAACTTCATGATCATGTTGGTGCCTTCGTCGACGACCCAGATGTTGTCGTCGCGGTCGACGCGAACGACGTGGGCGAAGGCGAAGCCGTACAGGTTCTTGCCGATCTCGCGAATGAACGTGCCGTCCGGGCCGAACTCGAAGAGCTGCGCGGCGGTTGCGCCGTGAACCGTGGAGCGTTCGCCGGTGCGGCTGTAGATGAAGACGTGGCCTTTGGAGTTCACGGCGACGCCGGCGACTTCACCGAGATACAGGTCGGTGGGAAGCTTGAGGAAGTCGACGGTGGCGTCGAAGCGAATCGCGGGCACGGACTGTGCGATCGCGTTGCTGGTGGCGAACGCGAGTGTGGCGAACAGGACGGCCGGGAAGCGTTTCACGAATGGGCTCCTTGGGCGGTGCGCGGGGGAACGGTCAACCTATCGGGACAGGGCGGTTGCCGCGAGTCACTGCGCAATTACGGACAGCGCCCGCTGTTCGCTTTCGGGCTGGCGATTCCCGAATTCGAACGCCCCGGGCTGAAACCGCGGGAGCGGATTATGCGTAAACCGTTACAACGGATGGGGTTGGAGCGTGTCGCACGCGGCACGCTAGTTGCTTTTCAGCAAGCAGATCAATCATCGCACCATGCCAGGAGATGAAGCATGAGACCGTTTCGCACTGCGCTTGTCCTTTTCGCGCTCGTGTTCGCGCCGCAGTTCGTCGTTGCGCAAGAGCCCGAGGCCGCACGTCCGATCACGCTCGATGAGGCGGTGCGCCTCGCGCAGCAGAACGCGCCTGCCACCGTGGCCGCGAGGAATGCGTTGCGCACGGGGAAGATGACGGAGATGAACGCACTCGGTCAGTACCTGCCGAGCATCAGCGTGAACGCGGGCGGATTCAACTCCTCGGGTGCGTCGTTCTTTCAAGGGCAGTTCGTGCCGTATCAGGG
>JBOHTH010000352.1:0-5191 GCA_050733535.1 Gemmatimonadaceae bacterium | reverse complement strand
TCTGAGACTTCCCGCTCCCCGCTCCCCCCTCAGTAGTCAGACCACCCTTACGATAGCCCCTTGCAATAGCACCAACCCAAACCAAGCGATGATCGGCGTAATGTCCATCATCCCGAACGGCGGAATGATCTTCCTGAGCGGTCTGAGCATCGGTTCAGTGATGGTATACGCCCAGCGCCACCACCACGCGCCGGGCCGCACTGGGAACCACGAGTGCAGCACGCGCACGATCAGCGCGATCTGCGCAATCGCAAACGCCCACGTGATCAGCAGGCGGACGATTCCAGCGGGCCCGCTCGTGAGTGAACCGTAGAGGAACGCGGCCTGCGACCGCAGGAACTCGAGCAGCGACAGGATCACGATCCCCGCGACGACGACCGCCGCGAGCGCCCACCACGGCGCGTTCGACGGAAGTCCGCCTGACCGCACGACGCGCCGCTCGAGCGGTTTGAGCAGTGGATCGACCGCGCGGCGCATCAGGCGCGCGACCGCACCGAATGGAGAGAGGCGTCGTGTCCTCACCATCCAGTCGAGTGTGCAGACCACCAGGAGCACCGCGACCGAGCTGAGGAGCACGAAGCGAAATGCGGCGATGGTCGTGTCGAACGCGCCGAGCAGAGTTGGAATCATCAGATCGAGTTCACTGTGCGTGACAGAGGAACAGCGCGAGGTCGCGGGCGTAGTAGCTCATACATGACACAGTATCCGCAAACTCGCACCTATCGGCTCGCCGGCCCGGTTCCGCCGGACACGTTTCGCACGCCGGCGTGCGGTGCGGACGCGGTCGTCGGCTCCCAGGCTGACGGGATTCCTTCGGTCGCTCCGACCCGGGCGCAAGGGATCCCGCACGAGTGCCGCCAAGGGTGCATGTGCGGCGGGAGCTGGTCGGCGGTGGTCGGAAGAGGCTCCGGAGCCCAAAAATACCCCTGGTTGGTGACGCGGGATACCCTCTCCCGGGTACTTGTAAATGAAGCAGGCTTCACGGGTTGTGTGCAGGTCGGCGGTGGCGTTCGACTCCTGAGCGGGATAATCTGCGGGAGACACCTCAGACCAATTGTGAGTCCGTGAACGAAATCGATGCTTCGGTGCCCCTCCGGGCAAAACGCGGTGAAGAGCAGGCCTTCATCGAGATCGTGGAGTTCTACTATCCGCGGTGTCTACGGTTCGCCCGGAACATGCTGTCGAACGATCAGGACGCCGAAGAAGCAGTGCAGGATGCGTTCGTGCGGGTGCACGACAGCTTCCCCCGGTTTCGCGAAGATGCGCGCTTTGATCCATGGCTCTTTCGGATCCTGGCAAACCGGTGCCGTACGCTGCTCTCGCGGGGCAAACGCCACCGGGCGCTGATCGAGTACGGAGATGTCCCGATTACCGCCGCGGCGCCAGAAGAGGAATACGGCGCCGACTGGGCGGAGGAAGTGCAGGTGGTGCTGGATTCACTCCCGGCGGAGCAGCGGGAAGCGTTCCTGTTGCGGCACGTTGAGGACCTTTCATACGAAGACATTGCGGCGCTGACGGGTGTTCGCCTTTCTGCGCTGCGCATGCGGGTCAAGCGGGCATGCGACACACTGCGCGCGAGACTGACCGAGGTAGAGCAACATGATAGATGAAATGACCGAACCGGACGAACTGATTGAACGGGTGGTGCGGGCGCTCAAGCCGCTGCCGCCGCTGAATGCGAGCGCGACCGCGCAGATTCTCGCGGTGGTACGCACGCGTGCGGCGCACGCGCCGCGTCCCTGGACGCGCGCCATGGAGTGGCTGCGCCAGCCCACCCTCTCCGCCGCAACCGCGGGGATGCTCGCGGCCGCGGCACTCGTCGCTGGCTTCGTAACGCGCGGGGCTATTGCACCTGTCGGCGCTTCGGCGCCGGCGGACACGCCGAGCACGCTCACGGCACCGCTCGTTCCGGCCGCCAACGCGCCGGTCGTGGTGACGGCGATTCCGGTACCGATCACGTTTGATGCCGCCGGTGCCTCGAAGGTCTCGATCGTCGGCGACTTCAACGACTGGAACAGCGCAGCGGCGCCGCTCAAACGCTTCGGCACCAACGGCCCATGGACGACGACCGTCAAGGTCATGCCGGGTCGCCACCTCTATGCCTTCATGGTCGACGGCAAGCTCGTCGTCGACCCGCGCGCGCCCAGCACGCGCGATCTCGATTACGGGGGCGAAGCCTCCGTCATGATGGTCAACACGCCATGACTTTTCTGAACGCACGCACTGCGGCCGTCGCGACGGCCGCCCTGCTCATCGCACTTACCGGCGCGAGCGCCGGCGCGCAACAGGACGCGCAGGTCAGCGCGATCCGCGACAACGCCACGCGCACGGTCGTGATGGAGCAGCTCTCCATTGCCCGCGACCGCGGCGTCCCGCGCGAACCGCTCCTCTCCAAGGCGCTCGAGGGCGTTGCCAAGAGCGCAAGCTCCACGGCGATCCGCTCGGCGATGGCGGCACTGCAAAAGCGCCTGACGCGGGCGCACGACCTGCTCGGCGCGTCGGCCACGGTGGACGAACTTTCCGCCTGCGCAGATGCGATCTACGTGCGCGTCCCCGACAAGACGATCAAGCTGATGCGCGACGCGGCACCGCGGAGATCGATCGCGGTCGAACTCGGCGTGCTGACCGAACTGGTCGCCCGGGGCGTTTCGCCAAAGAAGGCATCGCAGATGGTTCTGGACCTCATGGCGCGCGGAGCGACCGGGGCGCAACTTACAGCGCTGAACGCCGCAGTGCAGAGCGACGTCGCCGCTGGTTTGCCACCGGAGGCGGCGCTTGAACGGCACGGGCGTGGTATCTTGTCACTCCTTCCACCACCGCCGCCGCTGTCGAATGCCAATCATCGGTGAGGCAATAAGGCCATGAGATGATCGCCCGCGCTTCCGCGCTCGCGCTGCTCGCCGCGGTTCATGCGGCGGGCGCGCAATCCACGCGAGAGGTGCGGTTCGATGCCGGAGCAGCGCAGGTCCAGCAAACTGGACGCAGTGCGCGCGATGCTGCCGGCGTTTTTGGCTTGAATTGGGGGATGGGTACGCCGCGCTACGCGACGATGCTCGCCGCGGCCATCACCTCCGCCGGCGACAGCGCCTCAGCTGCGCAGGCCGGGCTCGCAGCTGCCTGGCGGCCCAGCGAAGACTCCCGATGGCAGACCGAGGGCGGGACGGTCGTCGCCGCGTTCGGATCCTCTCCCCTCTCGCGCGGCGGAAGTTTCAGTGGCAATCTCCGGGAGCGGCGGACCCTTGGCGCCGCAGGCGTTTGGGTCGGCGGCGCGTTCGGCGGCACCTCACGAGATGGAAGGGGCAGCCACTCGACGGCCGTGGAGCTCGGGGCGTCGTGGCGCGTCGGTGACTTCGAGGCGACGGCGTCGGCGACGCGCCTGCATTCCGACGATGTCTCGCTTTTCAACGCCGCCGAGTTGTTCGTGCCGGACGGCAGCTCGTACGCGATCACCGACTTTCTGGGCGAAGTGCGTTACGAACACGGACCGATCCTGCTTGACGCGACGGAGACCGCGCGAAGCGCGGTCCACGGCACGCCGTCGAGGCAGGCGGCGTTTTTCGTCACCGCCGTGTGGACGATCACGCCACGCTATTCCTTCGCGGTTGGCACGGGACGGCAGCTCGCCGACCCGGTGCGGGGCGTGCCGGATGTTCAGATCACGTCTGCCACGCTGCGCATCTCGCTGCTCCCGGCGCGCGCTATCGCGCGTGCAGCCGAACTGCGCGGCATTTCGTTCGCAACCGTCACGCAGAAATCGCACGGCGCGCTGCTCACGGTGAGCGTGATCGCGGACGACACGTCGCTGGTCGAGGTGGCCGGCAGTTTCTCCAATTGGGAGCCGGTGCAGCTGACGCGGACGAGCGAAGGGTGGGAAGCCGAGATCGCGCTCCCGCCCGGGCGCCACCGCGTGGCGGTGCGCATCGATGACGGTCCGTGGCGCGCCCCGCGCGGCACGGCGCGCGTGAAGGACGAATTCGGCGGCGAAGCAGGGCTGATCGTCGTTCCGTAAAAACAAATTTTGCCACGGGTCTGCACGGGAACGCACGGGTCTCTCCGTGCGCGCGGCGCAATCCGTGCCGTTTCCGGGGGATCCGTGGCCGTCGTTGTTGTTGTCTTTGAAAGACAAAAAAACATTTGCCACGGATTTCACGGAAACGCACGGGTCCGCCCGCGCGCAGAGAGAGACCCGTGCGTTCCCGTGCAGACCCGTGGCAATATTGCCGTTGTTGTTGCAGGTAAAGGCCTAGTGCCGCAGCTGCCGACTGGCCACGGGCGGGGAAACGGCCATATAGTTCATGAGCCTCTATCCTGGACCCCCTCATGACCACTCGCAGAAACTTCGTCCGCGGTCTCGCCGGCGCGGGCATCGCCCTTCCCGTGATGCGCGGCGACGCCTTCGGCCAGCTCTTCAAGGCCAACGCGATCGCCGGCGGCCAAACCGCCAAGGAAGTCGCCGACAACGAGGCGTACTGGAGCCAGATTCAGAGCGCGTTCGACATCGACCGCACGATGATCAATCTCAATAACGGCGGCTGTTCCCCAGCTCCCACGCATGTCCTCGAACAAATGATCCGGGACACGCACTTCGTGAACGAGCTGCCGGTCGAGAACATGTGGCGCACGCTCGAGCCGCGCATGGAGAGCACGCGCCGCGACCTCGCGCGCGATTTCGGGTGCGACCCTGAGGAGATCGCGGTCGTGCGCAACGCGACCGAAGCAAACGAGAACATCATCTTCGGCATGAACCTGAAGGCGGGTGACGAGGTCGTCTCGACCAACCAGAATTATCCGCGCATGACCACGAGCTGGCAGCAGCGCGTCCGGCGCGAGGGGATCGTCTTCAAGGAGATTTCCTTCAAGGTGCCGCCGCCGTCGGACGCCTATCTCGTGGAGCAGTTCCGCAAGGCGATCACGCCGCGCACGAAGGTCATCGAGGTCACGCACATCACGAACCTCACCGGGCAGATCATGCCCGTGCGCGACATCGTGCGCATGGCGCGTCCCCTCGGCATCGAGGTGCTCGTCGACGGCGCGCACGCGTTCAACCACTTTCCCTTCAAGCGCGACGACCTCGAGTGCGATTACTACGGCGTCTCGCTGCACAAATGGACGCTCGCGCCGATCGGCTCGGGATTTCTGTATGTGCGAAAGGACAAGATCCCGACGATCTGGTCCCTGCAGGGATCGGACG
>JBOHTH010000351.1:0-4745 GCA_050733535.1 Gemmatimonadaceae bacterium | reverse complement strand
TCAGCGGCGGTGGGACTCGTGTTCGGTGTGTGGCCGGCGCGGCGGGCAGCGGCGCTGGATCCGATCGAGGCGCTGAGGTACGAGTAGCCGGCGAGGCCTACTCCGCGACGATCACAAGGTCGACCGCGCGCGTGAAACGGCGCCACTCGGCGAGCTCATCAGCCAGTGCGCGCTGCCCCGCCGCCGAGAGCCGGTAGTACTTGGCTTCGCGGTTGTTCTCGGTGATTCCCCACGTGCTCTTGACGAACCCTTTGCGCTCGAGCCGGTAGAGCGCCGGGTAAAGCGAACCCTGCCCTATCTGGAGAGCGTCCTTTGAGAGCTGCTGGATTCGCTGGCTGATGCCCCAGCCGTGCAGCGGCGCAAGCGAGAGGGCCTTGAGGACGAGCAGGTCGAGCGTTCCCTGAAGTACGTCGGCGGACGAAGCCACGCGCGTTCTCCTGTCGAATGGACAAAGGAGAGTGTAGCGCGCTCTTGTCGATTGAGCAAGGGAGTGCGCCGTGCTGCGTCCGCGACGTGATCGCGGCGCAGCGCGGCGAACGGCAGTCTTCTTATTTGTCTCCGGACGCGACCTTCGGATCCACCGTGCCGAGTCCAATCGTCTCGCCACTCGAGATTACATGCCCCTTCATCGCGGCAACGAGCGCGTCATAGTTGGCGCTCGGGCTCAGCGCGAGCTTGGTATCGAGCGCGAACACCTCCCAATGGTAGCGGTGCTTCGGGCCGGCCGGCGTCTTCGGGCCCATGTACGGTTCGTCTTTACCGAACGAACTCGGTCCATAGTGCGCGCCCGATGGCGGCGACTTCTCCCCGACCGAAAGCGTCTGCGTGCTCGGCTTAATGTTGTACATCGTCCAGTGCACGAGCGGTTCACCGCCTTTCATGGCGTCGCCATCCTGCACGATCACGACGAACGACTTCGTGTCGATGGGCGCGCCGTCCCACGTGAGGCCGGGAAAGCGATCCCCGCGATACCGCGTGTCCGCGAGCGGAATGTCGCTGTTGAGCGTGAACGAGGGCGAATCGACGCTGAGCATCGCGTTGCCCCGCGCGTGCAGCTCGTGGTAGGCGGTTTCTTGCAGCCCCGGCTCATGAGCGGTGGGCTCTTGCTGCGCGAACGCGGGCGTGCCGATGGCGCCCAGGGCAAGTACTGCGACGGCAGGTAGGAAAAAAGGTTTCATCATGCGTCTCCATACAGATCCGAAAGCCCAGAGACCTGCTCCGGTCGCCGGGGTTTCGCTCTGTAATACCCGCGAAATGGCGGTCGGTGCCACAACCGCCCAAGCGGATACTTCGCCGAGACCGCCGTCTACCGCTCTATCACCATGAGCATGAACGACCCCGGCACCATCGGCGGCCGCCGGCGCGGATTTCCGGGCGTCGCCGCGGCTGGCGCCTCTTCAAACTTCGCGCCGACGACAAACACTTTATGCGTCGCGGGATCGACGGTCATGTTTCTCGAACCGGTCGCCGTCTTCACGGTCTGAACGACGCGATACGCGTCGGAGCTATCCTGATGGATCACGGTGAGCGTGCCGTCTGCGTTCGACGCGAACAGTTCACCCGTCGCCGGGTCGTAGCCGGCCCCGTCAGTGCCGGGGCCGATCGGCAGCGTCGTGATGACTTTCCCGGCGGCATAGTCCGAGACCGCCAGGACGCCGCTCCGGCATCCGCTGAACACGCGATGATGCGCGACGTCGATCGCCATCGAGACCGGCTGTTTGCACGGCGCCGTGGACCAGCGGCGCGTCACCAGCATCGTCTTGGCGTCTATCTCAACCACTTCGCTGTTATCGGTGATGTTCGCATAGACCGTTCCGTCGCCCGCTGACGCGCCGTACTCCGGCTTTCCGCCAAGCGGAACCGTCCCGATCACGTGACCCGTGGCAGGGTCGATCACGGTGGATGAATGCGCATCGCCATTGAGCGTGAACACGCGGTCAGACGCCGGATCGTACACGATCGCGTCCGCGTCCTCGGCGGCGTGCGCCCGCCCGAGCACTTTGAAAGTTTTCAGGTCGAACATCACGACGGAACTGTCGTTCCCAGACGTCGCGAAGCCGTGTCCCGTGCGAGTCGCCAGCGCAGTTCCATGCGCACCGTGGATATCGGCAACCTCGCCGAGCAGTGCTCCGCTCTGCATGTCGACCACCATGACACGATTCTGGCGGCCGATGAACAAGCGGTGGTTCGGCGAATCCGGCACGAGGTAGTCCCAGCTGCCATCGCCACCAAGTACGTAGGTGTGCGTGATGTGGTAGGCGGGCGACGATTGGGCGCCGAGCGGCGCGCAGCCGGCAAGTGACAGGATGAGAGCAAGGCGGCGCATGATTCCTCCGTCGACGACGATGAGAGGTGATTCAACTGGTACAAAGTCGAAGCCCCACCTGTTGGACTCGCCGCAAACACCCGCCGCGCAGCGGTCGTAATGCTAATGACCATCTTCCGGAGACCCGCCATGCCTCGCCTTCGCCTTTCCACCGTCGCCGCGCTCGTCACAGCGGCGTGCGCAGCATCAACGCTTGCCGCGCAAAGCACGCACTACCACGTCGTGAAGCGGCTGAACCTCGGCCGGGTGCGCGCCGATTACATCATCGTCGACCCGATCGGGCGGCGCCTTTACGGTTTGGGCGACAACGTCATCGATGTCGACAAGGACACCGTGATCGGCAAGGTCGCTGGCGGCGGTGGCGGATACGCGATTGCTCAGGACCAGAATCGCGGCCTCGTCAGGAACGGCACGCTGTTTGACCTGAAAACGCTCGCCGTTACGGGCAAACTCGATGTCAAGGCCGACGGCTCGATCTACGATCCGTTCACCCACCGCGCGTTCGCGTGGGAGGGAGCGAACACGTGGGTGGTCGACATGACCAACGGGACGCTGGTGACGAAGACAACGTCGGTTGGCGAAGGGCACGAGTCCGGCGTGGCCGATGGCAAGGGCCACCTCTTCATGAACGTCGAGGACTCAGGGTTCGTGCATAAGGTCGATGCGAAGGCACTGAAGATCGAAGCCACGTATAAGATTCCGAAATGCGGGCGCGCCCAAGGCCTCTCGATGGACCGCGCGACCCGCCGGCTGTTCATGGCTTGCGACACCGAAGTGGTCGTGGTCAACGCCGACAATGGAAACGTCGTGCAACGCGTGCGGGTGCCGAGCCGCGCCGACCAGAACGCGTTCGACTCACGCGCGAAGTTCGTCTGCAACGCCAACCGCGCTGACAGCACGCTCAGCATCATCCACGAGGATTCGCCGGACAAGTACTCAGTGATCGACAAGGTGCGGACGGGCGGCGGTGCGCGCACGTGCGGTATCGACGAGAAGACACATAAGGTGTACGCGTTTTATTCGGAAGGGGCGACGCGCGAAACGGCTCAGCTGGTGCTCGTCGTGCTCGCGCCCTAGGCGCCACTCATGATCGGCCAGGCAGCCCCGTCGTGCCGCCATAACCATACGGCACGCCAGGGGCGGCGGGACGCCTAACGTTGCGGACGATCGTTCTATTAGCTAATATTTAGCTAACAAGGAGAACACGATGTCGCGCATCAAACGATCGCACCGAGGGCGTACGTCGGCCACGAAAGACACCACCGGACACAAGGCAACCGGGCCAGCGAGCGCGAAAGCCAAGGGCACTGCGTCGAGCCAGGCAAAGGAACGCTCGCCCGCCGTGTTCAAAGTCCATCAGGCCAAGACGCAGCTCTCGAAGATCCTGCTGCGCGTATCACGCGGCGAGCGCGTGCAGATCGCGCGTGGCGGAGAGGCCCCAGGGTTCGAGGTGGTCGCCGTTCCTCCCGCGGCGGTTCGCAGCAACACACCCCGCGTGTTTGGCGCCTTGCGCGGCGCGGTCGCCGTCGACTCGGCGTTCTTCGAGCCGCTCCCAGCGGATGAGTTGAAGGTGTGGGAGGGCTGATGCGGTACCTTCTCGACACGCACACCCTGCTCTTCTTCGTGGCCGGTGATCCGCTGCTCTCAACTAAGGCCCGCGACCTCATTCAAGATCCGGGACACGACATCCTGGTCAGCGCCGCCAGCGCGTGGGAGGTTGCCACGAAGTTCCGACTCGGGAAGTTGCCCAGCGCGGCGCTGCTCGCACAGAACTTTGTGCTCACGGTCCGAGGGCTGGGCTTCGAACTCCTTTCGATCACGGCCGAGGCTGCCCAAAAAGCCGGCGGATGGACGGTTGGTCACAAGGACCCGTTTGACCGTATGCTCGCCGCGCAGGCGATCCTCGAAGGGACGCCTCTCATTACCAACGACACGGCAATGCTACAGTTCGGCGCGGCCCTGGAGTGGTGACACCGTCATTTCACGCGCTACTCGCGCAGCGCTATCGCGGGGTCCACCCGGGCGGCCCGCCATGACGGAATCAGCGCCGCCATCAGGGCGGTGACAACCAGTGCGAGCGACACCCCGACGAACGTCACCGGATCGCCCGCAGTCACGCGATACAACAGCGCCGTGAGCAATCGCGCGAACAGCGCCGCACCGACCACACCGAATGCGATGCCGACCATCGTAAGCTTCACGGCACCTGCGCTGATATGCGTGAGGATGTCGGCTGGACGCGCACCAAGTGCGATGCGCACGCCGATCTCGCGCGTCCGCTGCGCCACGCCGTAGGCAATCAGGCCGTACAGGCCGACCGCCGCGATCGTCATCGTCACGGTCGCCAGCACGGCGAGCATGCCGGCCATCATCACGAACGCGGACACGTGACGCGCCTGCATGTCGGTCATGGTCATCC
>JBOHTH010000350.1:0-4882 GCA_050733535.1 Gemmatimonadaceae bacterium | reverse complement strand
ATCCAGACGCGCGACGCGTTTCCTTCTCCGCGTGCGAACGCAATCGTGCCGTCGGGCGCGAGCGATGGCGAGCGCTCGGGTTCGTTCGAGTTGGTAATCCGCTCCGGCGTGCCGGCCGCGCCTTGTGCGCTGACCTTCACGCGCCAGAGCGCGTATTGACCCGAACGGTCGGACGAGAACACGATGGCCGAACCGTCATGTGTCCACGCCGGGTCGCGGTCCCACGCGATGCCGCTCGTGAGGTGCATCCAGCGCCCGCCGGGCGACTGCTGCGCGAAGATGTCGCCGTTGACCGACACAGCGAGCCGGCCATCCGGTGCGAACGCGGGCCCACGCGCGCCGTGAAGTGTTGCGGTGTCGGCGGCGGCCTGAAAGAAGAACGCGACGGCGAATAGAAGATGCATGGTCAGTCCAATCGAGAGTTGATGACTTCGACGCGCTGCATGATGTCGCCCGCGCGGATCCGGTCCACGACGTCCATGCCGGACACGACCTCACCGAACACGGTGTAGTCGTGATCGAGGCGCGTGTTGTCGACGAGGTTGATGAAGAACTGCGCGTCGCCGGTGTCGTGGCCGCGGGTGGAGATGCCGACGGTGCCACGCAGGTGTGAGTGTCCGCCGAGCTCGTCGCGCATGAACGCGGCGTCGCCGACCTGCTCGTTGGCGCCGGGCGATCCGCCCTGGATCACGAAGTTCGGGACGTAGCGGTGGAACGAGAGGCCGTCGTAGTAGTGCGCACGCGCGAGGCGCGTGACGCGCGCGATCGTTGCGGGCGCATCCGTTGTGAACAGATCGATGAGGATCGTCCCGCCGCCGCTCGACGCCGCCATCGTGATGCGGAGTTGCGTGCCGCGCGTGCGAAAGATCTGCGCGAGCGGTTCGGCGCGGATCGGGAGCGGCCGTGCGTGCGGCACGACCGCTGTGCCCGTCCACGTCGTGAGAATCGCGGCGGACTTGGCCGCGACCGTCGTGTCGAAATCGATCACATAGCGGCGGAGGTGCGCCGTATCGGTCGCGGACCCGAACTCGGCCAGCCGGTCGAGGATCGCCATTCGCTCGTCGCGCGCGTTCTCGTGGCGTTGAGCGGTGAGACGGTCGAGCGAGGCGAATAGCGCGGGGACCGCGGCGGCGCCGCGGGGTGATCCCCTGAGCGCGTTCGCGGCAGCGAGGACAACCTGATAGCCGTGCGCGGTGAGCGCGGAAATGAAGACCGTGTCGTCGGCGTGTTTGGTATTGCGCGCGAGACCGGTGATTGCCCCGGCGCGGACATTGTCATCCGACGCGTGCGCGAGCGGAAGAAGCGTGGCGCCGTCGTCTGCGCAGGAGGCGAGCGAATCGGCGGCCGGTATCCGCTCGCGACGGTCGGCGCTGTGAGCGCGGGTGACGAGCCGCGAGCACGGAAGCGCGGGCGGACGCGCGGCCGGCGCACGAGCACCACCACGGTTTGCGGGGCGCGCGGGCGGCGCCGGTGTCCACTTGAGTCGTGCGAGCCCGCGAACGGCGACGGCGCGCAGCGTGCTGTCACCGCTCTTCTCTCCCTCGAGCAGCGGCGCAATTCCCTCTGCGCCGGTTCCGCGCGCATCCTCCGCCACGAGCATCCGCTGCAACAGCGAGCTGTCCGTCGGAGCGACGGCGGTGCCCGGACGCCCCGCGCAGGCTTGCAATAGCGCGGTGGCGCCGAGCACCCAATGGCGCATCACTGGACGATCTTCACCTTTGGCTTCACGTACTTGTTGAGCCAGGCCACTTCCTCGGCGAGCACGTCGCCGATCGACTCGCGCGCGCGATACCCGTGTGGTTCGGCGGGGAGCTGGATGTACTTCGCCGTGCCGCCAGTTCCCTTGAGCGCCGCGAACAGCCGCTCACTGTTGATCGGGAACGTGCCGGTGTTGTCGTCCGCCATGCCGTGAATCAGGAGGATCGGCGTCTTGATGCTGTCGGCGTATGTGAACGGCGACATTCTCGTGTAGAGATCCGTCGCCTCCCAGTAGGTGCGCTCTTCGTTCTGGAATCCGAACGGCGTAAGCGTGCGGTTGTACGCGCCGCTCTCGGCGATTCCGGCCCTGAAGAAGTTCGTGTGCGCGAGAAGGTTCGCGGTCATGAATGCGCCGTACGAGTGCCCGCCGACAGCGATGCGGTCGCGGTCGGCAACGCCCATGTCGACGATTTTGTCGATGGCGGCCTTGGCGCCCGCGACGAGCTGTTCGACGTACGTATCATTGGGCTTCCCCCCGTTCTGCGCGATGATCGGGATCGTGGGATTGTCCATCACGCCGTAACCCTGCGTGAGCATCATCAGACGCGACGCGCCGGAGGGCCGCGTGAAGCGATACGGAGATCCGCTGACCTGCGAGGCCGCCGCCACCGACTCGAACTCCGCGGGATATGCCCAGAGGAAAAACGGCAGCGGCCCGTCCTTCGCCTTGTTGTAGCCGGCGGGGAGATAGACGGTCGCGGTGAGATCCACGCCGTCGGCGCGCTTGTACTTCACGAACTCTTTCGAGACGCCGGCGAACTCCGGCGCGGGATCCTTGGCGTGCGTGAGCTGCGTGAGCTTGCCCGATGCGATATCGCGAATGAAATAGTTGGGGACGTCGTTCACCGACTCGCGCAGGGTGACGATGCGGTTTCCCTCAGCGTCGAGCATCGTGTTCGGTGACTCGTAGTACGGCGCTTCGGAGCGGAAGATCTGCGTGGTCTTGCCGGTTGCGAGTTCGTACTTGCTGAGGAACGGGCGGTCACCATCCGGCGAGGATCCGACGCCCGTGAGATACGCAAAACGTCCATCCTTCGACGTGAGCAGGACGTTGTCGCCGAACGGTCCGCGCGTGACTTCAAAGCGGCCCGGATCGGTGTAGCGGTCGTCGGTGTGGTGCTCCCACATCAAGCGTGGCGCTTGCGACGGGTTGGACGGGTTGATGGCCCACACGCGCGACGTGCGAGTCCGGCGCGACGCCTCGGTGACAATCGCGAAATCGGATCTTGCCCAGGTGACCGCCCCGCCGCGTCCACCGCCAATCCGCGAGTCCACGGCGATAAGTTCGGTGGGCGTCCCCGTGAAGGGCGCGGACAGCGCGAGCAGGTGATCGTGCTTCGGCACGTTCGTCGAGATGTTGCCGCCGTCGAGTGCCTCGATCCATACGAGCGACGCCGGAGCGTCGTCGCGCCAGCCGACCGTGCGCGGGCCCGCTTCGACGGCGTCCTGCCCGCGTGGCGCGGATTGCTGGAGCGGTGTGTCCTGCACTTTGCGCACGACCTTTCCGGAGCGGTCCCACACTTCGGTCAGTGCGGGGAATCGGCCCTCGGGAACCTGGTACGAGTAGGGGCGGTGCACGGTCGAGACGAGGACGTACTTGCCATCGGGTGACGGCACGGAGCGCGAGTGAATTCCCGTCGGCCCAATCTTCTTGACGGCGCCGTCGAGAGAGATGATCGCGAGCTGCGACGTGAAGTAGTAGTCGAACAGTTTCTCGTCCTGTGGGCTTTCGAGGAGATCCTCGAAAGTCGGCGCGGGATTCTTGTGGCCGTCTGCCTCCTGGACGATCGGGCCGACAGGAATCTCCGGAGCGCTCGGCGCTGCGCCGCGGCTGGCGGGTACCGTCTGGCAGATGAGGTCGCTCCCGTCGATCCATGAGCAGGGCGTCGTAATCGCGTCGAGCGCGACGTCGGTGAGCTTGTGCGCGGCGCCGGTGGCGGCGTCCGCCACCCAGAGCTTCACGCCGTCGGTGCCGGTGACCGTGAAGACGATCTTCTTCGAATCGTCGGACCACATCACGTGAGAGATCTTCGCGCCCGGCGGCGTCTGGATGCGGTTCTCCGTTGCGCTGTTCAGCGGGCGCACGACGAGGCCGTGCGCAAAGGCTTCGCGCCACGATCCGTTCGTGCGCGGGTTCACGCGCGTGCCTGCGAGCCGCAGGTACGGAGCGCCCACGTCGCTGATCGGCGGCAGGCCGTTGCGCTCGGTCATGAGCATCTTCGAGCGGTCGGGGCTGAACGAGGCGGCCGGGGTCGGCGGGGTGTCGAGGATCTTGGCGATTTCGGCGGGTGGCTGCTTGTACACCATCTGCGCGCCGAGCGGGGCGGTGATGACAAGGAGCAGTGCGAGGGTACGGCGCATGGGAGGACTCGGAAAGGGGTCAACCATTAATAACGCCAAAGCGGTCTAACTGCGTCAGGGGGAGAATCGCCCTTTGACTTTCCGCGAAAATCCGCGATTCAGCTTTTGGTATTCCTGCTGGATCGCGGATTTCCGCAGGTCTTTGGATTGCGATATGGTATTCCTGCTGGATCGCGGATTCCCGCAGATCTTGAACTGCGATGCGCGCTGATACGACAAATACTTGGGGGACTGCAACTTCCCTGGACATTTCTCGGTAGTTCCCCAAAAGGTTGGGTGGTATCCGCATTAAATCGCCGTTGCCGTTCCGCGAAAATCCGCGATTCAGCTTTTGGCAGTATCCGCGTAAATCGCCGTTTGCCGTTCCGCGAAAATCCGCGATTCAGCTTTAGGATCGTCTAAAGAGCGACCCCGCCGACTTGAGCGCAATCCATTCAGCATCCAGCTTTCACTGCTGTACGAGCCATCTTCCATAAAAGAGGATCCATGACCAGCCCCTCCATTGCCCGCACCGGCCGCCGCCTGGCCGCATTGCTCGCCATCGTCGGAGGTCCGCTCGCGGCGCAACTGCCGCAGGGTATCACAAAAGGGGCGACCGTCGAAGGGATCACCGAATACGACCTCGCCAACGGACTTCGCGTCCTGATATTTCCCGACGCGAGCAAGCCCACCGCGACGATCAACATCACCTATCTCGTCGGGTCACGGCACGAGGGCTATGGCGAGACCGGCATGGCCCACCTCCTCGAGCACATGAACTTCA
>JBOHTH010000349.1:0-2935 GCA_050733535.1 Gemmatimonadaceae bacterium | reverse complement strand
GTCCGGGGATGATGTTTGCCTCGGTGCCGCCGCGGATAAGCCCGATGTTGACGGTCGTGTCGCCGAGAACCTCGTCGCGCGGAAACGTCAGCGCCTTGAGTTCGGCGAGGAGCTGCAGCAACGGTTCGATCGCCGATTGTCCGAGGTGCGGATACGCCGAATGCGCTTCACGTCCGCGGGTCCGCGCGATGAACCGCAGCGCGCCCTTGCTCCCCGACGCGAGGATGCTCTCCGTCGGCTCACCGTTGATGAGGAACTTGCTGGTGGTCGGGAGCTGGTTCGCCAGACGTGCGCCGTCGGAGCCTCGCTCTTCGCCGACGACGAACAGGAGGTCCACGCGCTCTTCGCCCGCCGCGACGAGTCGGTCCGCGGCGACGAGCATTGCGGCGGCAATCCCCTTGGCGTCGCACGCGCCGCGTCCGAACAGCTTGCCGTCGTCAGAGCGCGGCGGAACGTACGGCGGCACCGTGTCGAGATGCGTCGAGAGCGTGACGCCGCCGCCTTTTCGCGAGGCCCACACATTGCCGCGGCCGGGCGTGACTTCCTGCACGTTGACATTCCATCCGCGCGCGACGAGCCAGCGCGCGACGAAGTCCACCGCACGCCCTTCTTCGCGCGTGGTGGACGGGATGGCCAGGAGTTCTGCGGCGAGCGCGACAACGTCGACAGACATTCGTCAAAAGTAGCGAGGCGGCGGGCAACTATGAAACAGTGGCTGGAACGTCGTGGCGGCAACCAGGCGAAAACGGCTTGGGCGCTGTCGACGGTTTAGGGATTGAGCGACGGCCCGACCGCAAACCCAGCCGCAGTCGCGCCAACGCAGACCAACGCGCTCAAGGCCACATACAGCGCCGCTCTCCCCCATTCGCCGCCCTGAATCAATCCCAGGGTGTCGAGTGAAAAGGTCGAAAATGTCGTGAACCCGCCGCAGAACCCGATCATCAGGGTCGCGCGAAGGGGGATTTCCGTCTGGCTGTGCATGAAAAACTTGGCAAGCACACCAATCAGGAGGCAGCCGAGGACATTCACGGCAAACGTGCCGATCGGGAACTCCAGGTGGAGCGCGCCCTGTACGGCGCGGCCCAGGAGGTATCGCGCCACGCTGCCGACGGCGCCGCCCAGCGCGATGAGAAGAATGATCATGAAGCCTCGTGGTAACGAGCCGCGACCGTGATCCAGTGGACGTATGCAAAACTCCTGTCGGGCCGTGAGGCCGGACAGGAGTCATCAGCGGCCGGACACGCGCCGCGCTTTTGGCGAACTCCATCGCCTGATTGTCATGATATGGTAGCCCAGGCGCGGCCAGACCGCCAGCCGTGACGCGCGAGATGGAGAACCCCGATGCGAAGGGTTACCTTCGCGCTGCGGACCTCCTGCCAACCATCCTTCCTGCCTCATGCCCACCAAACGCCGCGAATTTCTCAGCTGGCTCGGCGGAACCTCACTCGCCGCCGTGGCCGTGCCTTCACTGGCCGCGCGCCCACTGCACGCCGCCGGGCCGAATCACCCTGCCGCACTCGATACGACCTTCGATTTCACCTGGGCCGACAAGGTGACCGGAAAATTCCGCGCGGTATTCGACTCGCCGGAAATCTCGGAAGGCGCCGCGCTGTTCCGGGCGATTCTGTGGTGCGATGAATACAAGTCGGCATACGGCACGGTCCGATCCGCGATGTCACCGGTCGTCGTGATCCGCCACGAGGCCATCGAACTCGCCATGAACGACGAATACTGGAAGCGATTCAAGATCGGCAAAGAGGTCAAGCTCAAGACGCTTTAGGGAAAGAAATGGGCGGAGGCAAATCCGATTGCCGCGTCAGCGCCTGGCACCCCGGCGAAATTCGCGCGCTACAACATCGTGAACTTTGTCGAGGATGGCGGCACGGTGCTCGCCTGCAATCTTGCGTTCGGCGACGTCGTCGACCGCTTCCGCAAGGAGGAAAAACTCGACGAGACTGCTGCGCGCGAGCGCGCTGTCGCACACGTGATCCCCGGAGTGATCCTCCAGCCCTCGGGTGTTTTCGCCGTCCTCCGCGCCCAGGAGGCCGGCTGCCGCTACATCATCGCGAGCTGACCATCTCATGGGATCGGAAATTTCCCCTGCACGCCGTTGAGAATCTGCGACGGGTCGATGTTGGGATTGTTCAGCGCTTCGATATCCGGTACCGGCATGCATACGGTGCTGCCGTACGAACCACCCGCTGTTCCCGTGCGGTACCCGCTTCCGGCCGCGGGAACGAGCGCGAGGTTGAACCGCTCCACGTCGAACATCCGGAACCCCTCGACGAACAACACGCGCTGCCGCTCGCTGATGATCAGGTTCGTGATCGACGCAGCGTCGGTGGCTCCGGCATACGGCGCCAAGCCCACTGACGACCGCATCGCATTGATAATCGTGACAGCTGACGCCCCGCCCTGCGCTTCGGCCAGGATGAGCTGCGCCTCCTCGTAGCGCGCGATCGGCATCGGCAGCGCCTCGCCCGCCGTGAGCGACGCCGCGTTGTCTTTGTTGGGAATGAAGATCACCGACACACCGTCGCCCGGCTTGGTCGTGAGTTGGGTGGTGCCCGAGCGCGGATCCACCTCGCCATTCTCGGTCATCAGTGTGCGCGCCGATACCTCGACGGTCATGCTGCCGTTCGTGGAGATCGGGTTGAACACGTGGTTGAATCGCCGCGTGTTCGACGCGTCCATCGCGGCGTTGAACACGAATCCACTTGGCACGAGTTGCGCGTCGGCAATGGCCCCCGTCGCGTTGTGCTGGAAAAGGCGAACGCGCGCCCGCCCGACGTACGCCGCGTTGAGGATGTTGGTAAGCCCGGCGGCGGTCGCCGCCGTTATGGCGTCGGTGAAGCGCTGTTCCGCCAGCGCGAACATGCCTTCCTGGTCCACCAGCGGCCCGAGGTCGAAGGCCGCCTGACACATGGACATGCCG
>JBOHTH010000348.1:0-9037 GCA_050733535.1 Gemmatimonadaceae bacterium | reverse complement strand
GCCGGCATCGGCGGCGGCTGGTTGATCTCGCGCCAGAGTCCCGAAAGCACAGACGATGCGGCGGCTCCGGCGAAGCAGCGCCTCAACCCGCTCGAGCTCAAGGCGGCAGTTGTGTTCGCGGCAGCGTTCGTGGGAATCCTCGTCGTGACGAGCCTGGCTCGTGAATATTTGGGAAGCGCAGGCCTCTACTCGCTGGCGGCGGTCATGGGCGTCACGGACGTCGATCCGTTCATTCTCGGACTCACGCAGGCGCACGGCGCCGCGATGCCGTTGCGAACGGCGGCGGCGGCGATCGTCATCGCCTCGTCGAGCAACAACGTGATGAAAGCGGGCTATGCGCGGAGCTTTGCGGGGGCAGAGACGGGCCGGCGCGCGTCCATCCTGCTGATGGCGCTTGGGGTGGTCGGGCTGCTTGGCCTGATATGGATCTGAAGCAGTTTCCGGCGCGGGGTAATGGGCAACAGCAATACGTGGTGGGTTTGGGGTTGTGTGCTCGGGGTCATCAGATACCCACGACCCCTAGCGCAAAGCCCCTAGCCCAACACGCCCTCGCCGTTACCCCAAACCCTCAACCCCAAGCATCAGTAGGACCAACTCGCATTTCCCCGACAGCCCTGCGGCGCTAGATTCTCGGTCGTATGCCCTCGACGCTCGCAGTGGAACTCTTCATTCCCGAAATGCTGCGCCAATACTGCGGCAAGGCGCGCACGCTCGGTGTCTCGGGCGGCACCGTACGCGCAGTGCTCGACCAAATCGAGCGCGACTACCCCGCCCTCTACGTCAATATCTGCGACGAAACGGGCGCAGTTCGCCGCCACATCAACATCTTCGTCAACGACGATCATATGCGCGATCTCGCCGGCCTCGAGTCACCACTCGGCGCCGGCGACGTCGTGACCATCCTTCCCGCCGTCTCAGGAGGCTGACCGTGCCGGACCGCGTGATCCTCACGATTGGAACCCGCAAAGGACTGTTCGTCGCCGAGTCGGCGAAGGCACGCGGCAAGTTCGCGCTGCGCGGGCCGTTCGCCACCGGCGTGCCCGTCTACTCCAGCATGATCGACGGGCGCGGGTCGCCGCGCATTTATGCGTCGAGCTGCAGTCCGTTCTTTGGGATGAAAGTCCTCCGCTCGACGGACCTCGGCAAGACTTTCAAAGAGACGAAATCCGCGCCGGCGTTCCCGAAGGACGACGGACGCGCGCTCGCGAACATCTGGTCGCTCGAGCCGGGCGCGGCGAAGCATGAGATCTGGTGCGGCGTCGAACCGGCCTCGCTGTTCAGAAGTCGCGACGGCGGCGACTCGTGGGAGATGATCAACGGCATCAGCAATCACGAGCACTCGCGCAAATGGCAGCCCGGCGCAGGCGGACTCTGCCTGCACACGATCCTTCGCGACGGCAACCGCATGCACCTCGGCATCTCGACCGGCGGCCACTATGTGAGCGAGGACGGCGGCGAGACGTTCAACGCGTCGAACACCGGCGTTGGCGCGGGATTCGCGCCGGATCCATATCCGGAGTTCGGCCAGTGCGTGCACAAGATCGTCGGGCACAAAGACGCGCCGGGCCGGCTGTACATGCAGAATCACGGCGGATGGGGCGAGTGGGACGGCCCGGGTGGACGGCGGCCGGACATCGGCGTCCTGCGCAGCGATGACTACGGGCGCACATGGCGTTCGATCGCCAAGGGACTTCCGTCCGATTTTGGATTTCCGATGGTCGTGCATCCGCACGACCCTGACACCATCTACGTGATGCCGCTGATGCCGGCAACGCGCACCTGCCCCGACGGCGCGCCGGCCGTGTGGCGCAGCGAGAACGGCGGCGAATCGTGGAAGCGCATCGCGAAGGGCCTTCCGAAAAAGGAGAGCTTCTTCACGATCCAGCGCGACGCGATGGACATCGACGAACTGAAATCACCCGCGTTGTACTTCGGCTCCACGACGGGTCAGTTGTGGATCGGACGCGACGGCGGCGAGGAGTGGGAGTGCCTGTTCGACGCGCTGCCGCCGATTCATAACGTGAAGGTGGCGGTGGTCTGACGCGAGCGCGCGGCTTCGGCCGCGTTTTGTCAGGGAACGACGAGCACTCCAACGGTGCCGCCGAATCCGTCCGAGGCCGTCGGGAGCCCGGGCGGAGGAAACCACGCGCCCCCATCAATCCGCACGCTTAGCGTGTAGACTCCGGGCGCAATCCCGGAAGGGAGGGCCCAAGCGCCATCGCGATCGCTCGTGAGCGCCACAGGTTTCCAATCGGTGAAGTCCCCGCGAACGTCGGCGCTCGCCGCCGCGCCGAGTCGAAGCAACATGCGGTGTCGCTCAACAACTGCACCGCCGCGGGCTGCAGGCGTGTCCTTTGGTTCGTGTCGAAGCCACGGCATAAGCCGTACTCCAACCGCAAACCGATTGTACGCCGGAAGCCCTCGCACGATGTCCGTGGGTCGTCGATCGATGTCGAGCGTAAACCGCACGTTGTCGGACCACGTCAACTCCGCGTTTCCGCCGGCCCAGCTCTCGATCGGAACGCCGAATGACGTGCTGCCGAGCATCCGGTGCGCCACGAAAAGATGTACGCGAAGATTGCGAATATCCCACACGACCGCCGCACCGGCATCGAGCGTCTGGAGGCGCTGCGGACATACGGTCAGATATTGCTGCAGTGGACGGTTCGGGTCGTAGTCGAGCCGGCACAATGCAGGATTGATAGTGGCGGAATCCGCGCCGACTGCGGCCAGGCGGCCCGTCGCAATGTGCTGCAGCGACGCGCTCAATTGCGTCGCGCCACGCGTCATCCAGCCGCCGAGCTGCACTTCGTTTGACGTCGGCGTCGCGTGCCAGTTTACCGGCGCACCGACTCCAGCCTGTGCCCACACACCCCGTGCGGCCGTCCCGTACCAGGTGCGGAGCGATCCACTTTGCTGCATCCAGGCGGTCGTCGGATCAAACGCATCTCGCTCCAGCCCGACGCGTGCGTCAGCTCCCGCCTTGCCGACGCGCATCGGCGTGGTGCTCAACTGGAACTGCCCATCGAGCAGCGACGGCCCGGCGGATCCGCCTCCCGAGCGATTGCCCGCGGAGGCATTCGCGTCGAGACGGACGAGCAGCCACGAAAATTGCGTTCGCAGCCGCAATCCAGCGACCGGCCCGTCGACTGGTCCGGTCACTGCGAGCCAGCTGCGAACGCCGACGGAAAGAGCGAACGACGAATCTGCGGCGCCCGACTCCGTCGCCTGGGCGCGGAGCGGAGACCATCCAGCCGCGCCAGCGCCGAGCACCACCAGCGTGATCGCCAACGAGCATGTCCTTCGCCAGCGCATGCGTTCAGCGACCATCCGGTGCCGGCGGCGGGACCGGATCTTCCGGCGGAGGCAGGCCTCGCGACACGTAGTCGTTGGTCCGCCGGCTCACGGCGCTCTGCGCCGGGACACCGGCGGCGACATCCTTGGCGACATCGAACCGGAGTTGGACGAGTGTCGCGTCGTTCGCCCCGGCGCGCGCGAGGCGCGTGAGCGCCCCAACGCTTTCCTCCGCTGTTACCCCCCGATGTGTCAGATCGGTGAGCACCACGAAGAGCTCCGTTGCGGACCGGTCCGCGGAAATGCTCACGCGCAAGGCGCGCAGCTGTGCGGGCGCAACGCCGGACTGCAATGCAGCAGCAGCGGCGACGAGTTCCGGCTCGCCGATGCGCGTGCCGAGCGTTTGCCGTGCCGTACGCAGGCTGGCGTAGAGCCGGCGCACCACGTTCACGATCGTCGCGGGCGGCGCGTCCTTCGCAATTCCTTCCGCGATCTTCGCACGGAGTGGTGCAACGGGCAATCCCGCATCCCGCGCCGAGTCGAGCACCGCCGTGGCTTCGCCGCGATCGGTTGCGGGCCAACCTGCGATCAGTGCCGCTGCCGACGGCGCTGCGCCGGGTCGCGCGCCCGCTTGCGCGCTCGCCGTGGATGCGCACACGACAACGATCGATGCGACCGCGGCGGAAAGCAGCATTGGGTTTCGCAGCTGACGGAGAGTTTTCATTGTGCGGCCGCCGAAACGGTGTGAGGTGTCACAACGAGGACTGAGTTCTGCCTCGCGAAATCGTCCGGCGAGGCGAGCGGCGCGTCGGGATCGGCGAGCCATCGTTTGCCATCCGCGACGAACGCATAGAGATACCGGCCTTCGGGAAGCGTGACGCTGACCTCCCACGCGCCGGTCGCCGCATCACGCGTCATGGGCGTCGCATGCGTGTCCCATGAATTGAAATCGCCGACCACGGCCAGCTGTTTTGCAAGTGGGGCGCGGAGCATGAAGCGCACGACCGGCCTCGTGCTGCCGGCGGCGGTGACCGGCGCAGGCGCGCGTCCGCCACGCGCGACGAGCAGCGCGCCAATCAGAAGCGACGCCGCAACCGCGCCGACGGCCAGTCCAGCGCCGCGAAATGCTCTGCTCGCTCTGTGCCGCCGCCGCACGGCGTCCATGACGCGCCGGACTTCCAGATCAGATGGTGGCAGCGGCGCGGGGAGCTGTGCAACGGCGGCGGCAACCGCGGGTGGCATCGTCTCGTCGAGAGTGGAGTCGTCATCACGCATGGTCATCGTTCCTCCAGCAAGATCCGGAGGGCATCGCACGCCCGCTTGACACGCATCTTGAGCGCGGACTCTCCGGCACCGGTGATCGTCATCATCTCTCCGTAACTCTGTCCTTCGACATGGCGAAGCAGAAACGCCTCGCGAATCAGCGGCTCGAGCGTTCCAAGCGCCCATGTCAGTCGCTCGGGCGCCTCACCGTCGCGTGGCTCAGGGGCGACGGCGCGGCTCAGCGCCTCCTCGTCGACCACCACGTGTTTTGCGTGCCGGCGCTCGCGACTGGCGATGGCCCGGCATTCGTTGGTCAAGATCGAAAACAGCCAAGCGCCAAAACGCGATTGCTCCTCGTACCGGCTGAGCGCGGAGTACGCGCGCACGAACGTCATTTGCACCGCATCCTCCGCGTCCGCCCGCTCGCCCAGCGAACGCTCGGCAAAGCGCAGACACTGCCCATGGTAGCGAACCACCAGTCCGCCGAACGCATCGACGTCACCGGCTCGCACGCGGCGCACGATCGATGCGTCGCTCTCCTCGGCGTCACGGCCGGGCGATTGGGCACGCACTATGTGAGCGGCGGACATTCACTGTAATAAGCAATCTGGGACTCGTTTCGTCACACGGGGGCGGGGCGAGTGCGCCAGGAGCCAGTGCTTCGGCTTTGGGTGAGACGCTTTGGGAGTGGGGTTTGTAGTCATTGGCTGTGGGAAACACCGACTCCGACCGCCCGGTCCCACACCACAGCCAAGGACCAAGAACCCCAATCGCACAGCCACTCACACAGAGCCCATTTCCAGACCTGCCCGCTATCGACGCGCGATTGAAGATGTGACTCACTGGTGGGGATGTCGCTTGTATATATAGGTCCGGCCAAATGCCGATGCCGAAAACCCTTCGCAATGGACTGGCTGCATGAACATCCTTTCCGCAGTTGACTCAGTTCGACGCCGGACGTCCGGGCGACTCGCCCTGCTGGCCGCGGCGACGATCCTGGCCGCATGCACCACGGAAGGGCCGGCGGCGCCGGCCATCAACGGAACGGGCGCGCACCTCAGCGTCATCAACGGTGCTCCCGGCGCGGTGCGTGTGGTCGTGGACGGCACGACGCGAATTACTTCGCTGTCGTCCGCGTCGGTGTCGACGGCGATCGACGTTGCCGCGGGTGCGCACACGGTTGAGCTGCAGGCGATCGCGGGAGGAGCGCTCTCCGGCACGTCGGCAATGCAGGTCACCGCGGCACAGGCAGGCACGGCCTTTGTCACCGCAACGTCGAACGGGTCCGGCGGAGTGGTCGCCGGGGTCGTGAGCGACACCGGCTCTGTTCCCGCGGCCGGGATGACCAAGCTCAGCGTGATCAATCTCGCGGCGAGTGCGCCTGCGCTCGATGTCTGGCGCACGCAGCCCGACTACGCGACGCCAATCCGGATCATGTTTCCATTTCCGTACGGCGCGCAGTCAGAATTCGTCCAGAGCACCCCGGGCGCGTGGGAAGTGATCGTCACGACGGCCAGTCCGCCCACTCCGGGTGAACCGGACCCGCGGGCGTCGGCGCTCGCAACGTACTCGCTCTCGATCAGTGCGAACGTCGCGCAAACGCTGGTAATCCTCGACAAGCCCGGCGGCGGTGTGACGTTGTCGCTGTTGACCGGGAACTGAAATCAACGAAGGCCCTCGCGAATGCGGGGGCCTTCGTTCTTACGCCGATCCCCCATCGGTCGCCGCTTGCACCGCTCTCCGAAAATCGAATGGCGCCTGGATCCCGGCGAACGGCTCCTTGGTGCCGCCGCTGCCGGTGATCACGATCTCGCCGTAGCCGAAGAGTTTTCCCATCAGGCCCTGCGTGACCGTGATCCCCTCGACCTTGCCGAGCAGCAGCTCCACCGATCGCGTTTGCATCACACCGACTTTCACGATCACGCGCTTGGTCGTCACGGCGTACTCGGATGAACCGCGCCGCACGAACGCCGCGCCGATCAGCGCGACGGCGAGCAAGACCGGCGCGATGGCAAGGGGTTTGTGCTCACTCCGGAGGGCGAGCACGGCCAGCGGCGCGCACAAGATCACGCTCACCAGAACGGGCCAGACGTACACCTTCCAGTGCAGCGTCGTCTTGTAGGTGACCGCCTCGTTCGGAAGGAGATGCCGGTCAACATAGCTCATGCCAGCGGTGCCGAAGATGGAAGAGGAGAGGTTCGCTCCGCGGCCGCGCCATCGTACCGCGCGCGTGTCATTCGCGAGAAGAGCGAGATTTTCGGATCGAACACGAAGCGCGCCATCAGCGCCGCCCACGAGCGGTGCGAGTGGAGCGTGTCGTAGAACTCGGGGGCTTCGCGGCGGATGGCGGGGAGGTGTTGCCACGGCACCGACGGAAGATCGTGGTGCTCGTTGTGGTGGCCGACGTTCATCGCGACGGCGTTGAGCGGACCGTAGTAGCTGTACGTCTCTTGGTCGCCCTCGGTCAGGTAGTGCTCCTGAATCCACCGCGCGCCGAGCGGGTGCAGCCCGATGGAAAAGAAGAGCGAGCATGCCAGGTAGGCCAATGCTTTGGGGCCGAGCAGCCACCACACCAAGCCATTGAATGCGAACTGCGTCGCCCAGTTCAACACGACCCAGCCGTCGAAGAAGCGGATCTCACGCAACCTGAAGGTCCGCATGATCTGAAAGACGGGGAACAGCAGCATCCACACCGCCTTCCCGAGCGTGCGGTTGTGCACGAGCCGCGCCTCCCACTCGCTGGGCAAGTCTGCGTCGAGGTCGTGCACGCCCTGAAAGGCGTGGTGCTTGAGGTGATAGTGCCGGAAGGAGACCGCGGACGGGAAAAACTGCGGAAGGTTTGCGATCAGTGCGGCAACGCAGTTCGCCCATCGGCGCTTGAAGATCAGGTCGTGCGCACATTCATGCACCATCACGAAGAGCGCGTGATCGGCGAACGCGCCGAGCAGCCAAGCGGCGAGTACGACCGCCCACCATGGCTGCAGCCTGAGCGCATATGCCAGGGCGAGCTGTCCGGCGACCACCAGTGCGATCAGCACGGCGGTCATCGGATTGCGGCCGATCAAGCGCCGGAGTTCCGGATGCGACTTCAGCAGTGCCTGCGTGCGCGCGCGATGCGGCTCGCGATCCCCGCTCCAGCGAAACGTGGCTGCCATCATAGGCATGAACTGTAGCGCGCGAGAAACCGGCGCGACAGCCACAGGCCGGTTCAGCCCTCCACTGTCGCGCCGCGGATTTGCCGCCGTTCGAGATATGCGTCGAGCGCTGCGGCGTCGCCGGCCGCATTCATGAACCCCACGTGTTCGTCAGGCCGAACGAGGTAGATCGCGTCGCGCGCGAGCCCAGCCTTTTTCATCTCCGGACGCCACGCGAAGGCGTGGAATGCGATCGCGCGCGACGCGCACGCTGCGCGGACGGCAGGAGACGCTTCGCCATAGCAGTGCAGCTGCCAGTCGAACGACGCGAACGGTTCGAAGTTGTCATGCGCGGCGCCGTCGCCGTCGCGCCAGGCTGCCCACGGGAGGCGGTCACCGGCCCGCACGGCGCCGGCCTCGCCGTCGCTCAGCCAGCTGTCGGGATATCGGATCTCGATTTGCGAGATCGTCCTGAACATGAAACGGCGAAACGCCCGGACGCGAACGAGCGCTGAAAGCGCAAATGGAAAAACTTGGGTGCGCACGTGCTTCGCAAACGATCCGCGCGCGGTCGCGAACGCAAACGCGCGGTCCGTAGTGGCCACCAGGCGACGTGCAAACGCAATGCGCTCGGTTTCGTAGCTGTCGAGCACGGCGGGCTCGATGCGGCCCTGCAGCACGCCGGCGAGCTTCCATGCGAGGTTCATGGCGTCGCCGATGCCGGTGTTCATCCCCTGCCCGCCCACTGGGCTGTGCAGGTGCGCGGCGTCGCCGAGCAGGAATGCGCGTCCATCGCGAAACGCGCCGGCGACGCGATGGTGCACACGATAGGTGGAGAACCAGCGCACCTTCGTGATGTCGAGTTTGAGACGTTCGATCACGTGCGCGTTGACGTCTTTCCACTCGAACTCAGTCCCGTTTGCGGCGCCGTGGCCGATGGCGCCTATCAACCGCGCGGATCCGCGCGGCTCCATGGGAAACACGGCGAGGAAGTCTGCATCATCGAGCGCGATGTTCACCTCGCCGTTGAGCGCGGGACCGGAGCCTTCGATGTCGGCGACGTAGAAGAGGTCGTCATAGTCGCCGCCGGGAAGCCCGGTGCCGAGCTGCTCGCGGACCCTCGAGTGGGCGCCGTCGCAGCCGGCGATGTACGCGGCACGGCATGTTGACGCCGCGCCATCGGGGGTGCGGAGCTGCGCGCTCACGCCGTCCGCGCGCTGCTCAAATGAGATGAGTTCGGTTTGCCGCTCGACGTGCACGCCCGCTTTTTCAAGTGCGGCGACGAGCATCCGCTCCTGCTTGTCCTGCGGATACACGAGCACAAAGGAGAAGCGGCTGAGGTATTC
>JBOHTH010000347.1:0-4589 GCA_050733535.1 Gemmatimonadaceae bacterium | reverse complement strand
CTAGTATCGTGAGCGCCCGCCGCGCGTCGCCATCGCTCTCCACCGTCAGGATCGCCATCGCGCCGTCGTCGATCGTGACTGGCGAGTCGCCGAGGCCGTGCTCGCGATCTGCCAGGGCGCGCTCGATCACGGCCTTGATGTCGTCCGGCGTGAGCGGCTCCAGGACGTACACCCGCAGGCGCGAGAGCAGTGCGCCGTTCAGTTCAAAGCTGGGGTTTTCGGTGGTCGCGCCAATGAGCGTGACGGTCCCCGCCTCAACGTGCGGGAGCAGCGCGTCCTGCTGGCCGCGATTGAAGCGGTGGATTTCATCAATAAACAGCACGGTGCGCACGCCGGTTACGAGGCGGCGCTCGGCATCCGCCACAATCTCGCGAATGCGCGGGATGCCGTCCGTGACGGCGGAGAACTGGATGAACTCGCCCTTCGCGTAGCGCGCGATGAGCCGCGCCAGCGTCGTCTTTCCCGTTCCGGGCGGACCCCAGAACAGGATCGAGCCGGTGTCGCCGCGCTCAATGGACTCGCGCAGCGCGCGGCCGCGGTCCAGCAGGTGCCGCTGGCCCGCGACTTCGTCGAGCGAGCGCGGACGCATGCGGGCTGCGAGCGGTGCGCGCCCAGTGGCCTCCTCGAAGATGGACGGCGCGGCTGGCGTGCCACGACCGCGCGGCGTCATTCGACGTCCGCTCCCGTCGCCACCCACGCACGCGTCAGCGCGCCCTCCAGCGACTCCATCGTCACCGGCTTGGGCGTGTAGTCGTCCATCCCCGCCGCAACGCACGCTTGCCGGTCGGACTCCATCGCACTCGCCGTCATCGCGATGATGTACGGGCGCCGCTCCGCCGGCACGAACTCGCGGATCCGGCGCGTGGCCTCGAGTCCGTCCATCTCCGGCATGTGGACGTCCATGAGGATCGTGTCGTATGGAACCTGATTCACCGCGGCCAGCGCCTCGAGGCCGTTGCCGACGACGTCGATCCGGTAGCCGAGCTTTGCGCACATGCGCGTGGCGACGAGCTGGTTGACCGGGTTGTCCTCCACGAGCAGGATGTGAAGGGGCTGACGCACCGCCGTTGCGTGATCGATCACGCGTGCCACGGCGCGCGAACGCCGGTGCGATGCACCCGTGAAGGTTGAAAGGAGCGTGTCGTACAGCAGCGATGGCTTGATCGGCTTCGACAGCACCGCAACGAACTGTTTTTCGCCAATGGACCCCCGGTGTCCCATCGACGTCACGAGGATCAGCGGCGGAACGACGGTGCCCGGGCGCGCACGCCACGCCAGCGCCAGCGCCTCGCCGTCCATGCCCGGCATCTGCATGTCGAAGAGGGCGCAGTCGAATGCGGGCTCCCGCTCGATGAACTCGAGCGCCTCCGCGCCGGACTTCGCGACGCACACGTACATGCCCCATCCGCGCAGGTGTTGCTCCAGAATCCGCCGGTTGGTGGCGTTGTCGTCCACGAGGAGCACGCGCCGATCGTTGAGTTCCGGCGCGACGCCGCTCAGGAACGTGCGGCGCGTCGCCTCACCCGCAGTGACACGGATCGTGAAGCGGAACGTGGACCCTTCGCCCGGCGTGCTCTCGACGCCAACCTCTCCCCCCATCAGCTCTACGAGACGCTTGCTGATGGCCAGCCCCAGTCCCGTTCCGCCGAACTGGCGCGTCGTTGACGCATCCACCTGGCTGAACGAGCGAAACAAACGGTCGAGCCGGTCAGCAGGGATTCCGATGCCAGTGTCGCGCACCGAAATCGCCGCCTCGATGCCTCCGTCGGCGAGCGCCCGCGAGGTCACGTGCACGTATACGTCGCCGTGTTCGGTGAACTTGACCGCGTTGGCAAGGAAATTCACCAACACTTGGCGCACGCGCGTGACGTCACCGACGAGCGCCTGCGGAACGGAGTCCTCGACGAGGTAGGCGAGGTTGACCTCTTTCTCCGCGGCGCGCCCCGCGACGAGGTCGAGCGCCGACTCAACGCAGTCGCGCACATCGAAGGTCGTGCTTTCGAGCACGAGGTTGCCGGACTCGATCTTGGAAAAGTCGAGGATGTCGTTGATGATCGCGAGCAGCGTATCGCCGCTGGCGCGGATGGTCTCGACGAACTCGAGCTGCTCGTCGTTGAGTGCAGTGTCGAGGAGCAGGCCGGTGAGACCGATCACGGCGTTCATCGGCGTGCGGATCTCATGGCTCATGTTGGCGAGAAACTCGCCCTTCGCACGGCTCGCCTGCTCGGCCTCGTGCGTCGCGCGCAGCAGTGCCAGCTCCGCATCCTTCCGCACGGTGATGTCGGACGAGACGACCGCGTATCCCGTGTGCTCGCCCTGCGCATCGCGCAGCGCGGAGATCGAGACGAAGGCGGGAAATGTGGCGCCGTCGTGGCGCCGGAGCGTCCATTCGCGGTCGTCGCGACCGGTGCGCCGTGCGTCTGCGACGACCGTGTCGAAATCCACGCCAAAGAGCGTCTCCACGTAGAGGCGCCCCACCGCTGCCGCTTCCGTGGTGCCCAGCGCGCTTGCGGCAGCCGGATTGAGGCCAGTGATGGTGCCGATCGTATCGCAGGCAACGATCAGATAACTCGTACTGTTGAGCACTGCCTGAACGAGCGCATGGGACTCGGCGATCCGCCGCTCCGCCGCGCGCCGCTCGGTAATGTCCGTGGAGATCGAGTTCGTGCCCACCGGGACGCCCCCGCGCATCCTGCGATGGGAACTCCCCATCACAGACAGTCTGCGCCCATCCTTCGAGATGATGTCGATGTCCACGTTGTGCATCTCTTCGCCGGCCATGATGCGGTGGAACAGGGCGATCGTGCGCTCGAGATCATCGGGGTGAATCACCTGCGACAGCCACATCTCCCGCGCCTCTTCCGGCGTATAGCCAAGCGCCTTGCTCCACGCCCGATTGGTGTAGAGCAGCTTTCCATCAGGCCCGGTCGTGTAAATGATGTCCGATGTGTTTTCGATGAACTCCGTGAGGTCCCGCTCCGTCTCGCGCGCCGCCTCGTCGGCGGCACGGTGTGTCCGCATGTCACGCAACATCTTCCGCGCGAGGAAGCCCACCGTCAGCAATCCGACGATCGTGGCGATCTCGATCACCAGGACGAGCCGCCTGGACGCCGAGTCCGCCAGTGCGGAGCGCTCACCGACCAGCCGGACCTCTTCCGCGCGCATTGCCGCGCCCCGCCGGTAGAACTCAGACGTCAGCCGGCGGTGCTCCGCGCCGTTGACGATGGAACGCGCCGAATCCGCACCGGTCCGGCCCGCGCGCACCGCGACTGCGGTTCGCGTGAGGGCGGACCACCGCGTGATGACCGGCAACAGCGAGTCGGCCCGCATGACTTGCGACGGGTTGTCGGCTACCGCGGCCCGAATTTCGCCGAGCGTCCTTAGCGCGGCCGACGCCAGCGAGTCTCGCTGTACCGCGAGCGCGGGCGAAGGGGAGAGGACGTCGGCGGTGACCGCGCCGTCGGCCCCGCTCACTTGCGTCATGAGCGCGTCGAGCCGTTGCGCGACCGTGAACGAGTGCGACACCCACGCAGTCTCATTGCGCTCGGCGCTGGCCACATACGCGGCGGCCACGCCTGCGGCGATTACGGCGATCAGCGCGATCGCAAAGCCGGCGTAGATCCGCTTGTCCGGGTTGGTCACTGCAGTCCCATCCGGGCAAGAAAGTAGACGGCAACGCCGGCGAAGAATGCCGCGTTGTGCAGCCAGCCCGCCTTCCCCTGAAACTCCGGGATGAGATTCGACGCGCCAACGTAGAGCGTTACGCCGCCCGACAGCGCGAGACCGTAGTGGGCGAGCGGCGCCACGGTGTTCGTGAGGAGCACGCCGGCGATCGTCGCGACGCCGAGCAGCGCGGCGGCACCAAGCGCTGCGCTGCGTGTGCCGCCAGAGGCGATGACGAGCGAGGAGATCGCGAGCCCCTCGGGAAGCTTGTGGAGGAAAATCGCCCCGAACACGAGAAGGCCAAGCTGCGGGCTCACGAGGAACCCACTCGCAATCGCGACGCCGTCGCCGAAGGTATGGACAAGAAGCCCGGCGAGCGCCGACGCACTCACGCGCCCGGAAACCGCGTGCGTTTCCTCACCGAAGTGGAAGTGGCCGGTGAGGGCATGTTGCGTGAGGTGGACAAGCACGAACCCGGCGAGGACGAAGAGGGCCCCGCGTTCGCCGTCCTTCAGGATCGCATCGGGAATGAGGTCCGAGAGCGCGACGCTCAGCATGAACCCCGCCGCCAGCGCGATCAGCAGCTCGAGCGTGCGCGTGCTCCACGCGCGCCGCGACGTGACGGCGGCGGCGCCGGCGATGTTGGCCGCCGCTGCGACGAGCGAGTAGAGGAGAGCGTTCATCCCTTTTTGCCTGACTTTTAACGCGGTACGAGAGAACGTACAAGAGAAGGTACAAAAAACGGGGGCCCAGGACGTTGGAGCAATTTGGGCGAGCGCGGTCCAGCAAGCGTCAAGCTTGAAACTGACTGCTTGAACAAGGCCAAAGCCTGAAGCCGCTAAGCCTGAAGCCGCTAAGCCTGAAGCCGCTAAGCCTGAAGCCGCTAAGCCTGAAGCCGCTAAGCCTGAAGCCGCTAAGCCTGAAGC
>JBOHTH010000346.1:0-1663 GCA_050733535.1 Gemmatimonadaceae bacterium | reverse complement strand
GTCACCTTCGTTACGCCGGGATTCTTTCCGACGCTCGGCGTCAACCCACTCATCGGGCGCGTGCCGCGCGAGGACGAGCTCGTCCGCGGCGGACGCTACCGCAACGTTGTGCTCTCCTATGGATTCTGGCAGCGAGAGTTCGGTTCCTCGCGTGCGATCCTCGATTCCACCGTGATCCTCAACGACGAACCGTATCAGGTGCTCGGTGTCATGCCGAGGGATTTCCGGTTTCCGTCGGAGCAGGTGGACGCGTACGTCCCGTACTCGACCATCCCGAACAGTTCAATCCCGCGCATCCGTCAGGTGCACGTCCTGCACGCAATCGGCCGGCTGAAGGCCGGCGCCACGCCGGCCATGGCGAGCGCTGATCTCAATACGATTGCGAGACGCCTCGCGCAAGAGCATCCGGAAGTCGCGGCGTGGACCGGCGCGAGCGTGCAACCGCTGCGCGAAGCGATCACAGGCGACGTGCGGCCCGCGCTGCTCGTGCTGCTCGGCGCCGTGACGTTCGTGCTATTGATGGCCTGCGTGAACGTCGCCAGCCTGCTCCTGGCGCGTGCGTCCGTGCGCGAACGCGAGATTGCCGTGCGCGCCGCGCTCGGCGCCGGGCGCGGGCGCATCGTGCGGCAGCTGCTCGCGGAGAGCGTCGTGCTTTCGCTTGCCGGCGGAATACTCGGCGTCGGCATCGCGCGCGCCGGTGTCCAAGTATTGCTCGCGTTCGGCGCGGGTCAGCTCCCGCGCGGGAGCGACGTGCACATGGATGTGCCGGTTCTCATCTTCGCGCTGGTACTCTCGATTGCGACCGGGCTGCTCTTCGGCATCGTCCCCGCGCTGCACGCGACGCGGGCGACGCTGCAGGGAACCCTGCGCGAGGCCGGGCGAAGCGTGGCCGGCGGCGCGCGGGCGCTGCGGAGCATGCTGGTGATCGGCGAAGTCGCGCTGGCCGTGGTGCTGGTGGCCGGCGCCGGACTGATGGGGCGGAGCTTCGTCGCACTCACGCGGATCGATCCCGGCTTCCGTCCGGACCATCTGCTCGCCGTGAACTTCATGATCGACAACGCACGCCACGGTGACCACTGGCAGCAGTACTATCACGACGTCATCGACAAGGCGCGAACCGTGCCCGGCGCGACGTCAGTGGCAGCGGTGAACTTTGCGCCGTTTCGCGGTGGCGGCGAACAGATCGGTTTCAATCCGCCGGGCTATGTGGTACGGGCCGGTGAGGACCCGCCGCTGGCGAACATGCTGAACATCAGCGATGGCTACTTCCACACTATCGGCGCGACGATGCTCGCGGGGCGTGAGTACCTGCCGAGCGACCGCGCGGATGGGCCCTCGGTGATCGTGGTCAACGAGGCGTTCGCGAAGAAGTGGTTTCCCGGCCAGAATGCCGTTGGAAAGTTCATCGGTATCGGCAAGCTGGCCGAGATCGTGGGCGTCGTGCGCGACTTTCGCCAGCAGGCCATCGACGAACCCGCGCCGGAGACGATCTACATCAACAACATGGTCAACGGGCGCGTGAAGGTGACACTCGTCGCGCGAACGACGGGCGAGCCGATGCTGCTGGCGCGGCAGCTGCGCGAGGCGATCGGGTCGGTGGACAAGCAGCAGGCGATCACGTCGATCTTCACGTTCGACGACGCGCTCAGCGACGCGATGGCGC
>JBOHTH010000345.1:0-3626 GCA_050733535.1 Gemmatimonadaceae bacterium | reverse complement strand
GGGGATGCGAGAAGCGGGACGCCACTCGATGCGAGAAGCGGGACGCCACTCGATGCGAGAAGCGGGACGTCCGGCGGGTGCGAGACGGGTTTGTGATGTCTTCTAGTAACTTCCACTCATGTCCCTGATCGATCCCCGCGACACCCGCCCTCTGCATTTCATGGGGATTGCGGGAGCAGGAATGTCCGCTCTCGCCGAGCTTTGCCAGCGGCGCGGCGCGGCGATTACGGGGTGCGACCAAAACCCTGCGGGTGCACCCGATCTCGCCGGCCTCGGAATAAAAGTCGCCAGCGGCCACGACGCCGCGCACGTCGATGGACACCGTGCACTCGTCGTCAGCTCGGCGATTCCGAAGGACCATCCCGAAATCGCCCGTGCCAAGTCGCTCGGCGTGCCCGTCGTTCGCCGCGCCGAGGCGCTCGCCGAGGCCACCGCCGGCGGCACGCTAATCGGCATCGCAGGCACGCACGGGAAGTCGACCACGACGGTGATGACCACGCAGGCGCTCGCCGCCGCGGGGATCAACCCGACCGGTGTGGTGGGTGCGCGTGTGGCGTCATGGAACGGGAACCTGAGGGCCGGTGGCAACGAAGTGTTCGTCGTCGAGGCCGACGAATACGATCGGAGCTTTCTCGCGCTCGCGCCGGACGTCGCCGTCGTCACGAACATCGAAGCCGATCACCTCGACATCTACCGCGACCTCGACGACCTCCGCGGTGCATTCGCGCAGTTCGTGCGCGGCGCGCGCTGGATCGTCCTCTGCGCCGACGAGCCGAATGCGAACGCCCTTCCCACGCCCGCGTCGGCCGAAGTCGTGCGCTATGGCATCGTGAGCGCGGCGGCACGGCTCGTCGCGCGCAACGCGGCGGCCGCGGACGGGCGGACATCGTTCGACGTGTTCTACGACGGCAGCGCCGCAGGACGTGTGACCGTCGGCGCTGTCGGCGAGCACAATGTGCTGAACGCGCTCGCGGCGCTGGGCGTCGGCCTCTCGCGCTTCGGCCTGACGGTCGAACAGATGGCACCGGGGCTCGCCGATTTCGTTGGGGCCGAGCGGCGCTTCCAGCGCCTCGGCACCGTCCGCGGCGTGACCGTGGTGGACGACTACGCGCACCACCCCACGGAAATTCGCGCGACGCTTTCGGCCGCGCGTATCGCGTTCCCGGGGCGGCGGATCGTCATCGCGTTTCAGCCCCACCTGTTTTCGCGCACGCGAGATTTCGCGCCGGACTTTGGCCTCGCGCTGGCCAAGTTCGACCAGATCTTTCTCGCGGACATTTATCCTGCGCGTGAGGGCCCGATCCCTGGCGTGACGAGCCAGATGATTGCGGAAAGTGCAAAGAGCGCGGGGCGCCGGCCGGCGTGGATGGGTATGCGATCGAACATGGCGCCTGCGCTCGCGTCGTTCGTGAAGGACGGGGACGTCGTGCTGACGGTCGGGGCGGGCGACGTCACGAAGACGGGGCCCGAACTCCTTGCCTTGCTGGGTGCGTGACAGAACAAGGCGGGGGGCGGAAGAGGAACGTGAGAATTCTTGGTGCGGGGGTGCTCGCGCTCATACTCCTCGCGAGCCCGTGGTGGGGCCGCGCCGTGCTCCGCCATCTCGACTTCTTTCGCGTGCGCCGCGTGGAGATCGAAGGCGTGCGTTACGTCAGCCCCGATGAGATCGTTTCGCGATTGAGGATGGACACCACGCAGTCACTGTTCGACGACGTGGGTCCGCTGGAAAAACGTGTCCGGCAGCATCCGTCCGTTCGCGACGTGCGCATCGAGCGGAAACTGCCGGGCACCTTGCTCGTGAAGATCACGGAGAACCTGCCGGTCGCGTTCGTCCAGGCGGCGTCGGGGCTCGTGGTGGTGGATGCGGCGGGGCGCTCCCTCCCGGTGAATCCGGCCACGGCCGATGTGGACCTGCCTGTGCTCGCGGTGCGCGATACGCTGGCGCTCCGCGTGCTCGGTCAGGTGCGCGACCAGACACCCGCGCTCTTCGCGCGCATCGGCGAGGTTCGGCGCGTGCCGGAGGGATCGTCGTTCTACCTGCTGTTTCGCCTGACCGAATCACCTGCCAGTCCCGCGCACGACGTACTTGCCTCGGGCGACGTCACCGCGGACCGGCTGTCCGACATCATACCCGTCGAGCAGGATCTGGCGCGCCGCGGGAGGCGCGCGGTCGAACTCGATTTGCGTTTCCGCGACCAGGTCATCGCCCGATTGCCATGAGCACCGCCTGAAGAACCCATGAACCTCGACCGACTCGTAGCCGGACTCGACATTGGATCCGCGAAGACCACCGCCGTGATCGCGGAGGTCGTCGGCGATCTTCCCAAGCATCCCACGGTCAACATCCTCGGCGTCGGCCAGGCGCGGACGACCGGACTGCGGCGCGGCGTCGTCGCCGACATCGACGAGACCACGCGCTCCATCACCAAGGCCATGCAGGACGCCGAGCGGATGGCGGGCGCGCAGGTGCAGACGGTGTATGCCGGAATCGCGGGTGAGCACGTCGAGGCCATGACGTCGAAGGGCATTGCGTCCGTCACCGGCGCGGAGATCTCCAAGGCGGACGTGGACCGCGCGAACTCGGTGGCGCGCGCGCAGGCGATTCCGCAGGACCGCGAGCTGATCCATGCGATCCCGCAGGAATACACCGTCGACAAGAACATCGGCATCCGCGATCCGATCGGGATGATCGGCACGCGCCTCGAGACAGAGATGTATCTCGTGACCATTGGTTCGTCGCCGGCGATGAACCTGCGCAAGGCCGTGGAGAAATCGGGCTACAAGGTGGGCGAGCTGGTGCTCGAGCCGCTCGCGAGCGCGCTCAGTGTGCTCACAGAGGATGAGAAGGAACTCGGCGTGTGCCTCGTGGAGATGGGCGCCGGGACGACCGACGTGGCCGTTTTTCACGAGGGAAAGATCCGCCATCTGGGCACGGTGAACTACGGCGGCAACAACGTGACGAGTGACATCGTGCATGGCCTTGGCGTGACGCAGGCCGACGCCGAGCGGCTGAAGGAGGCATACGGCTGCGCGTACGAGCCGATGGTCGACCACAGCGAGATCATCAAGCTGCCGAGCACGGTGGCGCAGGGCGACCGGCAGATTCCGCGGGAGCTGCTGGCGCACATTATTCATCAGCGGACGGCGGAGATCTTCGAGCTCGTGCTGCGCGATGTGGACGAGGCCGGGTTTCTCAAGCGGCTCGCCGCAGGCGTGGTGGTGACGGGCGGCGCCGCAGCGCAGCCCGGCACAGGCGAGCTCGCGAGTGAGGTGTTCGGGACGGGCGCGCGCGTCGGCGAGCCGGGGGAGTTTCTTGGCGGGCTGGCCGATTCGGTCCAGGCGCCGCGCTATTCGACCGTTGTAGGACTGGCGCAGTACGGCGCGCACCGCGTGGCGCTCGGCAGCGGCGGCGCCAAGGGCAAGAGGCTTTCGATGGCGACGGCGCCTCCGTCGATGGACAAGCTGGCGCAGCGGTTCAAGACTTGGCTGCAGGATTTCTTTTAGACCGAGGACCGAAGACCGAAGACAGAGGACCGAAGACCGAGGACCGAGGACCGAAGACCGAAGACCGAAGACCGAGCCTCACGTTTGTGGCGCGCGCGCTCTGGTGTGGATAAGTCACGCCC
>JBOHTH010000344.1:0-14167 GCA_050733535.1 Gemmatimonadaceae bacterium | reverse complement strand
GCCCGGGACCGAAGCGCCGTGGCACACGTGACGACGGCTCGCGCGAAGAAATCGAAGCAATGCGCGCCGCCGCTGCCGAGGTCGAGAAGAAGCTCGTCCGCGTCAACGAGTTTATCACGGTCAGCGAACTCGCCGACATCCTCAAGGTGCCGGCCACGCAGATCGTCTCGTTCGCGTTCAAGAACCTTGGCTTGATGGTCACGATCAACCAGCGGCTCGATTTCGACCAGATCGAACTGATCGCGAGCGAATTCGGCTTTAACGCGCAGAAGGAAGAAGAGTACGCCGCATCGGCGGTCGAGACCGTCGCCGACGCGCCGGAGACACTCCGCTCGCGTCCTCCGGTCGTGACCATCATGGGTCACGTCGACCACGGCAAGACGTCGCTGCTCGACTTCATCCGAAAGGCAAACGTTGTCGCCGGCGAAGCCGGCGGCATCACGCAGCATATCGGCGCGTATCACGTCACCACGCCCAACGGCAAGCAGGTCACGTTCCTCGACACGCCGGGCCATGAAGCGTTCACGGCCATGCGTGCGCGCGGTGCGCAGGTCACCGACATCGTCGTGATCGTCGTCGCCGCGGACGACTCGGTGATGCCGCAGACGATCGAGGCGATTTCACACGCCAAGAACGCCGGTGTGCCGATCATCATCGCGATCAACAAGATCGACCTTCCGACCGCGAACGTCATGAAGGTCAAGCAGGAACTGCTCGTGCACGGCGTGGTGCTCGAAGAGTTCGGCGGTCAAACGCTGCACTCGGAGATCTCGGCCAAGAAGGGCACCAACGTCCAGGCGCTCATTGACCAGATTCTCCTGCAGGCGGAAATTCTCGACCTCAAGGCGAATCCGTCGCGTCACGCCACGGGCTCCGTGGTCGAGGCGCAGCTCGATGCCGGCAAGGGTCCTGTGGCGACCGTGCTCGTGCAGAACGGCACGCTGCATGTTGGCGATGACTTCATCTGCGGCCTCTTCTCGGGCCGCGTCCGCGCGATGTTCGACGAGCGCGGCAAGCCGGTGAAGGAAGCCGGTCCCGCGATTCCGGTGCAGGTGCTTGGCATGGTCGGGGTGCCGATGGCCGGCGACCAGTTCCTCGTGGTGGAAGACTCCAGCGAAGCGCGCGAGATCGCGCAGCGGCGCGAGCGGCTCGACCGCGAGGCAAAGAGCCGCCGCACGAGCAAGGGTGCGGTTTCACTCGAGGATTTCATCGCGCACGCTGCTGAAGGCGAGAAGCGGACGCTCAAGCTGCTCATCAAGGCCGACCAGGGCGGTCCGGCGGAAGCGCTCGCCGACGCGCTCTCGCAGCTGTCGAACGCCGAGGTGCAGGTCGAGGTCATCCAGCGCGCGGTCGGCGCCGTGACCGAAGGCGACATCCTGCTCGCCAAGGCCGCGGGCGCGATCATCATCGGCTTCCATGTGCGCCCGGACAACAAGGCGCGCTCGGCAGCCGAACGCGAAGGCGTCGAGATCAAGCTCTACAAGATCATTTACGAGGCGGTCGCCGACGTGCGCGCCGCGCTCGAAGGCATGCTGCGCCCCGACGAGAAAGAAGTCGTCTTCGGCGAGGCCGAAGTGCGCGAGACGTTCAAGGTCTCGAAGATTGGCACGATTGCCGGATGCCATGTGCGCAGCGGCGTGATCAACCGGCAGGGTCGCGTGCGGGTCATCCGTGACGGCGTCGAAGTGTACGACGGCATCATCGGCTCGCTGCGCCGCTTCAAGGACGACGTCAAGGAAGTGAAGGACGGGTTCGAGTGCGGCATTGGCGTCGAGAATTTCAACGACATCAAGGTCGGCGACGTGATCGAGTGCTACCGCAAGGAGACCGTCGCCCGCACGCTCGCGCCGGCCATGGCGTAGGCGTCGGCGATGCCGCGCGATACCCGCCGTCCCGACCGCGTGGGTGAGGCCGTCCGTGAGGAGATCGCCGCATTCCTCGCGGGGGGCGTCAAGGACCCGCGCGTCGTCGGCCTCGTGACGGTCACGGCCGTCGAGATGTCGCGCGACCTCGCGCAAGCGAACGTCTTCGTGAGCATTTATGGGTCGGAAGTCGACCGCGAGACTACGATGGAAGGCCTCGCGAGCGTCGCGATGGGTTTGCGCGGACGCGTGGGGCGCGCGCTGCGCCTGCGCATCGCGCCGCACATCACCTTTCGGCAGGACGAGAGCGTCGCGCGCGCGTCGCGCATCGAGACGCTGCTCGCGGGGCTCAAGCCCGGCCCAGGCGCGGATGCCCCGGACTCCAAGGGCGGCACGCCCGAAGGAACCGACGACGGCCGCTGAAGGGCTGCTGCTCGTCGACAAGCCCGCCGGCGTCTCGTCGCACGACGTCGTCGCCGTCGCGCGGCGGGCACTCGGCGAAAAGCGCATCGGCCATGCGGGAACGCTGGACCCGTTTGCCACCGGTTTGCTCGTCCTTCTCGTTGGCCGCGCGACTCGCCTCACGCAGTACATCCCGGACGAGCCGAAGATCTATGAGGCGCTCGTGCGGTTCGGCGCCGAGACCGACACAGAGGACGTGACCGGGGCCGTCGTGCGCGAGGCACCGCTGCCGGCCCTCCCGGCGCTGCGGGCTGCGGCCGCATCGCTCATCGGCGTCGTCACACAGGTGCCGCCGTCGTACTCGGCGAAGCATGTCGCGGGCGAGCGGGCCTACGAAGCCGCACGCCGTGGTGAAGACGTCGTCCTCGCGCCGGTGCAGGTGACCGTGCATTCGCTCGACCTTCGCCCGGTCGAAGTGTCGCCGGACGGTGGCGTGTCGAGTTGCGCGATGCGCGTTGTCTGCGGAGGTGGCACGTACGTTCGCGCACTCGCGCGCGACCTCGCACGCGCCGCTGGGAGCGGCGCGCACCTGGTGACGCTCCGCCGCCATGCAGCCGGCGTGTTTACGCTCGCGCGCGCGATCCCGTACGAGCGCCTTCGCGACGGCACGGCGCTCGCCTCTCTCGGGCCGCCCATCGACGCGCTGGAAGGATTGCCGCTCCAGCCGCTCGGCGTGGACGAGATTGCGGCCGTCGCACGCGGCATGGCGGTGGACGCGCGAGTCCCGGGCGCGCACGCCGCGCTCATCGAGGGAAGCGGCGCAGGCGCGCTGGTCGCACTCGCGGAACGCGTTCCATCGGAGTCCGGCGACCGGTGGCAGCCGCGCGTGGTGATGCGCGATGCCTGAGCGCACGTCGCGTCCGGTGCCAGAGGCCGCCGACCGCCATCCGGGCGATGCCGGCGGAAACGTGCTGACCGTCGGCACGTTCGACGGCGTCCACCGCGGCCACCGCCTCGTGCTCGCGCGCCTCGCCGCGCGCTCGCGGGAAAGCGGCCTCACCAGTGTGCTCGTGACGTTTTCGCCGCACCCGCTCGCAGTCGTCAACCCCGCTGCTGCGCCGCTGCTGCTCACCGCGGGCGACGAGAAGATCGAGGCGCTGGCGGAGAGCGACCTCGACTACTCGGTGGTGCTCCCGTTCACCCGATCGCTCGCGGCGTACAACGCCGAGCAGTTCGTGGACGAGGTGCTCCTGCGGCGACTGGGGATGCGAGAGCTGCTCGTCGGATACGATCACGGCTTCGGCCGGGGGCGCCTCGGCGATGTCGACGTGCTCAAGAGCCTGGGGGTATCGCGCGGGTTCGGCGTGACCGTCGTCCCGCCTGTGCCGGGGCGCGACGGCAAACCGGTGTCGAGCACTGCAATCCGCCGGAGCGTTGCCGGCGGTGATCTCGTGCGCGCCGCCGACGGCCTCGGCCGGCACTATTCCGTGAGCGGAGTGGTAGCGCACGGCGCTGCCCGCGGGCGGCAACTTGGATTTCGCACGATCAACGTGGGCGTGCCGTCCCCCCGCAAGCTTCTCCCTCCGGAAGGGGTTTACGCGGTTCGCGTGGAGACGCCGACCGGCGCGTTCAGCGGCATGATGAACCTCGGCCCGCGGCCGACGTTCGGTGAATCGGACGTCGCGCTCGAGGCGCACTTGTTCGACGCCGACGGTGACTGGTACGGCTCGCGAGTGCGCGTCGACTTTGTGGCGCGAATTCGTGCGACACGGAAGTTCGCGAACGCGGCCGAACTGGTGAAACAGCTGACCCGTGACGAACAGATGGCTCGTGTGCTCGTCGCGAGGTCCCGCGCCGGGTTTTGAGCGATAACTAAGAGCGAGTCCAACCCGTTGTGGCATCGAAAGATTGCTTGACCAGTCCCGCGCCGTTGGGTAATCTTAAAGGCTTCCTGAAAACGCACAAAACTCCTTCTCTTCACCGGCTTCGGAATGTCGAACCTGCAGTATCGTATGCTGACGATCGGCGCACTGATTGTTGCGTCGGCTTGGGCGCTGTTCCCGCGGACGGTCGTCGAGCGGATTCCCCGGAACGGGACGTTCGTGCTGGATACTGTCAAGCGCGTCCCTCTCAAGAAGGGGCTCGACCTTCAGGGTGGGATGCATCTCACGCTCGCCGTTGACCAGTCCAAGCAGGTTGTAGCGAACCCTGGCGAGGCGCTGGACCGCGCGCTGAAGGTCGTCCGCACCCGTATCGACCAGTTCGGCGTCTCCGAGCCCGTCGTCCAGAAGCTTGGCACCGATCGCATCATCGTCGAGCTTCCGGGCATCGATGACGAACGCCGCGCGACCGATGTTGTGCAGAAAGCCGCATTCCTGCAGTTCCAGATCACGGACAAAACGGGCGCGTTTGAGCGCGTCATTCCGCGTCTCGATGGGATCGTCAAGGAGAGGAAACTTGGCGGCGCAAAGGCGCCGGACGTGCGCGGGGATTCCGCGCAGACGCCGGCGATCAAGTCGCTCTTTACTCCCAAAACCGACACCGCAAAGAAGAACGCCACCGACTCGACCTCGTCCACGGGGCCGTTCTCGAGGCTCGTGATGTCCGCGCAATCGCTCGGCAGCTCCGTCCCGGGGCTGTTCTACGTCGCGTCAACGGACCAGCCCGAGATCGAGTCGTACCTCGAAAATCCGGACATTCAGGCCGCGCTTCCCCCAGCGAAGGTGGTTCGCTGGGGCGCGGACTCGATCGTGGTGAACGGACGCTCGCTGATTCCGCTTTACGTGCTCGACCGCAATCCGATCATCACCGGTGAGGCACTGATCGACGCCCAGCCGCAGATGGAACCGACGGACGGAGCGGCCGTGTCGTTTACGCTGAGCAACGAGGGCGGCCGCAAGTTCAAGACCGAGACCGGCAAGCACGTGAAGGACTACATGGCGATCGTGCTCGACGACCGCGTCATGAGCGCGCCGATCATCAACGAGGCGATTGGGTCGCGGGGACAGATCACGATGGGTGGACGCGATCTCGCTTCGGCGCAGGACCTCGCGATCGTCCTTCGCGCGGGCGCGCTGCCGGTGCCACTCAAAGTCGAGGAAGTGCGCGCGATCGGCGCGAGTCTTGGCGCGGACTCGGTTGCGAAAGGTGTCCGCGCGGGAGTCATCGCTGTCGCGCTCGTCGTGGTTATCATGCTCGGCTATTACCGCTTCGCCGGCCTGCTCGCCGTGTGCGGCCTGACGCTCTACATGGTGTTCACGCTGGCGACGCTCGCGGGCTTCAGCGCCGTGCTGACGCTGCCCGGGCTGGCGGGGTTCGTGCTGTCGATCGGCATCGCGGTGGATGCAAACGTGCTGATCTTCGAGCGAATTCGTGAGGAGATGGTCCATGGCAAGTCCATCCGCACCGCCATCGACGAAGGCTTCAAGCACGCCATGAGCGCGATCATCGACTCCAACGTGTCCACGGCGCTGACCGCCGCGGTGCTCTACCAATACGGCACGGGGCCCGTGAAGGGCTTTGCCGTCACACTCATTGCCGGAATCCTGGCCTCGATGGTCTCGTCGATCTTCGTGGTGAAGACGTTCTTCCTGATCTGGCTGAACCGCCACCGAACCGCCGAGACGCTGAGCATCTGATGCTGCGAATCCTGCACGACACGAAAATCGATTTCATCCGCTGGTGGCGCTGGGCCGCGGGCCTCACGATCGCATTCATCGTGATCGGGTTCGGCGCGCTCGTGATCCGCGGCGGGTTCACATACAGCGTGGAGTTCACGGGCGGCACGCTCATGCAGCTCCACTTTAATCAGCCGCCCGACCCGGCCAAGGTGCGCTCCGCGCTCGACGCCGGCGGCATCAAGGACGCCGAGATCGCGACGTTCGGCACGCCGAACGACTTCACGGTTCGCGCACGTGCTGTAGAGGGAGCCGGGGCCGACTCGTCGTCGCGCCGCGTGACGACGCTGCTCGACGCGGCGTTCGGCACCGACAATTACAAAGTTGTGCGTACGGAAGCCGTGGGCGCGACGGTGGGCAGCGAGCTCGCGCGCGGCGCGGTCATCTCGATTCTCGTGTCGTTCGTCGTGACCCTCGTGTACCTCGCGTTCCGCTTCGACTGGCGGTTCGGCACTGCAGCGACGTTCGCGACCATGCACGACATCCTGACGACGATCGCGTTCATGAAGATCCTGCATTTGGAAATATCGCTGACCGTCGTCGCCGCGCTGCTCACCGTCATCGGATATTCGCTGAATGACACGATCATCATTTTCGATCGCGTTCGCGAAAACCTGCGCAAGAATCGTCGCGAGCCCCTGTACGACACGCTCAACCGGTCGGTCAACGAGACGCTGCCGCGCTCGGTGCTGACGCACGCCACGGCGCTCGCCGCGACGCTCGCGCTGCTGTTCTTTGCGGGCGAAGTCATCCGCCCGTTCGCGTGGGTCATGGCGTTCGGTATTTTCACCGGCACGTTCAGCTCGATCTACGTCGCGTCGCCGATCCTGCTCTGGATCGAAACAAAATATCCGCGTGTGGTCGACGCTCGCGCCGCCAGAGTCCAGAAGGCGGCGAAGAGCGCGGCGCCGCCAGGCACGATCAGGACAGCACAGCCGGCCAAGGCCAAGCGCAGCTAACGGCCATATCGCGCGCGACGCGATGGGATTGGTGGAATGCGTTTTCTCGATTCGCACGCGCACCTCGCAGATCCCGCATTCGACCCCGACCGTGACGAGGTGATCGCCCGGGCGCGCGGCGCGGGTGCCGTGGCCGTTATCGCGATCGGCGAGTCGCTCGCCGCCGCCGCGCGGGCGAGGGACGTGGCCGCCGCACATCCGGGTTTTGTGTACTTCACGGCCGGTGTGCATCCGCATGATGCGGCGTCGTTCGATCCCGTGCGCGACGCCGAGGTGATCCGTGAGGAGACGGCGCGCGGCGCGGTCGCGATCGGCGAGTGCGGACTCGACTATCACTACGACCACTCGCCGCGCGAGCGGCAGCGCCGCGCGTTCGCCGCGCAACTCGCGCTTGCCGCCGAAACCGCACGGCCTGTGGTCGTGCATACGCGTGAGGCCGAGGAGGACACCGCGGCGATGATGCGCGAGGCCGGCGCGGCCGGCATCACCGGCGTCCTGCACTGCTTCACGGGTTCGCACGCGCTCGCGCACGCGGCGCTCGAATCCGGATGGTACATTTCGTTCAGCGGCATCGTGACGTTCAAGAAGTTCGCGGACGACGACCTGCTGCGGCTCGTGCCGGACGACCGGTTGCTCGTCGAGTCGGACTCGCCGTACCTGGCGCCGGTGCCCGACCGCGGGAAGCGCAATGAGCCGGCCTGGGTCGCGCGAACCGTCGAACGTGTCGCCGCCGCACGCGGGACGGCAGTCGCGCTGCTTGGACAGCAAAGTGCGATCAATGCTGTAAAATTGTTTGGTCTGTCATCTTCGATCGTCGATCCTCCAACTTCCGTCGAGGTTGCAGTATGAGTGTTCGCTACCTTCACACCACCGATGCGCCCGAGGCGATCGGCCCCTATTCGCAGGCCACCGTCGTCGGCGGATTTCTGTTCACGGCGGGACAGATCCCGCTCGATCCGAAGACCGGCCAGGTCATCGAGGGCGATGTCACCGCACAGGCCGAGCAGGTGATGAAGAACCTCACCGCCGTTATCACCAGCGCAGGGTGCAGCTGGGCCGAAGTCGCCAAGACCACGATCTTCCTCGCGGACATGGTCGATTTTGCCAAGGTCAACGAGGTCTATGCGAAGCACATCGGCGGCTCCCGTCCCGCTCGGTCGACGGTCGCGGTGGCGGGTCTCCCGCGCGGCGTGCGCGTCGAGATCGAGTGCGTGGCTAAAGTCGGCTGATCGCCGGCCGATTCACATGGCTACCGCGACAAAGGAAGACGTCGTCCGCCTCACGCAGTTCGCGCGCTGCGCGGGGTGCGCAGCCAAGATGGGGCCGGGTGACCTTTCCGCCGCGCTCGCGCCGCTCGAACGGCGCGCGGACCCGCGCATTCTGGTGGGCCGCGAGACATTCGACGACGCAGGCGTGTATCAGCTGACGCCCGAGCTCGCCCTCGTGCAGACGCTCGACTTCTTCGCGCCGATCGTCGACGATCCGTACGACTTCGGACGCGTCGCGGCGGCCAACGCCCTCTCGGATGTCTTCGCGATGGGCGGCGAACCGATCACCGCGATGAACATCGTCGGGTTTCCCGTTGGCCAGCTCGCGCTGAGCGTGCTCACGGACATGCTTCGGGGTGGACAGGACGCCGTTCACGAGGCCGGAGCGCACATCGTCGGCGGCCACACGATCACCGACGAAGAGCTGAAGTACGGGCTCTCGGTCACCGGCACGATCCACCCGCAGCGCATTCTCACCAACGCCGCGGCCAAGCCGGGCGACGCGCTCGTGCTCACGAAGGCGATCGGCACGGGGATCCTCTCGACCGCTGCCAAACGCGGCGTGCTCGGCGAGCGCGAGCAGGCCGCGCTCGTGAAATCGATGTCGACGCTGAACGCCGCGGCGAGCCGCGCGGCCGTCGCAATGGGTCTCGCCTGCGCGACCGATGTCACAGGCTTCGGCCTGCTCGGCCACGCGTCGCACATCGCGCGCGCGAGCAATGCGACGCTGTGCATCAGTGTCGCGACGGTCCCGCTCCTGGCGGGCGCTCGCGACGCGCTGGCTGCTGGCGCACTGACCGGCGGCGCCGCACGCAACGATCTCTATCTGGAACCACTCGTGAACTGGGGACGTACCACGAAGGAAGAACGCGCCTTCCTCGTCGACCCCCAGACATCAGGTGGACTGTTGGTTGCCGTCCCCGCAGGCAAGCTCACCGAATACCTCGGTCGCGTCGACGGTGCAGTGCACATCGGCGAAGTGCGGGAGCGTTCTCATTCTGGTGAATGGCTCAGTCTTCAAAACTGATGCGACCTGACGACGTCGGGTTTGGTGGGTTCGATTCCCATACGCTCCCGCCAGCGGACCGTGCGCTGCGTTTCGCGCTGCACGCGCTGCTGGCGCTGCTTGCCGCAGGCACAGCGCTCGCTCAGAAACCCGACAGCGTGCGCGCGCCGAAGCCTGACAGCGTCGGGTTCTCCGCGACGGTCACCGACACGGTGAAGCCGCAACAGGCGACGAAGCGCGTTCTGAAGCCGTACGCGCTGCCGCCCATCTCGGCCCGGCGCGCTTTTCTGTATTCCGCGCTCGTTCCCGGCCTCGGACAAACTGCGCTCGACCGGAAGTACACCGGCGCGACCTTTTTCCTGATCGAAGCCATGTCGTGGGCGCTGCTGCGCAGATCTGCGGCCGATGTCCGCACTGCGCAGGCGTTCCTCGGCGACTCCGTGCCAAAGACCTACGCGGTCGACCCGACGACCGGCCTCGCGCAGCGCGACGCGCACGGCAACCCCGTCGTCGCGACATGGGATCCGAACTACTACACGGCAGACCTGCTCCGCGCCCGCAAGCTGCACGTTGAGGACTGGGTCGCGGTGATCCTCTTCAACCACTTGTTCGCCGGTGCTGATGCGTTCGTCGCGGCCAATCTGTGGGACCTGCCGCAGCATGTGGGGATGCGCGCGTCGCCGCTGCCGGGAGGGGGAGCGGCGATGACCTTCAACTTTGCATTTCGATAGATCGGTCACCCCGCTGCGGAGTACGGAGGTGGAGTTCGAGTTCAGGACTCCTTTTCCGCGCTCCGCACCGGGTCGATTGATGTCGACGTCCGCAGGATGACCTCCCCCTCGCCCTCGAGGCGCACGAGTTCGACGCGATCGGCCGTAATCCGCAGGAACGTCGGCTCGTCCATCCACGCACCGGGGTTCGCGAAGATTGCGCCGCTCTCCACCTGCTCGAGCGCCGGAGCGTGCGTATGCCCGAAGATGTACAGGCGCAGGGCGGGGTCGGCCGCGAGCCGCGCAATCGCGACACGCCGCAGCCCTTCGCCGCGATCGCGAGGCCGCATGTTGCGGCTCGTGTGCGACGTACGAAGCGCGATCCAGGTGGCGATGTCCGGGTGGATCCAGCGGAATACGCGAATCGCCAGCGGGTTGCGCAGCACCGCACGCAGGCGGCGATACGGGGCGTCCTCCTTGTCGCGCAGGCCGTCGCCGTGTTCGATCAGCGCGGGCCAGCCCGCGAGCGATCCGCGCCACGCGCCGGCGTGATATGTCACGCCGACATCGTGCGAGAGGATTTCGCCGCCCCAGCAGTCGTGATTGCCGGCAATCCAGAGCACCTCGACGCCTGCTTCGCGGAGCGCCGCGAGGGCCGCCAGCACACGAAACCCGACCCGCGGCATGACGTGGCGCCACTCGAACCAGAAGTCGAATACGTCGCCGTTGAGAACGACGGTCCTCGCTTCCGTCCGCGCCCGACCGAGGAGCGCCAGAAGCGTCCGCTCGGCCTCCTGCGGAGCGGGCCCGAGATGCACGTCAGACAATACGAAGCAGGGGCCTTCGAGCATCGGGAGAAGCTATCAGCCCTGCGATCCTTTACAAAGGCGCCGCGCCGGAATTACTTGCTGTCGTGCAGACGACCACCACCGAAGTTCGCGTTCGCTACGCAGAGACCGACCAGATGCAGGTCGTGTATCACGCCAACTACTTGGTATGGTGCGAAGTCGGCCGCACAGACTTTTTGCGCCAGCACGGCATGAGCTACGCGGAAATGGAAAAAGGCGGAATCGGCCTCACGGTCTCGGATTACAGCGTGCGCCTCCATGCGAGCGCGCGCTACGACGACGTCGTGCGCATAGCGACGACGCTGACCGACGTCCGTTCTCGGCAGGTTGCGTTCGAATACCTGCTCACCAATGCGGCAACCGGCGAGCGCTTCGCCACCGCTCGGACGTCGCTCATTTCGATCGCGCCCAGCGGGCGCCCCGTCGCCATGCCGGCGGAGATTCGGGCGCGCCTCGAGGCGCTGAGGGGCTGATGCGCACCGTGCTGGTGGTTACCGCCGCCCTGCTGCTCGTGGGAATACCGGGCTGTCGCTACAGCCTGAACGGCGGCGGGCTCCCGGACGATATCAAGAGCGTCGCGATCATCCCTTTCGACAACGAGACGGCGTCGCCCGAGCTGCAGCAGGAGCTCAACGCCGCCCTCCGGACGGCCGTGACCTCGAAGCTGGGGCTCAAGGAGGCTGGCGAGGACAAGGCGAGTGCCGTCGTGCGGGGGAAAATCGTCAAATATGACCTGGACGTGGCGACCGCCTTCAGCGCCAACCCGGCGCAGGCGACGTCATCGCGCAGGCAATTGCAGGTAGCGGTCCACGTGGAGATATTCGACCAGATACACAATCGGGTATTGAAGGCGCTGGACTTGACGGCAATCGGGGACTACCCCGAGGGCGCCGAAGCTACTGGACGAAAGCAGGCCATCGACAAGATCGTCAGCGACGTTATTCAGGGAGCGCAGTCAAATTGGTGAGATCTCGCCGCGGCGCAGGCCGAATCGGGTGTCTCCTCGTGTTGCTCATCATCGCCGCGATCGGTTACTTCGGCTCCAACGTCGCTCAGGCGTACTGGAACTTCTACCGGTATCAGGACCGGATGAAGAGCGAGGCGCTGTTTGCCGGGCACAACTCGGACGCGGTGATCAAGGCGCGCATCGCGGGGTTCGCGGACTCGCTTGGCTTGCCGGACCCGGCGAACGAAGTGATTGTACGCCGCGGTGAGCACGAGATTTTCATCTATGCGAACTACGACGTGCGCGTGGAGCTTCCCGGACAGGTGAGGGAGCTCCACTTCAACCCCTCCGCCACGGGGACGTTCTGAGTCTCGACGCCCGCGCCGCGAGCTTCGATCCGCGGGTCAAGATCATGTCATGGGACGCGGCGCGCGCCTGGCGGAATGCGGCGCGCGGCGCGGTCGTCTTCACAAACGGCGTATTTGACCTGTTGCACCCGGGCCATATCGATCTCCTGCTCGGCGCGCGGGCAGAGGGCGACCACTTGGTGGTTGGACTCAACAGCGACGCGTCGGTGCGACGCCTCGGCAAGGGCCCGGAGCGTCCGGTGCGTGGCGAGGGCGATCGCGCATTCGTGCTGGCCGCGCTCGCGATGGTCGACGCCGTCGTGGTGTTCGACCAGGACACACCGCTCGAGCTCGTCCGTCGCCTCGAGCCCGACGTGATCGTGAAGGGCGGTGACTATACTCCAGCGACCGTCGTCGGCGCCGCCGACGTCACGGCCCGCGGCGGCCGCGTGGTGATTATTCCGGTCACGCCCGGCCACTCGACCACTTCGACGATAGAGAAACTTCGTGGCTGATTCAGGGAACACCGGCGCGCGCGCTTCGCGTGCGTCACATGAGATGCGCCCGGTATCGATGCAGCGCGGCGCCGCGCCCTACGCCGAGGGCTCGTGCCTGATCGCCTTCGGCAACACGCGCGTGCTGTGCTGCGCGAGCGTCGAGGACGGAGTCCCGGGCTGGAAGAAGGGGAAGGGCGAGGGATGGCTCACGGCTGAGTACTCGATGCTTCCGCGCGCGACGCTGACGCGCACGCCGCGCGAGCGTCAGCAACTCGGCGGCCGCACGCAGGAAATCCAGCGGCTGATCGGGCGGAGCGTTCGCGCGATGGTCGATGACTTCAAGTGGGGCGAGTTCACGCTGAAGGTCGACTGCGACGTGCTGCAGGCCGATGGCGGGACACGCACCGCGGCAATCACCGGCGCATGCGTCGCCGTGGTGGACGCGTTCGACTGGATGGTGAAGACCAACCGGATGAAGCGGTCGCCCGTGAAGCGGCGCGTCGCGGCCGTGAGCGTCGGCGTGATCGACGGTCAGGTGCGCACGGACATGGAATACATCGAGGACGTGAAGGCCGAGGTCGACATGAACGTCGTGATGAGCAGCTCCGGCGGGTTTGTGGAAGTGCAGGGGACTGGCGAGCACGGCACGTTCGACCGCGCACAACTCAACGGCCTGATCGACGCCGCCGTGCGAGCGATCGCTGAGCTCGACGCGGCGCAGGTAAAAGCGCTCGCCGGCGTGTGAGCACGGCGCCGCGCCCGCTGCTGCTGGCTACGCGCAGCAGCGGAAAACTTCGCGAGCTGGGCCCGATGCTTCGCGACGCGGGGTTTGCGCCGGTTACGCTCGACGCACTTGGCATCGCGCCGCTCGCCGAGGAAGAATCGGTTGAAGCGTTCGAGACGTTTGTCGAGAACTCACTCGCGAAGGCGCGCTATTACTTCGGGCGAGCTCGCGCGCTCGGTGCAGCGGCGCCGTCACTCGTACTGGCCGACGACTCCGGCCTCGAGGTGCAAGCGCTCGGCGGCGCGCCGGGTGTGCGGAGCAAGCGATACTCGGGGAGTGCACTCGAGGGGCAGGCGCTGGACGATGCGAACAACGCCAAGCTGATGGGAGCGCTGCGCGGGGTGTCCGATCGGAGCGCGCGGTACCTGTGCGTGGCCGCGATGAAGTCGGAGAGCGGTGAAGTGCACGCGATGGGCGAGTGCGCTGGGCGAATGCTGGAGTCGCCGCGCGGTGCGGGCGGGTTTGGATATGATCCCTACTTTTATTGCGACGAGCTAGGGAAGACGTTCGGAGAAGCGAGTCGTGAGGAGAAAGAGCGGGTGAGTCACCGCGCGCGGGCGGTGGCGGCGGTGCTGGGGAGATTGCGGTCGTCCGGCTGAAACGCGAGTGGAAGCGTTGCTTGTGCGTTGGTTGTTGGTGTACGAATTGGTTAACCAACCACCAAGAGACAAGAAACATTTCCACTCATCTTTGCAGTGCCGTTGACCAAGCCCATGCGGCTCGCTAAGATTCGCTCTTCGGTTCGCGGGGCGTAGCGTAGCCCGGTATCGCGCCTGCTTTGGGAGCAGGAGGTCGCCGGTTCGAATCCGGCCGCCCCGATCGGGAGCGATCGAAAGCAAGCGTGCATGAGCGAAGAAGATT
>JBOHTH010000343.1:0-7140 GCA_050733535.1 Gemmatimonadaceae bacterium | reverse complement strand
GGGAAGTGCCGCTTCCCTTGAAGGCGTAAGAAACCAACAGCGTGTTTCTTGTTGGTTTGTTAACTGAGGTTAACCTCGGCTAACTAACCAACAAGAAACGTGTCAACTCGCGTTTCCCGTGGCTTCGCGCGCCACCACCCGCAGCGCGCCCGGAAGGCAGTTTACTTCAAGCTCAGCACTCTTCGCCCGCCGGTACTCTCCGTCTGTTTCGTACGCGGGCGGCGCGGCGAACCTCAGCGAAAAGTTCGCAGCTTGTTCTACTCCCACTCCCGGCTTCGACACGTGCGTCCCCTTCACGGCGGCTGCGAACAATCCCAGCCGCTTCATCGCCGGGGCATCGTAAATCGCGATCGCATCGAGCTTGCCATCCGACAGCGAGGCCTGCGGCGCGATCTTGAACGCTCCGCCGAAGTTCTTCGCGTTGGCGATCACGAGCATCAGGTGTCGCAGGCTCCCGCGAGTTCCGGCGCTCGTTGAGACGCCGATGTCCACGCCGCGATAGCCGACGATCTGCCGCAGCGCCGAGACGATGTACACCGCATCCCCGCGCAGCAGGGGAATCTGCGGGATGTCCTCGAGCACGGCGATGTCGAACCCGAACCCGGCGATGTTGAGGAAGTACTGGTCCTCGATCTTTCCGACGTCAACGCGCACGTCGGTGCCTTCCGAGGCGGCGAGCTTCGCTGTGCGCGGGATGTCGCGCATCGGCGCGCCGACGGTCTTCGCAAAGTCGTTGCCCGTTCCTGCGGCGATCAACGCCAAGCGGCAGTCGGCACCGGAGGCAAGGATCGCGTTGGCGACGTTTCCCCACGTTCCGTCGCCACCGACGGCGACGAGCGTCGTGAACCCTTCGTCGATCGCGCGGCGCGCGACCGCCCGCTCACCCTCACGCGCTTCGGTGGTGCGCACGTCGGTTACTCCCACGGCGGCAAATGCTTCGCGCACCGAGGGAAGCGTGCGTGCCCCGCGCCCCCGGCCAGCTGCCGGGTTCACGATCACGCACACCCGCCCAGCCATCAGACGGCCGCGGTGGCCAGCGTTTCGAGCGGGTGGAAAGTCTGGAGACCGTCGCGCATCCAGAGCTCGCGGAAGGGCGTCGTCGTCACGCCGTCGCGGTCGATGGCCGAGGTGAACGCATGCTTGTGGATCGCGATCTCGCCGCGCTCTTCCTCGTTCTCGCTGAAGGCCGACTCCATGACGATCGTGGACATGTACGAACCGTCCGCATCATGCATGAACGACTGATACCGGTGCGAGACCTTCTCCCAGTCGTAGTCGGTTATCCGCATGTCGATGATCGGCGACCCGCCGTGGGCCGCGGCGATGCGAATCTCGTCGCCCCCGGCATCGAACGACAGGTCGATGTTCTCCATGAAGTGGGGCAGGTGCCAGCGCTCGATCGCGTGATCGCGCGATGCTTTTGTCGTTGTTCCGAGCAGGAACGGATAGAACGCGGATCGGGGGAGTGGCGAACCCGGCGCGACACGCGGCATGACGAGCACGGAGAGAATCAGTTCGCCGTACTCACCGACCATCGACTCGTGAAAGTCGAACGCCATCACGGAGAGCACGCTCTGGCCGTGGTGCGGCTCGACCGGGTGCAGGTGCGACGGAAGGATCTTGCGCGCGTTGGCGGTCGGAAACTCGAAGAACCCGCCGATCGCGTGCCGGAAATGGTACTGGACGAACCCCGGCTTGCCGTTGGCCGTGCCGGTCATCGCACACCCTCTGCCTGCAGGACGTCGCTCAGAATGCTTGCAGCTTCGTCGAGCTGCTGCGACGTGTGCGTGGCGGAGATGGAAATGCGGAAGCGCGAGCGGTTCTTGGCCACGGCCGGATAGATAATTGGCTGGAGATAGAGGCCCGCGCGCTGGAGTGCCTGCGCGACGCCGAAAATTTTGCGATCGTTGCGGATCATGATGGGGATGATTTGCGACGTCGATTCGCCGACGTCGATACCGGCCTCGGCCATCAGTCCGCGCATGTACGCGACGTTGGCCCAGAGTTTGTCGCGCAGCTGCGGTTCCCGTTCCTGAATGCGCAGCGCCTGGAGCACGCCCGCCGAGACCGCCGGCGAGAGTGCGCAAGAGAACACGCGGGACCGCGCGAACCCCATCAGGTAGTTGTAGAGCGCCTGCGAACCCGCGACGAAGCCGCCCATGCCGCCGAGTGCTTTCGAGAACGTTCCGACGTGAATGTCGATGTCATCCTCGAGCCCGTACTTCTCGGCGACGCCGCGTCCTTCCTTGCCGTAGAGAAAGGTCGAGTGCGCCTCGTCGATCATGGTCCGCGCGCCGTGACGCTTGGCGACCTCGACGATCTCCGGGAGGCGCGCTTCGTCGCCGTCCATCGAGTAGACCCCCTCGACGATCACGAGACGCTTTCCGGTCGTGCCGCTCAGCTTGCGCTCGAGATCGTCCGGCCGGTTGTGCCGGAAGAAGCGGACGTTCGCCTTGGAGAGGATCGCGCCGTCGACGATGCTCGCGTGGACGTTCTGGTCCATGATAACCCAGTCGCCCGGACGCATGAGCGCCTGGATGAGCCCGACGTTCGTGCTGTAGCCGGTGGGGAACACCATCACCGCGTCCTTCTTCTTGAACTTGGCGAGCGCCTTCTCGAGCTGCACGTGGATTTCCATCGTGCCGCTGAGGATCGGCGATCCCGCCGCGCCAAGGCCATAGTGGTCGAGCGCCTTCTTGGCCGCGGCGATCACTTCGGGGTGATAGGACAGTCCGAGGTAGTTGTACGACGCCAGGTTCAGCAGCTTCAGCCGCTCGTGCCCGAGCTGCTCTTCCAGGTCGATGCGCGGACCGGGAGGAGTCGACATCGGCTGCGAGAACAAGTAGTAGCCGTTATCGCGTGCGTGCCCGTACCACCACTCGTTGTACGGGTCGAAAATCGCGAAAATGTCGTCGCTGGACGAGTAATAGAAATTGCTGTAGTCGAAATCCGCGATGCCGCCGTTTGCTGCGTTGGCATCGCTGAGGTCTGGTCCCGGAGGCGTGGTATTCGAGATTCGTGTCGCCATGGGTGGGTTCTCCGTGGTGCGGCCGGATCTGCGGTTCACGGCGCTCAATGTAACGGCGGTATTATATGCTGTGTATTGCGTTGAAACCACGACCTATGCACTTCGTTGACTTCCTCCATGCGCCCCGCGAGCTTTAATAGTTTCACTTCTGACGAATATTTCGCCAGAACATCACAAAACTGACCTAATATACATGCCTGTACCGCTTCTTGACTTGAAAGCCCAACACGCGACCATCCGCGAGGCCGTCCTCGCCGCGATGCTCCCCGTGGTGGACGATCAGGCGTTCATCCTCGGCCAGCCCGTCGCGCAGTTCGAGGCGGACGTCGCCGCGCTCTCCAAGACCAAGTACGCCGTCGGGTGCGCCAACGGCACGGACGCCCTGCTCCTGGCGATGCGCGCGCTCGACATCGGCAGGGATGACGAAGTGATTACAACGCCTTTCACCTTCTTTGCCACCGCCGGCACGATTCACAATGCCGGCGCCAAGCCGGTGTTCGTCGACATCGACCCGAAGACCTACAACATACGTCCCGATCTCGCCGCCGCTGCGGTGACGTCGCGCACGAAGGCGGTTATCCCAGTCGACCTCTTCGGGCAGATCGCGCAGGTGGACGAAATCCGGCGCCTCATGCCGCGCGTCCCGCTGATCGAAGACGCCGCGCAGTCCATCGGCGCGCGCCGCGCGATTGACGGCGAGTGGCGGATGGCGGGCGAAGTTGCCATGATCGGGACCTTCTCGTTCTTTCCGTCGAAGAATCTCGGCGGATACGGCGATGGCGGGATGATGGTTACTCAGGACGAGACCATCTTCAACCGCCTCATGCGCCTCCGCACCCACGGCAGCGTCAAGACGTATTTCCACGAGGAAGTCGGCTACAACTCGCGCCTCGACGCGCTCCAGGCGGCGGTGCTGCGCGCCAAGCTCCCCTTCCTGGCCGGGTGGAGCGCGAAGCGGCGGGAAAACGCCGCGTACTACAACGCAGCGTTCGCGGATGTCGCCGAGATCGTCACGCCATACGTGGAGCCGGCGAACGAGTCGATCTTCAACCAGTACACGATCCGCGTGCCGCGGCGGGACAAGTTCCGCGAGCATCTCAGCGCCAAGGGGATCGGACACTCCGTGTACTATCCGCTGCCGCTGCATCTCCAGCCCTGCTTCGCCTACCTCGGATACAAAGCCGGGGCGTGCCCGGAGTCCGAGAAAGCGGCGAACGAAGTTGTGTCGCTTCCGGTGTTCCCTGAACTCACGCGTGCGCAGCTCGACGAAGTCGTCGCGGCGGTGCGGGCATTCTTTGGTCGCTAACGAGCCCCCGATGCCTCAAAGCACCTCGATGAAGACGCAGCTCCTCTCGAAAATCGCAGACCGCTCCGCCGTGACGGCCGTGATCGGTCTCGGCTACGTGGGGCTCCCGCTCGCGATGGAGTTCTGCGAGGCGGGGTTCAGTGTAGTCGGCTACGACGTCACGCAGCGCGTGGTCGACCTGCTCATGAGCGGCACGTCGCACATTCAGGACGTCCCGTCGGCGCAGCTGGCCGCGCACGTGAAGAGCGGAAAGTTCGTCGCGACGACGGACGAGGCCGCGATCGCGCGCGCCGACACGGTCTCGATCGCCGTGCCGACGCCGCTCGCGAAAACGCGCGACCCCGACATGTCGTACGTGATCGCGTCGGCCGAGGCGGTCGCACGGCGCGTGCACCCGGGAATGCTGATCGTGCTCGAGAGCACCACGTATCCCGGCACCACGCGCGACGTGATGCAGCCGCGCCTCGAAGCGCTCGGCCTCAAGATCGGGACGGATGTGTTCCTCGCGTTCTCGCCCGAGCGCGTCGATCCCGGCAATCCCAAGTGGCACACGAAGAACACGCCCAAGGTGCTTGGCGGCATCACGCCCGCGTGCACCGAGGCGGCGGCGGCTCTGTACGGAACGTGCATCGATCACATCGTGCCGGTGTCCTCGCCGGAGGCGGCGGAACTGACGAAGCTCCTCGAGAACACGTTCCGGTCGGTGAACATCGGCCTCGTGAACGAAATGGCGATCATCTGCGATCGTCTCGGCGTGAACGTGTGGGAAGTCATCGACGCCGCGGCAACCAAGCCGTTCGGTTTCATGAAGTTCACGCCGGGCCCGGGGATCGGCGGGCACTGCATCCCGCTCGACCCGCACTATCTCGCGTGGAAGATGCGGACGCTCAACTACAAGACGCGCTTCATCGATCTGGCGAGCGAGATCAACAGCGCGATGCCCGATCTTGTCGCAACCAAGGTTTCGCTCGCGCTGAACGACGACCGGAAAGCGGTGCGGGGAAGTCATGTCCTCGTGCTCGGCGTTGCGTACAAGAAGGACATCTACGACATGCGCGAGAGTCCCGCACTCGACGTCATCCGTCTGCTCGAGGAGCACGGCGCGGAGGTGACGTACCACGATCCGCACGTGGCGAAATACACCGAGGACGGCCATACGCGCACCAGCGCCGCGCTGACGGACGATGCGCTCGCCGCGGCCGACGCGGTCGTGATCGTCACTGACCACTCCAGCGTGGATTATCAGCGCCTTGTCGACAAGGCGTCGCTCGTGATCGATACGCGCAACGCGCTCGCGAAGACGAAGAAATCCCGCGCGCGGATCGTGTCGCTCACGCCGACTGCTCCGCCCGCGTGAACATCACTGTTGTGGGAACGGGCTACGTCGGCCTCGTAGCCGGCGCCTGCCTTGCCGAAACCGGAAGCCAGGTGAGTTGCGCCGACGTCGACCGGGCAAAAATCGACGGGCTGAAGCGAAACGTCCTGCCGATCTATGAGCCGGGCCTCGAAGCGCTCGTCGAGCGCAATCAGGCCCAGGGACGGCTGACGTTCACCACGGACGTCGCGGCGGCGGTGGCGACGGCGGACGTGGTGTTTATCGCGGTTGGCACGCCGCCGGACGAAGACGGATCGGCCGACCTGCGGCATGTGCTGGAGGTCGCCGAGACGATCGGAAAGCATCAGGCGCGCGAACTGGTCGTGGTCACGAAATCGACCGTGCCCGTGGGCACGGCTGAGAAGGTGCGGACCGCGGTCTCACTGCACGCGAAGTACCCGTTTCACGTCGTGTCCAACCCTGAGTTCCTGAAGGAGGGCGCGGCGGTCGACGATTTCATGAAGCCCGACCGCGTCGTGCTCGGCGTCGAGAGCGATTTCGCGCGCGGCGTGATGGCCGAGCTGTACGCGCCATTCGTGCGCACGGGCAAGCCGATCATCTTAATGGACGTTCCGTCGGCCGAGATGACGAAGTACGCCGCGAACGCGATGCTCGCGACGCGCATCTCGTTCATGAACGAGGTCGCGAACCTGTGCGAGAAGGTCGGCGCGAACGTGGACTTGGTCCGCAAGGGGATCGGCAGCGACGCGCGCATCGGCCCCTCGTTCCTGTTTCCCGGGCCGGGCTACGGCGGTTCGTGCTTTCCGAAGGACGTTCAGGCACTCATGCGCACGTCGAACGACGTCGGCGCGCCGATGCTCGTGCTGCAGGCGGTCGAGGACGCGAATCACCAGCAGAAGCATCGGCTGTTCGGCAAGCTCTCCGACGTGCTCGGCGCGTCGCTCAAGGGCGCGCGAATTGCCGTCTGGGGCCTGGCTTTCAAGGCGCAGACGGACGACATGCGCGAGGCGCCTGCGCTGACGCTGATCGAGGAACTGCTCGGCGCGGGCGCGACGGTCGTCGCGCACGACCCGGCGGCGATGCACGAGGCCGCGCGGCGCCTTGGAACGCGGATCGGGTTCGCGCAGGCGAACTACGACGCGCTCAGCGGGGCCGACGCACTCGTCGTGGTCACGGACTGGAACGAGTATCGCTTCCCGGATTTTGCGCGCATCAAGAACGCGCTCAAGCGCCCCGTCGTGATCGACGGACGCAACCTGTACGATCCCGCCAAGATGAAGGCGCTGGGATTCACGTACCGGTCGTTCGGCAGGGGACGCGAGTGAGGGTCCTGATCACCGGTGCGGCGGGATTCCTCGGCTCTCACCTCACGGACCGCTTCCTGGCGGATGGCCACAGCGTCGTCGGCCTCGACAACTTCGTCACGGGCCATCGCGACAACATCGCCCACCTCGCCAAGGAGCCGAAGTT
>JBOHTH010000342.1:0-6014 GCA_050733535.1 Gemmatimonadaceae bacterium | reverse complement strand
CCTGATCTCCCCCCTCAAGCCTGAGACTTCCCGCTCCCCGCTCCCCCCTCATTTTTGACCGTACCGCTTCGCCACTTCGCCCCAGTTCACGACATTCCACCACGCCGCGATGTAGTCCGGCCGCTTGTTCTGATATTTCAGATAGTACGCATGCTCCCAGACGTCGAGTCCGAGGATCGCGTGCTTGCCGTCCATCAGCGGGTTGTCCTGGTTCGGCGTGCTCTCGATCGTGAGCTTGCCGTCCTTGCCCGCGACGAGCCATGCCCAGCCCGAGCCGAACCGGCCAGCGCCGGCGGCGGCGAACTGTTCTTTCATCTTCGCCAAGTCACCGAACGCGGCTTTGATCGCGTCGGCGAGCGCGCCGGCGGGCGCACTGCCGTCGGCCTTGTGCATCACCGTCCAGAAGAGCGAGTGGTTCCAGTGACCGCCGCCGTTGTTGCGCACGGCACCGCGAACGGATTCGGGAACCTTGGCGATGTTGCGGCAGATATCGTCGAGTGACCAGCTCGCGAGCTCGGGAGCCTTCTCGATCGCGGCGTTGAGGTTGTTGACGTACGCTTGATGGTGCTTGCCATGGTGGATCTGCATCGTCTGCGCGTCGATGTGCGGCTCGAGCGCGTCGGGCGCATAGGGAAGCGCAGGAAGTGTGTGTGCCATGTCAATCTCCGGTAGGTTCTCAGGAAATATAACTCCGCCGCGCTGCGGTCATGCGGATCGCGTGCGCGACTTAATCCACGTCAGGATCGGCGGCGAGATCGAGAGGAGTATCACGACCGCTACAAGTCCTTCGATGTGGTTGCCGACGACCGGGAACTGCCGCGCGAGGAAATACCCGAGCAGGAGCATCGACCAGATCCACCCGACGGCACCGATGATGTTGAAGGTGATGAACGTGACGTAGCCCATGTCTGCCGCGCCCGCGACGACCGGCGCGAAGGTGCGGACGATCGGCATGAACTGCGCCATGATGATCGTCTTGCCGCCATGCTTCTCATAGAACGCGTGCGCGCGCAACAGGTGCGCGCGCTTGAAGAAGCGCGAATCGTCGCGAGTGAACAGCGCGTGCCCGGCGCGATTGCCGATGAAGTAGCCGCTCGTGTTGCCGAGTACGGCAGCGACCGTGCATGCGACGCCGAGCACCCAGACATTCAGCTTGACCGGCGAGTCCGGCTGCGACGCCAGCAGCCCCGCGGTGACCAGAAGCGAATCGCCGGGCAGCATCGGAAAGAGGAGTCCGGTCTCGATGAAGATGATGATCGGCACGCCGACCATTCCCACGGCGCTGATGAGCGCGGAAGGATCGCGGAGGGCGTGGATGAGCTGGGCGAGAGAGTGCACTGAAGACCGAAGACCGAGAAGACCGAAGACCGAGAAGACCGAAGACCGACTAACGGCGACCGAAGACCGAAGACCGACTAACAGCGACCGAAGACCGAAGACCGAAGACCGACTAACAGCGACCGAAGACCGAAGACCGAAGACCGAAGACCGAGCGACCGAAAACCAAAGACCGAGCGACCGAAAACCAAAGACCAAAGACCAAAGCCGCGATGTTTCTGCGAAACACCGTCGCGTGCGAACAATACTATCATTACCCGCGCGTGATGCTCGGTCTTCGGTCTTCGGTCTTCGGTCCTCGGTCGAGCTCTCGGTCTTCGGTCTTCGTTCCTCGGTCTTCGGTCGAACTCTCGGTCTTCGGTCCTCGGTCTTCAGTGCGTTTACACAACATCGTCCTCGTCTTCAACGAACCGCAGGACCCCGTCAACATCGCCGCGACCGTGCGGGCGATGAAGAATATGGGCGTCCGGGATCTGCGACTCGTGAAGCCGGTGCAGTACGATCCGTGGCGCATCGAGGGTGTCGCGCACGGCACGCGCGACCTTGTCGACCGCATCGCGCACTTCGATTCGCTTCCTGCCGCGCTCGCAGACTGCGTGAAGGTCGCGGCATTCGCCGGCAAGCGGCGCGCGGCGCGGTGGGCGCAGGCGACGCCGCGCGAAATGGCCGCGCAGCTGATCGGCGACGCCGAACACGGCAAGGTCGCGCTGCTGTTCGGCCAGGAGGACCACGGCCTGCCGAAGGAAGCGCTCGACCTCGCGCAGCTGCTCGTGCACATCCCGACCACCGAGCACAGTTCGCTGAACCTCGCGCAGGCGGTGATGATCGCGCTGTACGAACTTCATCTTGCCGCCGGCGACGCGACCCGCGTGCTCGCTCCGCCAAAGAAAGAGGCTCCGCCCGCAGCGCATGCGGACTGGGAGCACACCTACGCCGATCTCGCGCGCGCGCTCGACGCGATCCGTTTTTTTCGCACGAGAAGCGAGGACAATGTGATGCGCACCGTGCGATCACTGCTCGCGCGTGCCGAGCCCGATGGGCGGGAGCTAATGCTTGTGCGTGCGATGGGGATCGAAGTTCTGCGCACCATCGAGCGAGTCAGGAAGGAAAGCGTCCCGCCCGATTCCAGCGAATTGCATTGAAGCTCAGCGGTCACAGCTCAAGCTCACAGGTCACTGCTCGGGAGTGTCAATGCTCTGCTGTTCGAAGCCGTCAGCCAGCTCGAAGCGTTGAACAGCAGAGCTTTCACACTCCCGAGCACTGAGCAATGAGCTTGACCGTTAAGCGGTGAGCTGAACTGCAACATTGGGGCTGGGTTGCAAACTCGTGGCCCCACAAGCATTTTTCGTCGTCCCGCCGGTCATGTGAACATTTTCACAAGACCGCATATATCAATCTCCTCCGTATTTCCCCGGATAGGTAATGACCGGACTCAGGAAGTGGGCTGCCGTTGCCGGTGTGGCAGCGATCGCCGTCACCGCCACGATGATGTCCGCATACGCGGGCGCTCAACAGGGAGCCGCGTCGCCGGCACCGACGGCGACAAAAGAGACCGCCACTCAAAAGTTCAATCGAGAAGCGACCGGCAAAGCAGTCCCCGGTCCCTGGGCATACAGCGGCGCCTCCGGCTATACCCACTACATCGGCCAGGGCACCGGCCGCTCTCCCGTTCAACCGATCAAGTTTCCGCACCCCGTCCACGTCAACGGCCTCAAGCTCAACTGCGTCTACTGCCACTTCGCGGCATACAAGTCCACCGATCCGGGACTCCCCGCGGTGAGCACCTGCATGGGTTGCCACACCGTCGTCGGCCTCGATCGTCCTGAAATCCAGAAGCTCGGCAAGTACGCCGCCGCCAAGCAGCCGGTCCCGTGGGTTCGCGTGCACAAGGTTCCTGAGTATGTGCACTTCCCCCATATGCGTCACGTGAATGCCGGCGTCACTTGCCAGACGTGCCACGGTCAGATCAACAACATGCCCCAGGTCTTCCAGTATGCATCGCTCAACATGGGCTGGTGCGTCAGCTGCCATGTGCAGGGCTACTCGCCCGCGGAAGGAATGAGAGCGGCGGGCTACGTGCCCGATTCGGCGACGATCGCAATGCCGCGCAAACGCGCGTCGTACGATTGCTCGAACTGCCACTACTAGGAATCGCGAGATGAGCCCCGACGTAAAAGAGATGACGGCCGATCCCGGCGTCAGCGACACGCCAGCGAGCGATGCCGCGACCAGCGACGCCGCGACCACGGTCAAGCGGCGCGATTTCCTCAAGGTGGTCGGCGCGTCCGGCGCGGTGGCCGCGGTCACCGCATGCTACCCGAACGACAAGGTGGAGAAGCTCATCCCCTATGTCGCGTCGCCTGACAACACCGTTCCCGGTGTGTCCACCTACTACGCCTCCACCTGCCGCGAGTGCGCCGCTGGCTGCGGCGTAATCATCGAGACCCGCGACGGGCGCGCGATCAAGGCGGAAGGCAATCCCGATCATCCGGTCAACCATGGCGCGCTCTGCGGCCGCGGACAGTCCGCACTCCAGGGCCTCTACAACCCCGATCGTTTCCGTGGTCCGATGACGCGCCAGGGCGGCAAGCTCATGGCCATCACGTGGGAGCAGGCGGTCCAGATGCTCTCGCAGAAGCTTGGCGAGGCCAGGAAGAGCGGCGCCGCCGGAGCGGTCTTCATTAATCAGCACGAGCAAGGTTCGTTTGGCGCCTTCCTCGACCAGTGGCTCGCCGGCTATGGCATGCCCGCGCACCTCAGCTACGATGCCGAGGCCCCGCTCTCGACGATCGCGGCCAACCGCGCCTCATACAGCGTCGCATGGCCGAAGCTCGAGTTCGCCGCGGCCAAGCTGATCGTGTCGTTCGGCGCGGACTACCTCGAAAGCTGGGGACTCTCCGTCACGCAACAGCTCGATTTTGCCGACGCGCGTGCGAAACTCGACGGTGGCCCGAAGGTCGTGTACGTCGGCCCCCGCCGCTCGCTCACCGGCATCAACAGCGACACGTGGATTCCGGCGAAGCCGGGCAGCGAGAAGATGATCGCCGATGCGCTCCTCGCCGCGGTCGGCGGGAAAGGCGGCGCGTCGCTGAAGAGCGCGGCCGACGCCGCAGGTGTCTCCGCGGATTCACTGCAGGCGCTCGTGAAGGCGCTGCAGACGGCCAAGCCGAGCCTCGTGCTCGCGGGCGGAACCGGCGAGGACGGCACGGCGCTCGCCACGACGGTCAACGATCTCAACAAGGCGCTCGGCAACGTCGGCGTGACCGTGAAGCCCGCCGACGCCTCATTCGCGTACGAAGGCCTCGCTTCGCACTCTGCAGTCCGCGACGCGGCCGAGCGGATGGCGGCGGGGAAAGTCGCCGTCGCGTTCGTGCGCGGCGCGAATCCGGCCTATTCGCTCCCCGCCGCGGTGAAGTTCGCCGAAGCGTTCGCGAAAGTGCCGTTCAAGGTTTCGTTCTCGAGCTATCCCGACGAAACGACCGACCTGTGCGACCTGATCCTCCCTGACAATCATTCGCTCGAGAGCTGGGGCGACGCGCAGGCGGGCAAGGGCACCCTCGGCCTCCAGCAACCGGTGATGGATCCGGTGTTCAACACTCGCGCAACCGCCGACGTGCTGATCGCTGCCGCCAAGAGCGAACCGTCCACTGCGTCGAAGTACCCGGCCGATTACCGCGCGTGGCTGACGGCGCGTGCCGGTGGCATCGTCGCGATCACCAAGGCGCTGCCGACCGGCATGATGAACGGGTCGGTGCTCCCGGGTGCGGCGGCGAAGCCCGTCGCGTCGAAGAGCGCGGGCGCTGCGACCGGTGACTACTTCCTGCACGTCTACGCATCGCCGGCGCTCGGCGACGGGCGCGGTGCGAACAAGCCGTGGCTGCAGGAGCTGCCGGATCCCGTCACGAAAATCGCGTGGCAGACGGTCATCGAGCTGCATCCTGAAACCGCGATGAAGCTCGGCATCGAAGAAGGCGAGCTCGCGACGGTCGAGACCAAGCAGGGAAGCGTGACGTCGCCCGTATATCTGTTCATCGGCCTGCGCCCCGATACGATCGCGATTGCGATGGGCCGCGGCCACACATCATACGGTCGCTATGCGAACGGCTGCGGCGTGAACCCGATGACGCTGCTGCCGGTGGGAGAGGATCCGCATTCCGGTGCGGTATCGCTCGTGACCAAGGCATCGCTGCGCAAGGCGGGCGGCTCGACGCGCCTGATCACGACCGAAGGCGCCGGCCGCCAGCACGGACGTGGTATTGCGCGCGCGGTCACCGCCGCGCAGTTCGCCGCAGGCGATGTGAAGGACGAGCAGGAACAGTTTGTGGGGCAGGCGAGCGCGGCATTCCTTCCCGGCCTGCGCTCTCCCGTCGCCAATGACGCGCAGGGTGACCTCGGCGATCCCAAGTCGAAGGACAAGGGACAGTACGCGCCCGATCACTGGGCCGACGTCGCCAAGCGCCGCTGGGCCATGACCATCGACCTCGCGCGCTGCACCGGCTGCTCGGCGTGCGTCACGGCGTGCTACTCCGAGAACAACATTCCGACCGTCGGCGCGCCGTGGCAGGGGCCGCAGGTGCTGCCGGACCGCACGGGCTTTGGCGTGAACATCACACGCAGCCGCGAGATGGCGTGGATTCGCCTCGAGCGCTACTTCGAGATCGACCGCGAGCCGAAGG
>JBOHTH010000341.1:0-4341 GCA_050733535.1 Gemmatimonadaceae bacterium | reverse complement strand
TCGAGGAGCTCTCGCTGCACCTCGACGAGTGCGTCAGAACGTTCGCCGCCCGCGGAGTCGCTCCCGATGCGGCACGCGCGCAGGCGCTCGCGGAACTCGAAGACAGCGAGGCGCTCGGCCGCGCGCTGCGCGAGGTCGAACGTGCTGTAGATCGAGATGCGGTCATCATGGGCGAAAGTCGCCGTGCCGCGGTGTGGTCGGGCTTCTGGCAGGACCTCCGCTACGCCGCGCGAAAGCTGCGGCGCACGCCGGGGTTCACGTTCGTCGCCGTCGCGACGCTCGCAATCGCGATCGGCGCGACAACCTCGGTCTTCAGCATCGTGAACACGGTACTGCTCAAGCCGCTGCCGTTCCGCGAACCCGGGCGGCTCGTGCGCGTCGCCAGCCTGTGGCGAGGGCGGCCGTCGGCAATGTCGTATCTCGACTACGTCGACTATCGGGCGCAGAGCAAGCTCATCCCGGCAATGGCGGCATTTGACGTGCGAACGCAAAACCTGACGCTGCCGAACGCGCCGCCACGCCGGCTCGTCGCCGCCCGCGTCAACGCGAACTTCTTCAGCGTCGTCGGCGTCAAGCCGGTCCTCGGCCGCGCGTTCGCCGCGCCGGATGAGGTGCGGGACGGCGCGCGCGTCGCGATGCTGAGCGAGGGGCTTTGGCGTTCGACCTTTGGAGGCGATTCGTCGGTCATCGGCCGTTCGATCACTCTCAATGCCAACCCGGTGACCGTGGTCGGCATCGCGCCATCGACCATCGACTACCCCAGGGGCGTGGAGATCTGGGTGCCGCAGGTGCCCACGACGGACGACATTGACCCCGGGAATCGCGGTTCCCATTACCTGCAAGCCGTTGGGCGTCTGGCGCCCGGCGCGACCGCCGAACAGGCGAAGATTGAACTCGGCGCGATCGCCGACCGACTTGCACGGCAGTACCCTGTAGGCGACGCCAGCCACGGAGAGACGGCAATCCCGCTTCGCGACTCGATCGTGGGAAACCTGCAGAAGTCACTTTATGTGCTGCTCGGCTGCGTCGGCTTCGTGCTGCTCATCGCGTGCGCGAACGTCGCAAATCTGCTGCTGGTGCGCGCCGCGATCCGCGAACCCGAGATCGCAGTGCGCGCGGCCATGGGCGCGAGTCGCGCCCGCATCATCCGCCAGCTGGTGACCGAGAGCGTCCTGCTCTCCGTGGGTGGCGCGGTGATCGGAACCGCTCTGGCCGCGTGGATCGTATCGACCGTGCGCGCATACGGTCCGTCGACCGTGCCGCGCCTCGACGAAGTGGTCCTCGACGGGCGCGTGCTCGCCTTCTCGGCATCCGTTGCGCTCGCGACGGGCGTGCTGTTCGGGCTCGTGCCGGCGCTGCACGCCGCCCGCGCGAATCTCGGCGAACTCCTGCGCGACGGTGCGCGGGGATCCAGCGGCCGCAAGGGAGTGCACCGCACCCGCAACGCGCTCGTCGTGGCGGAGATGGCGCTCGCCGTGATCCTGCTCGTCGGCGCCGGATTGCTCAGCCGCAGCTTCGTCAATCTTCTGCGCACGGAGCCCGGATACGAGCCGGAAAATCTCGTTACGATGAGCGTCTCGCTGCCCTCGAAGAAATATCCGTGGGACGCGCAGTCGATCGCTTTCGCCAACACCGTCATCGAGCAGATGCGCAATCTGCCCGGTGCAACGCACGCGGCCGTGGCGCAGGGCCGCCCGCTCACCTACAACTCGTCACGCGTGAGCTTCGACCGCGACGACCGGCCGCCCGCTCCCCCCGGCAAGTCGACAAGCGCGGATCTGCGCTTCATCAGCGCCGATTTTTTCAGGACGATCGGGACAAAGATCGTTCAGGGCAGGGACTTGCTCGAGACGGATCGCGCCGGTGCGCCGCAGGTGCTGATTGTCAGCCAGCAGTTCGCGAAGGAGTTCTTTCCGAACGAGACCGCGATCGGGAAGCATATCACGCTCGGCTATGGCTGGCAGAGAACGGCCAATGTCGCGGACACCGCGACCGTGCGGGGCGAGATCGTCGGTGTCGCCGCCGACGTCGACGCATTTGGCCCTGGCAGTGCGGTGGTGGAGACGATCTACGTTCCGTTTGAGCAGACACCCGTGCCCGACATGAGCATACTTGTGCGGTCAAATGCGGCACCGGCCAGCGTGCTCAACATGGCGCGCGCCCGGCTCCGCGAGATCGATCCTGATCTTCCTGTGTACGACGCGATGGCAATGACCGACGCCCTTTCGGCGTCCGTTGCACAACCGCGATTCTATATGGTGCTGCTCGGATCGTTCGCCGGCGTCGCGCTGCTCCTCGCCGCGCTTGGGATTTACGGCGTCGTCTCGTACGCGGTGAGCCAGCGCACGCGGGAACTCGGGATTCGCATTGCGCTCGGCGCATCGCGCGCGGGAGTGACACGACTCGTCGTGTCGCAGGCGATCATGCTGACGGCGACCGGCGTCGTATTGGGCTGGGCCGGCGCGTACGCCCTGACACGATTCGTCTCGACGATGCTGTTTGGCGTGGGGCGTGTGGATGCGACGACGTTCGTTGCTGTCGCAGCGGTGCTTGTGGCCGTCGCGCTCATCGCGAGCCTTGTACCGGCAAGACGGGCGGCTCGAGTGGATCCGCTGATCGCCATGCGCGCGGAGTGATGGCCTATCAAGGCCCTGCCGCGCGCCGGAACTCGATGTCGAAGACGACGGTCCATGTCGCGCCGCCATCAGTCGTGCGCTCCGCCGTCTCACGGACGGAGCCATTCGCCTCGCGCTTCCACACGCCGCGAATGACCGATGCGGTGCCGGCCGTCGGCTGCTCTGGTCCGGCGAGCACCATCGCACCGTCCTTGATGCCGCCGTCGAGCAACAGGAGCTCGCCGCGGTTCGTCACCCAGCTCTGGTGCCATCGGTGGCGTGCTGAGTCGTATGTGCTGAAACTCTCACCGGTATAGCCGTCGGCTCGCCGGTACACCTCACGGACCGCGCATCCGTCCAGCATCTGAGAGACGGAGTTGTGTGCCTTTAGCGTCGACGAGCCGACATCATACGCGTTCCACTCGCCGACAAAGAAGTCGAACTCGCGGTACTCGGCGCTTGCGCACGCTGCCGGCGCGCGCGGCACAAGCGCGTGGCGCGCTGTGCCGCCAATCGAAAGCCCGCCTGCCGCAGCAAGCGCCGCCGCCGCAAGCGCCCGAGATCCAACTATCGCCGCGTTCATCGCGCCACCTTTCCCGGTGGGCGCGTGATCTGCGCTGACACGGCCTTCCACGAACCGTCGATCCGCGCGTATACGTCGACGTATCGGCTGATGCCGCGGTTGCCGTTCTTCGCGACCCACGATCCGGTGGCGCGCACCAGCGCAGCATCACCGTACAACGAGACGGCGACGTCATCGAGATTGTACGACTCCACTGACGGAGCCTCGCCGATGCCGCGAAGGAACGCGGGCTTGTCGACGATGGACGCATCGGATTCGATGCAGATGAACTCGTCTGCCAGGTGCTCCCGGAACCACGCGACGTCGCCGGCGAGAATGGACCGGATATACGCGTCGTTCAGCTCGCGCACTTCCTGTTCGTGCGTCATGACCTCCCTCCGGTAAAAACGAGTCTCGCTAACGTGTGATCGCGCGAAGGGCCTCGCTCGCCGCTTTCGGACCTCGATGCATTCCAGGTCCGAACGCGGCGAGCGCTGCGTGGCGCGGGGCCATAGTATATCTCGTATGCGCCCTGACGCCTTTCCGTCGATCGTTCCGCCTGCTGTCTGGCATCGTGCCGTCGACCGCCGCGACGCGCGCTTCGACGGAGTTTTGTTCGTCGGAATCACCTCGACGCGCATCTACTGCCGGCCCGTGTGTCCGTCCCGGCGTGCGCGCCCCGAGAATCGGCGATTCTTTTCGTCGGCGCGCGCAGCGGAGCGATCGGGTTTCCGGGCGTGTCTCCGGTGCCGTCCGGATCTCATGCCGGGGCGCTCGCCGGCCGACGCGGTCACCCGGCTCGCGCGGACGGCGGCGCGCTGCATCGCCGACGGAGCGCTGAACGGGCGCGGTGTCCCGATGCTCGCCGCCGAGCTTGGCGTGAGTGCGCGGCACCTTCGTCGCGCGGTGGAGCGGGAGTTCGGCGTATCGCCGCGGCAGCTCGCGGGCGCCCGGCGCCTCGAAACGGCGCGGCGGCTGATCGTGGAGACTACGATTCCAGTGACGCAGGTGGCGTTCGAGAGCGGATTTCAGAGTGTCCGGCGCTTCAACGCGGCGTTCAATCAATGCTATCGCACGTCGCCGACGGCATTGCGCGGGAAGCGAGTGGGAGCGAGTGGGCGATACGAGTTGAGTGCGAGAAGTGAGCATGAGTGGGAGGGAAGA
>JBOHTH010000340.1:0-15551 GCA_050733535.1 Gemmatimonadaceae bacterium | reverse complement strand
CGCCCCAATACACCGGGCCGGTCGCGTAATCCACCGGCGCGCCGTCGAGCGTCACATGCTTGCCGTTCGACTCCATCGTCAGCTGCTGCAGGTACGCGGGGAAACGCTTGAGGTACTGGTCGTACGGCAGCACCGCAATCGTTGCAGCTTCGAGACAATTGCGATTCCACACGCCAAGCAGTCCCATGAGGACGGGGAGGTTGCGCTCGAACGGCGCCGTGCGGAAATGCTCGTCCACCGCGTGGAATCCGCCCAGCATTTCCCGGAAGCGCTCCGGTCCGATGGCGATCATGGTGGAGAGCCCGATCGCCGAATCCATGGAATAGCGGCCGCCGACCCAGTCCCAGAACCCGAACATGTTCGCGGTGTCGATCCCGAACTTCTCGACGCCACTCGCGTTGGTAGAGACCGCCACGAAGTGCTTCGCCACGGCGGCCTCGCTCCCCAGCGCCGCGACGCTCCAGTCCCGCGCGCTCTGCGCGTTGGTCATCGTCTCGAGCGTCGTGAATGTCTTCGACGAAATGATGAACAGCGTTTCACTCGCATCGAGATCGCGCGTCGCCTCGACGAAATCAGTACCATCCACGTTTGATTCGAATCGCATCGTGAGACCGCGGTCGCTGTACCAGCGCAGCGCCTCGTACGCCATCACGGGCCCGAGGTCCGACCCACCGATGCCGATGTTCACGATGTTCCGGATGCGCTTGCCGGTGTGTCCCTTCCACTCGCCGGTGCGTATGCGCTGCGCGAACACTTCCATCCGCGCGAGCACGGCCTGCACGCCAGGGACGACGTTCTCCCCGTCCACCACGATCGCACTGCCCGCCGGCGCGCGCAGGGCCACGTGCAGGACGGCTCGCTTCTCCGACACGTTGATCTTGTCGCCGCGGAACATCGCGTCGATCCGCCCGCGCAGGCCGCGCTCGGTGGCGAGCGAGAGCAACAGCCGCAGCGTCTCGTCCGTCACGCGCTGTTTGGAATAATCGAGATACAACCCGGCGCCCTCGGCGGCCAAGCGTTCACCGCGCTTTGCATCAGCGGCGAACAGGTCGCGCAGCTGCACACCGCGCTGCGCCTCCCAATGCGACCGCAGCGCCTTCCATGATTGCAATCCTGTCAACGGCGCGACGGCCGCGGGTGTGTGCTCGCTCATGTCGTGCTCCGTGAACGGTCTGCGCCGGGCGGCGGGGTACGCGCAAGCAAATCCGCGATTCGCTCCACCGTGAAGTCCGGCGCCGGATACCCGGCAACGGACGGGTCCGTCGCGTAATGTCCCTGCCTCGGAAATACAGTCGTCACCCGCGCGCCCCAGGTGGCCTTGACCGCCGTAAGAATGCGGACCTTGTCGTCCACGAGCACGTAGCGGTCGGCGGGAAAGCGCCGCTCGACGTCGGCAAGCTCGTGCTCCTTGTGCACGTAGATCAGCACGCGCCCGCCAACCGCGGCCGCGAGCCCCGAACGTTCGATCTTGAGCGGCTGGAACACCACATCGCCATCGGTAAGGATGACCGTCGTGCCCCACTCGGCGAGGTGGCGGACGACGTCCAGCGCCCCGGGAAAGAGCCGCTCCTGAAACGGGTAGCTCAGGAGCATCGACGAGATCACCAAGAGGTTCGGATCGTGCGGATCCTCCAGCCTGAACCGCTGCAGCGCGCCGAGATAATCGGCGTAGCCAACCTCCGCGCGGCACTGCTCGAAGATCGACCAGTACCGCGCCTCCTTCTCCGCTCCAAACTCGCGGCTGAGCGCGACGCGCATGTCGGCGATGACGCGGTCATTGTCGAGCAGCGTGTTGTCGACGTCGAGCAAAAAGACGACACGCTCGCGGGCGGATGCCGTGGTGGTCATCGCGGGGTAACGCTGGCGCGCCGGTCCGAGAGAAGTTCCGAGGCGGCCGGTGCGTCGACGAGCCAAAGCAGGCGGCCGTCCGCCGGTGCGATCGCCTGCGCCGGGAGATCGTCCACCATGCGGGGCCCGCGGAGCACACGCCGCAGAACCGGTGCCTTCTCGTGCCCGGAGACGAGAAAGAGGATCTCAGCCGCCGCGTTGATGACATCCGGCGTCAGCGTGACCCTCCACATCTGGAGCATCTCTACATCCTCTGCCACCACCCAGCGCTTGTGCTCGTGCACGGCGCGCAGGTGCGGGAAGAGCGACGCCGTGTGCCCATTGGTGCCCAGGCCGAGCAGCACGAGGTCAAAGCGCGATCGCGGCTCGGCGCGCGGCGCGCCGGTCGGCGTGGCGAACGCCGCGCGCAGTTCCTGCTCGTAGCGTTCCGCGGCCGCAGCTGGCGGATCTTCACCGCGCATTCTGTGAACGTTCTCCGGCGGAAGCGGCACATGGTCGATGAGCGTCTCGCGCGCCATTCGATAGTTGCTCGACTCGTCGTCCGGCGGCACGCACCGTTCGTCCCCCCAAAACAAGTGGACGCGCGGCCATTCGACGCGGCGCGAGTACGCGGGGGACGCCAGCAGGGCGAACAGCGCGTGCGGGGTGGAACCGCCAGACAGCGCGACGAGAAACGTCCCGTTCGCGCTGATCGCCGCAGACGCCGCGCCGACAAAACGCTCGGCCGCCGCGGTCGCAAGCTCGGCCGCCGAAGGAAAAACCTCCACGTTCTCAGGGGAAGTCCCAGTCACGCCCGCAGATCTCCGCGGACGAGCGTACTTACCCGCCCCTCGGCGTGGCCAACGAAGACGCGCTCCGCCGTTCCGAGAAAGAGCCCGGTGTCCACGACGCCCGCAATCGCCAACAGTGTCGCCTCCAGCTCGCGCGCCGCGTGCGCATTTGCCAGCGGCGCGGGCAGCGCGCAATCCAGCGTGAGGTTGCCGTTCTCGTTCACGAGCTCGCCCGTGCACGCCGCGTCCATGCGCACATTCGGAACCAGTCCGGCGTCGCGGATCGCACGCGTCACCGGTCCGAGCGCGAATGGAATGACCTCAACCGGGAGTGCGAACCGTTCGCCGAGTTCGCGCACGAGCTTCTCCGCGCCAACGAGAATCACCTGCCGCGCCGACGCGCTCGCGATGATGCGTTCCCTCACGAGCGCGCCGCCGTGTCCCTTGATCATGTCGAGGTTGGGAGCGACTTCGTCCGCGCCATCTACCGTGATGTCGAGGCGTTCGTCCGCGGAGAGCGCGACCAGCGGAATCTTTTCGGCGCGCGCGAGCAGCTCGATAATGCCCGAGGCGGGAACGGCGGTGATGCGCAGCCCGCCACGCACACGCTCGCCGAGCAACCGAACGAACACGGACGCGGTTCGCCCGGAACCGAGCCCGACGCGCGCGCCGCTCTCGATTAGATCGAGTGCGGCCGCGGCCGCGGCGTGCATGGACGGATCGTCATGACCCGCTGGCGCAGCCCGCGAACTCATGCGGCTCGTCCGAGCACGCGGTACACGGAGCGAGCGATCACGAGTTCTTCATCGGTGTGAATGACGCGAACGGCGACGCGGCTCGCGGGAGCGGATATCAGCGGCGCACCGGTCGCATTTGCCGTAACGTCGAGTTCCACGCCAAGAAACTGCAGGCCATCGCAGGTCCGCGCACGGATTGCGGGCGCGTTTTCTCCGATGCCGCCCGAGAACACGAGCGTATCGACGCCGCCGAGCGCGGCGGCGAATGCGCCGACCCATTTTCTCGCCTCGTAACAGAAGAGCGTGACCGCTTCAGCGGCCCTTACGTCGGCCGGTTCGCGCGAAAGGAGTTCGCGCATGTCCGAACTCGTTTCCGACACGCCGAGCAGTCCGGACTCGTGATTGGCCATCCGCTCGAACTGCTCGGCCGTCATCTCCTCCGTTCGCGCGAGATACGCGACGAGCCCCGCGTCCGTGTCGCCGCTGCGCGTGCACATCATGAGACCCGACGCCGGCGTGAATCCCATGCTGGTGTCGATGCTCCGGCCGTCGCGCAGCGCGGCGAGGCTTGCCCCACCGCCGAGATGCGCAAGGATCACGCGTCCGCGCGCAGCGGCCGGACCGGCCTGGCGCGCGAGCTCTTCGATCAGAAATTCGTATGAAAGCCCGTGAAAGCCGTAGCGCTGCACACCCTTGGCGTCGAGACGCCGCGGGATCGCGAGCAGCTTTGCCACGCGAGGCATGTCGCGATGAAAGGCCGTGTCGAAGCAGGCCACCTGCGGCAGCGACGGGCACCGGTCGCGCAGCGCGTCGATCAGCGCAATCTCAAACGGGAGATGCTCGGGAACGATCGGGCTCATCGCGCGCAGTTCGTCGAGGAGCTGATCCGTGACAATTTCAGGTTCGAAGTGACGCATGCCGTGCACCACACGATGGCCGACAGCGCTGACCGTGGCAAACGCCGGCTGGCGTTCGAGCCAGTCTATGAAAGCGCCTGCGCCGTCGCGTCGTGCCGTTTCAGCGAGCACGCGTTCCGGCGGATCGCCGGCGCGAAAGATCGCGCATTTGATTCCCGACGACCCGACGTTGATGGTCAGCACGCCGGTCGCGTCGGTCACTTGGACGGGTTGGCCCAGCCACCCACGTCTTCCGCGAGCGCTGTCGCCTCGAGCGGTCCCCAGGTGAGATGCTCGTACGAATGCACTGGTGTAACGTCGCCGAGCACGGGTTCGACGATCGCCCACGCCGCCTCGACGCAATCTTCACGAGCGAAGAGCATCGCGTCGCCGGCGAGCGCGTCACCAAGCAGGCGTTCGTATGGGCCCATTTCATCACCGTCGGGGTGGTGCACGACGGTGAACTCGGCCGCCTCAGCCGCCATCGCTTCGCCGGCCCGCTTCACCTGCGCGCCGATCGTGATGATCACGTCGGGACTGAGGCGGAAGCGCACGTAGTTCGACGCGCCGCCCGTCGCGAACATCACCGGCTCCTTGAACGTGACAAGCACCTCACACACGGTGTCAGTGAGATACTTCCCCGCGCGGATGAGAAACGGGACTCCCTTCCAGCGCGGCGAATCGATCGCGAGGCGCACCGCGGCGTACGTCTCCACCGTGGAATCGGGAGCGACGTCCTTCTCGTCGCGATACGCGCGGCACTGTCCGCGAATCACCGTCGCCGGCGTGAGCGGGCGGATCGACTTGAACAGCTTCACCTGCTCGTCGTTCACCGCGGCCGCGTGGCCGGGGAGCGGCGCTTCCATGGTGAGCAGACCGAGCACAAGCAGGAGATGATTCTGGATCACGTCGCGAATCGTGCCGGCCTCTTCGTAGAACTTGCCGCGCCCCTCGACTCCGAAGCTCTCGGCCATGGTGATCTGCACGCTCTTTATGAAACGCGCGTTCCATACGGGTTCGAGGAACGTGTTCGCAAACCTGAAAACGAGCAGGTTCTGCACCGCCTCCTTTCCGAGGAAGTGGTCGATGCGAAAAATGCTCGACTCGTCGAACTCGCGGTGCAGCGTGTCGTTGAGCGCCTTGGCGGAGGCGAGGTCGCGGCCGAAAGGCTTCTCCACCACGATGCGCGCGCCCTTCGAACATCCCGACCGGCCGAGGCCGTCGGCGACGGTCGCGAACGCGTCCGGCGGAATGGCGAGATAGTGCAGCGGACGTTGCGCGTCGCCGAGCGCCGCACGCAGCTCCGTGAACATCTCCGGGTTGCGGTAGTCGCCTTCATGATACGAGATGTTGCCGAGCAACTTCTCCAGCGCGGCCGGATCGAATCCCGGACGCTGCGTCAACTCGTCGCGGATCCGTTTGCGGAGGAGATCGATCGTCCACCCGGAGTGCGCGATGCCGATGACCGGAATGTCGAGGCGGCCGTGGCGTGTGAGGCCGAGCAAAGCCGAATAGATTTTTTTTCGCGCGAGGTCGCCCGTCGCGCCGAAGAAGACCAGCGCGTCGGCGTGGGTGTCCGTCACGCGCCTTTCTCGACGTGGCCGCCGAACTCGAAGCGCATGGCCGAGAGGACGCGGTTCTGGAAGTCCGCCTCGCCGCGCGAGCTGAAGCGCTCGAAGAGCGCGGTGGCGAGCACGTTCGCGGGGACGGCCTCGTCGATCGCCGCGTCAATTGTCCAGCGTCCTTCACCCGAGTCGGATACGCGGCCTGCGAACTTCTCCAGCGTCGGATCGCCCGCGAGCGCCGACGCAGTGAGGTCGAGAAGCCATGAGGCGATCACACTACCGCGACGCCAGACTTCGGTGACGTCGGCCAGGTTGAAATCGTACTGGTAAAACTCAGGATTGCGCAGCGGCGTGGTCTCGGCGTCGGTCGTCTGCTTCTGTTTTCCGACGTTCGCGTGCCGCAGGATGTTCAGGCCCTCTGCGTACGCGGCCATTATTCCGTACTCGATCCCGTTGTGCACCATCTTCACGAAGTGGCCCGCGCCGCTGGGGCCGCAGTGGAGATAGCCGCGCTCGCTGGTCCCGCCGAGTTTTTCGCGGCCGGCGGTGCGCGGGATTGATCCCGCGCCCGGCGCAAGCGTCGCGAAGATTGGATCGAGGCGGGCCACGACGTCTTTTTCACCGCCGATCATGAGACAGTAGCCGCGGTCGAGCCCCATGACACCGCCACTGGTGCCGCAGTCAACGTAGTGCAGGCCCTTAGGTGTGAGCCGCGCGGCGCGCGCGATGTCGTCGCGGTAGTACGAGTTGCCGCCGTCGATGATCACGTCGCCGGGTGAGAGTTTCGCGACGAGAGCGTCGAGCGTTGCGTCCACGGCGGCCGCCGGCACCATCAGCCAGACGGTCCGCGGCTTCTGCAGCTTCGCGACGAACTCATCCAGTGTCTCCGCGCCCACGGCGCCCTCGGCGGCGATCGCCTTCACCGCCGCCCCGGTTACATCGTGCGCAACACACTGGTGACCGCCGCGCATGAGGCGCCGTACCATGTTAGCACCCATGCGGCCCAGCCCGATCATCCCTACCTGCATTGTCGCCTCCGCTCTGCGGCATCGACAACCACCGGAAAGAGAATATTACCCGGCTGGCGGGGTGGGCGCGCAAGCTGTGGGCTGTGAGTGGTGGGTTTGTAGCGCGACTGAATCGGCTTGGGGTGAGATGTCGCGGGATCGGAGTTATTGGTTATTGGCTGTGGGAAACAGCCACTCACCGATCGGCGCGGGGAATTGATTCGTCGGGCAATGCGGGGGTGACGCTCGTCTGCTACGACGCCAATACCTTCGGGCATATGCAGGACTACCGAAAACTTGCCGTCTGGACGAAGGCGCACACACTTGCCCTTGAGATTCATCGTCTCGCCGAGGCGATACCGCGCACGAACAATTCCGGCCTTATCAATCAAATACGCCGGGCGGCTCTCTCTATTCCCGCCAATATCGCCGAGGGTTGCGGGCGCGCCGGCAGTCGCGACTTCGCGAAGTTCTTGCAGATCGCCATCGGGTCGGCGGTAGAACTCGAGTACCATCTACAGTTCGCAGGCGACTCATCGCAGATCCCGCACAGCGACTTCGTCGCCCGCTCAGCCGAGGTCGTCCAAATCCGAAAGATGCTCTACGGCCTCATCCGCCGCGTCCGCAGCACCGATGGAGACGCCGGCAGTCTTCCCACGGCCAATAACCAGTAACGCCAATCACGCGACATCTCACTTAAACCCCACGCCCCACTGCGCGCCCAATCCTGGTGCGTGGCCACCCCATAGGCGATTCGCAGCCCGGCGTTCCCGGCCGCCGAGTTATCCTGCGACGGACACTCCGGCCAACGCGTTTGCGTCGATCCACGTGCGCATGTCACGCAGCGCACGCGCTGCGTATTCCTCGCGCTTCTTCGCCTTGTCGCGCGGGACAACCGCCAGCTCGTCGAGCAGCCCGAAGTTGGCGTTCATGGGCTGAAAGTGCGCGGGGTCGGCCTCGCGAAGATGACGGTAGAGCGCGCCGAGCATGGTGGTCGGCGGCGGAATGACGGGCTCGGCGCCGCGGAGCATGCGGTCGAGGTTGAGCGCGGCGAGCAGCCCGGTGGCGGTGCTCTCGGTGTAGCCCTCGACACCCGTGAGCTGACCTGCGAACAGCGTGCGCGGGTCTGATCGCAGCGAGAGGTGAGGCGTGAGACAGGCAGGCGAGTTCACGTACGAGTTCCGATGGATCGATCCGAACCTCAGGAACTCGGCGTTCTCGAGCGCGGGTATCGTACGAAAGACGCGCTGTTGCTCGGGAATCTTCAAGCGCGTCTGGAAGCCGACGAGGTTCCACATCCTGCCCGCGCGATCTTCACGCCGCAGCTGCACGACGGCGTACGGACGCCGGCCGGTCTTTGGATCCTCGATGCCGACCGGTTTGAGCGGACCGAAGCGCAGCGATTCCCTGCCCCGCCGAGCCATTTCTTCGACCGGCATGCAGCCTTCGAAATACGGCACTTTATCGAACTCGTGCGCGGTGAACTGGTCGGCGGCCGCGAGCGCGTCGATGAACGCCTCATATTGCGCGCGATCCATCGCGCAGTTGAGATACGCGTCCGCCTCGCCCTCCATCGTCTCCTTGCCGTAGCGCGACGCGCGGAAGGCGATGTTCATGTCGATCGATTCTGCCGAGACAACGGGCGCGATGGCGTCGTAGAACGCGAGTGCGGGCACGCCGAGCGCACGGGCGATTTGGGCCGCGAGCGCTTCGCTTGTCAGGGGGCCCGTCGCGATGATGCCGGGAGAGGGGAGCGTGACGCACTCGCCGCGCTCCAGCGTGACGCGCGGGTGTGCCACGAGGCGGTCGTGCACGCCCGCGGAAAAAACATCCCGGTCCACGGCGAGCGCCGTACCTGCGGGGATGCGCGCGTCGTCCGCGGCCTGCAGCACGATCGAGCCGAGGAGTCGCATCTCGGCTTTGAGCAAGCCGTGCGCATTCGTGACTTCGGTGCTCTTGAACGTGTTGGAGCAGACGAGCTCGGCGAGGCGGTCGGTCTTGTGCGCCTCAGTTCCCTTCACCGGGCGCATTTCGTGGAGCACGACGTCGTGACCGCGCTCCGCGAGCTGCCACGCGGCCTCGCTCCCTGCGAGACCGCCGCCTACGATATGAATGGGACCGGACATGGGGCGTGATGCCATCCCCCAACTATATATTGGGCGAATGGAAAAAACTCCTCCAGGCACGAACGCGAACCGCTGGTGGCAGCTGATCGTCGGCATTCTTTGCATGTCGATGATCGCCAACCTCCAGTACGGCTGGACCCTCTTCGTCAATCCGATCGCGGACAAGCATCACTGGACGAAACCGGCGATCCAGGTGGCGTTCACGGTGTTCGTGCTCGTCGAGACTTGGCTCGTGCCGTTCGAAGGATGGCTCGTCGACAAGTACGGGCCGCGGGTGGTCGTGCTGGCCGCGTCGTTCATGGTGGCGCTGAGCTGGGTCATGGATGCGAATGCAAACTCACTCGCGATGCTCTACGCCGCGGCGGCGGTCGGCGGGATCGGCGGCGGCGCAGTATATGGCACGTGCGTGGGCAACGCGCTCAAGTGGTTCCCGGACCGGCGTGGGCTGGCTGCCGGCCTCACCGCGATGGGCTTCGGCGGGGGATCGGCGCTTACGGTGATCCCGATCGCCGCGATGATCAAGCACAGCGGGTACGAGGCGACGTTCATGGCTTATGGACTTGGCCAGGGCGCTATCGTGTTCATCATGGCGTGGTTCCTCCGCGCGCCGAGCGCGGATTTCAAGCAGCAGGTTCGGCCAGCGCAGCAGAAGACGATTTCCGCGCGCGAATACACGCCGACCGAAATGCTCAAGACGCCGGTGTTCTACGTGCTGTACGTGATGTTCGTGCTGATGGCCGCGGGCGGCCTGCTCGCCACGGCGCAGCTCGCGCCGATCGCGAAGGACTACGGCATCGCGGACATTCCGACGTCGATCCTTGGACTCACGCTTCCGGCGCTCACGTTCGCATTGTCGCTCGATCGCGTGCTCAATGGCGCCGCGCGCCCGGTGTTCGGCTGGGTCTCGGACCAGATCGGCCGCGAGAATACGATGTTCGTTGCGTTCGCGCTCGAGGGCGCTGGGATTCTCATGCTGAGCCAGTTCGGGAGAAATCCGGTCGCGTTCGTGCTGCTGACCGCGCTGATTTTCTTTGCGTGGGGCGAGATCTACAGCCTGTTTCCGGTCACCTGCGCGGACACGTACGGGCGGACATTCGCCACGGCGAACGCCGGATTCCTGTACACGGCCAAGGGCGCCGCGTCGCTGCTCGTCCCGATCAGCAGCGTGATCGCTGCCTCTGGTCGCGGCTGGCACGGCGTGTTCGTCGCGGCGGGCACGATGAACTTCGTCGCGGCGGTGATGGCGCTCGCCGTGCTCAAACCGATGCGCAACGGCTTGAAGGGCCGGGACGACACAGCGATCGCCGCCGCAGCAACGGCGCGCGCGACCGCATGAAGATCGCGATCGTCGGCGCCGGATCGATAGGCGGCTACCTCGGCGGGTTCCTCGCAGCGGCCGGTGACGACGTCACCTTCATTGCACGCGGCGCAAACCTCGACGCGATCCGCGCGAACGGAATGAAGGTGACTGCGGAGGATGGCCGCGAAGTGATCGCGAAGAACGTCCGCGTGTTCAGCAAGATGGCCGAGGCCGGTGCGCAGGACACGGTGGTGCTGACCGTGAAGGCGCATCAGGTCGCCGCGGTTGCCGGTGATTTGCATTACCTGTGCGATGCGAACACCAGCATCGTGACGATGCAGAACGGAATTCCCTGGTGGTATTTCCAGAGGCACGGCGGGCAGTATGAAGGCACGCCCGTCGCGGCGGCCGACCCCGATGGATCGATCGCGCGTGCAGTGGATCCCGCGCGAATTATCGGGACGGTGGTGTATCCCGCTGCGGTGCTGGATGCGCCGGGCGTCGTGCGCGTCGTCGAGGGAAAGCGTTTCACGCTCGGCGAACTCGACGGCACCGCCACGCCGCGCGTCGAGGCGATCTCTGCGCGGTTCGTTGCCGCGGGGTTCAAGGCGCCGGTGTCGGACAACCTGCGCGCCGAGATTTGGCTGAAACTGATCGGGAATCTCGCGTTCAACCCGATCAGCGCGCTCACCCACGCCACGCTCGAAGATCTCTGCCGCTATCCGCTCACGCGCGACCTGAGCAAGCAGATGATGACCGAGGGGGAAGCGATCGCGACAAAGCTGGGCATCACCATGCGCGCGTCGATTGATAAGCGAATCGCGGGCGCAGAAAAAGTCGGCGCACACAAAACGTCGATGCTGCAGGACGTCGAGCATGGCAGGCCGCTCGAACTCGAAGCCCTCGTCGGAGCCGTGATCGAACTCGGCCGGCTGACGGGCACACCAACTCCACATATCGACTCGGTGTATGCGTGCACGAGGTTGCTCGCGCAGACGATCGCCGATGCGAAAGGCTTTTTGAGGATCACCACATGACGATCAAGACCGAAGACCGAGGCCCGGCCAAGACCGAAGACCGAGGACCGAAGACCGAAAATGCGACCACCATTCCGCAACTGCTCGAGGCGGGGGCGGAGAACCACACCGCGATCACCGCGCCGGGCGGCGTGCCGCTCACATATGGCGCGCTGCGCGAGCAGGTGCGCGGCGTCGTGTCGGCGCTCAACTCGCGGGGGATCGGCAACAACGACCGCGTGGCGATCGTGCTCGACAACGGGCCGGAGATGGCGACTGCGTTTCTGGGTATCGCGTCGGGCGCGACGGCTGCGCCGCTCAACCCTGCGTATCGCGCGGACGAGTTCGAGTTCTACCTGACCGATTTGCGCGCGAAGCTGCTCGTGATCGCGGCGGGAAAAGAGACGCCCGCCGCCAGTGTCGCCGCGAAACTCGGCGTGCCGATCGCGCATCTCGTCGCGCATCCTGAAAGGGGCGCGGGGTCGTTCGAGCTCGACTTCCCTACCACGCTGACGCCGACCGAACCGACGACGCCGCGTCTCGCGACTCCCGACGACATCGCGCTCGTGTTGCATACATCGGGCACGACGTCCCGCCCGAAGATCGTGCCGCTCGCGCAGAAGAACGTGTGCGCATCTGCGGCGAACATTCGGCGCACGCTTTCGCTCACGAAGGACGACGTCGGCATGATCGTGATGCCGCTCTTCCATATTCACGGGCTGATGGCCGCGCTGTCGTCGGCGCTTTCTGCGGGCGGGACTGTGTTCTGCACGCCGGGATTCAACGCGCTCAAGTTCTTCGCGTGGCTCGACGAAGCCAAGCCGACGTGGTACACGGCCGTGCCGACGATGCACCAGGCGCTGCTGCTGCGCGCGCCGAAGAATCCCGAGATCGTCGCGGCGAGCAGGCTGCGGTTTATCCGGTCGTCGTCGTCGGCGATGCCACCGACGGTGCTCGCCGAGCTTGAGCGCGTGTTCCGGGCGCCGCTGGTGGAGGCGTATGGAATGACCGAAGCGTCGCACCAGATGGCGAGCAACCCGCTGCCGCCGCGCGCGCGCAAGCCTGGGACGGTGGGTTTGCCTGCCGGTCCTGATGTGCGCGTGGTGGACGAGAAGGGCGAGAACGTCGCGGTGGGTGCGCGCGGCGAGATCGTCATCAAGGGCAGCAACGTGATGGCGGCGTATGAGAACAATCCGTCGGCGAACGAGACGGGCTTCATCAACGGCTGGTTCCGCACCGGCGACGTGGGGACGCTGGACGACGAGGGCTACATCTCGATCGTCGGACGCCTGAAGGAGATCATCAATCGTGGCGGCGAGAAGATTTCACCGCGCGAGGTGGACGAGATCATCATGCAGCATCCCGCCGTACACCAGTGCGTGGCGTTCGCAATGCCGCACGACATGCTCGGCGAGGAAGTCGCGGCGGCGATCGTGCTGCGCGAGGGGCACAGTGCGGACGACAAGGAGTTGCGCGCGTTTGCTGCCGTGCGGCTGGCGGACTACAAGGTGCCGAAGAAGATTTTGATCGTGAAGGAGATTCCGGTGGGGCCGACTGGGAAGCTGCAGCGGATCGGGTTGGCAGTGAAGCTGGGGTTGGGGTAGCGGGTTCGCGGCTTGCCGCCACTCGCGTTGATTGGCGCCGGGTTGCAACTCTATGCTCTTGTGCGATGAGGCCAATCGCCTGACTATGTGGGCGTGGATTCCTCGGCGCCGCGGCTTCTGGATGTTGCAGCCCAACGGCTCGCGTTGCGTCATGCGAGCCCGCGGACGGTCGAAGCCTATTGTTCGTGGATTCGGCGATTTGCGCGGCATTTTCGCGGGCAGCATCCGCGTGATCTGGGCGAGCGAGAGGTAACCGGGTTCCTTTCGTCGCTCGCGACCGATCGAAAGGTCTCGGCTTCGACGCAAAACCAGGCGCTCGCAGCGCTCATCTTCCTGTATCGCGACGTATTTGACGCGCCGATTGGCTGGCTCGACCAGCTGATTCGAGCGCGCCGGCCGCACCGGGTTCCGGTGGTTCTCTCGCGGCGCGAGGCGCGTCGCATAATCGAACATCTGTCGGGTGATCCGCAGTTGGTCGTTATGATTCTCTATGGGGCCGGCCTTCGATTGCTCGAAGCGCTGTGTCTTCGGGTTAAGGATGTGGACCTCGAGCGCCGCGAGCTGGTCGTGCGCCACGGCAAGGGAGGGCGTGATCGCCTGACGCTGTTGCCCGAGGTTCTGGTCACTCCCATGCACGAGCAGATCGAGCGCGTCACTGCGCTCCATCGCCGCGATCGTGCGGCCGGCCGGGGAGCCGTGGCATTGCCGGAGGCGTTCGCTTTCAAGTCGCCGCGTGCACCGTTTGATTTGCGTTGGCAGTGGCTTTTTCCTGCTACGCGCGTGTACCGCGACTCACGGTCTGGAAGGTGGATGCGCCACCATTTTCACGAGACCGCCGTGCAGCGTGCCGTTGGCGAAGCCGTTGCGGCCGCCGGCATCACCAAACGCGCATCGTGTCATACCTTTCGTCACTCGTTCGCGACCCACCTGCTTGAGGCGGGCTACGACATTCGCACTATTCAGGAACTGCTCGGGCACCGCGACGTTCGGACGACCATGATCTATACACACGTGCTGAACCGCGGCGGACGCGGCGTCCGAAGTCCGATCGACACGCTGGCCGCCGAGACGGGCGCCGAGGTCCATCGCGGCGGGCCTATCCCATCCGCCCATGATAGGCTGACCAGCCCCGTCAGCCTATCACGCGGCAGAATCGTGGATGGAAGGCTTCTCAAGTCGTCGTGGCGTGGCGACTTGCGGCGGTGACATGGGGCGTGCAGCGTTGCAGATAGGCTGACCGCCCTGGCGCCGTATTCGCGTCACGGCAGTACATAGCAACCCGCCGAATCATTGTTAGGCCGCCATCTGCCATCGCGTTCCGCATGCCATTCGGCGCGGCATACGCTAGGCGTGCAGGGAGCCCGGATGATGATCGCCCATGGCGCCATCGGAGCCGATACAGTCCGGGGCGTGGTCGCGGTGCGCATCATGTGGCGATGAGTGCGGACAAACAGTGAACGGTTTTCGCGATCGCTGTGTCCAACCGTCGACTCCACACGGCCCATCCCCGAGGTTCAAATGCTTCGAGCATCGCTGTTGCTGCTCATCGGTCTTCCCGTCAGTGCGTCAAGGCTTGCCGCGCAGGATCTCGAGTGTCACGGCCAGAATTTTGGTCCACCGCCCGAGGAGCTGGAGTTCGGCATCGACCTGGCGAGAACAGGCGGATCGTGGCGCGCGGTGCATGGTCGGGCCGGTGCGGCGGGCGTCAATGCTGCCACCTCGATCAGCCAGCGGGGCGATACGCTGACCGTCGTCTTCAATGACCTTAAAAAGATCTATCAGGGGGTCTTCGACCGATCGGCCGGTATTGTTCGCGGAGGGTGGCTCCAGGGCGGTACGACGACTCGACTCAACGCGCGCTGTTGGGTGATCGCTCCGGAACCGGATGCGTCGCCACACAAGACGGTCTCAGTGGCCGTCGAAAAGGGCGTACAACTCGAGGTGCTCGACTGGGGCGGATCTGGACGGCCCGTCGTCTTGGTGCCAGGCCTGGCAGCGAGTGCGCACGAATTCGATTCGTTCGCGCCGAAGCTTGCCGTCGGCTATCACGTCTATGCGATTACCCGGCGCGGTGAGGGACGCTCGAGTCATCCGGACAGCTCCTACACGCCGAATCGTCTGGGCGATGACATCGTTGCCGTGCTCGATTCGTTGCACGTCGAGCACCCGGTGCTCATTGGCCATTCCTTTGGCGGCGCGCAATTGAGCAACGTTGGCGTGCGGTACCCCGAACGGGTCGCGGGCCTCGTCTATCTCGATGCGGGGTATGGACCCGCCTACATCGACTCGACGCGCGACACGCTCGACGTGACACCCGATACGTCGATTCATTGCCCATGCTCCGTTCACGAACTTCTCGACCGCAACGAGTATCACGTTCACCACATTCCCGTGCCGGTGCTGTCGATCTTCTCTGTGCAGGCAGATTGGAATACCCGCGCATTCGATAGCCGGCAGCCGGATTGGACGCCCGCGAAACAGTCGGCCGAGTTCGCGCGCGGAGTTCCAACGGCTCGCGTGGTGAACATGCCCAACGCCACGCATGTGGTTTTTCAGTCGAACGAAGCCGAAGTGGTGCGGGAGATCCGCGCCTTCATCTCCACGCTTCCCCCTTGACATTCGGATCCATCGTCTCAAAGAATCGGGGCGGCGACATCCGGTGGACGAGGTAGTGGTCGCGGC
>JBOHTH010000339.1:0-5040 GCA_050733535.1 Gemmatimonadaceae bacterium | reverse complement strand
CGTGCATCGGCTGCGGCGCGTGCGTCGCGGCGTGCCCCAATGCATCAGCGTCGCTGTTCACCGCCGCAAAGATCACCCACCTCGGCGACCTGCCGCAGGGGCAGCCGGAGCGCATGCGCCGCGCGCTGGCGATGGTGCAGCGAATGGATCTCGAATCATTCGGTGGATGCACGCTGTTCGGCGAGTGCCAGGAGGCGTGCCCCAAGGGCATCTCGATTGACACGATCGCGCAGATGAACCGGGACTATCTCGTGGCGGTCGCGACCGAGCGGCGTGAAGGTGAGGTGAAGGGATCGGGGTGAGGCCGGAAGCCGAGAGAGACCATATAGTGTCTTCGGTCTTCGGTCTTCGGTCTTCGGTCCAGTTACAGCCAGCCGTGATACCGCCTGATATACCACGTCTTCACGATCTGCACTACGGCGATGTAGCTCACGATGATGAGCGCGAGCCAGGCGAAGTACCACCCGCCCAAAGCCTCGAGGCCGAGGTGGGCGCCGAGCGGTGAGAACGGCAGGATGATCCCGATCACCATGATGGTCCCCGTGAGCGCGAGCACCGGCCAGGTTGCCCGGCTCTGGATGAACGGGATTTTTGCCGTGCGGATCATATGCACGACGAGCGTCTGCGAGATGAGACTCTCGATGAACCACCCGCTCTGGAACACCGCCTGGTGCTCCAGTGAGTTCGCCTTGAACACCCACCACATCACGGCGAACGTCACCATGTCGAAGATCGAGCTCGTGGGGCCGATCGTCACCATGAAACGGCCAATGTCATCCGCGCTCCACTTGCGCGGCACGAGCAGGTAGTCGGCGTCCATGTCGTCAAAGGGAATCGACGTCTGCGAGATGTCATAGAGCAGGTTCAGCACGAGCAGCTGGATCGGGAGCATCGGCAGGAACGGCAGAAACGCGCTCGCGACAAGCACGCTGAACACGTTCCCGAAGTTCGAGCTCGCCGTCATCTTGATGTACTTGATGATGTTGCCGAAGATCTTCCGGCCCTCGAGGACGCCCTCTTCGAGTACCATCAGGCTCTTCTCGAGCAGGATGATGTCGGCCGACTCCTTCGCGATGTCAACGGCGGAATCCACCGAGATCCCGACGTCGGCTTCGCGCAGGGCACCAGCGTCATTGATGCCGTCGCCAAGGAATCCGACCGTGTGCCCGCGTGAGCGGAGCGCCTTGACCACGCGCGTTTTCTGGAGCGGCGCGAGTTTCGCGAACACCGTCGTGCGCTCCGCGAGGTCGCAGAGCTCGGAGTCGCTGAGCGCGTCGATCTCATTCCCATTGATGATCGTGCCCACGGGATGACCGACGTCGCGGCACACCTTCTGGGTCACCGCGCCATTGTCACCGGTGAGGATCTTCACGGCGACGCCGTGTGCCTTGAGCGCCTTGAGTGCCGGCGCGGCAGAATCCTTAGGTGGATCCAGAAACGCCATGAAGCCCGCGAGAATCAGGTCACCCTCGTCGGCAACCGTGTACGCACCTGTACGTGGAGGAAATTCGCGGTACGCGACGGCGACCACCCGAAGTCCGTCCTCGTTCAGCTCCTGCACCACCTCCAGCGCCGTTTCGCGCGTCTCAGGATCGAGCGGGACGATCCGGTCTTCGTCGCGGAGCTGCGTGGACACGGCAAGGATTTCCTCCACGGCGCCCTTGCAGATCAGCTCGTGCACTTCCTTGCCGCGCTCCACCACGACGGACATCCGTCGACGCACAAAATCAAACGGAATCTCGTCGACCTTCCGGTAGATCGTATCGATGCCGAGTGATGCATGCAGTTCGGACTTCTCGAGGATGGCGACGTCGAGCAAGTTCTTCAGCCCGGTCTGATACACGCTGTTGAGGTAGGCGAGATTGAGCACCTCCTCATCTTCCTCGCCGATGACGTTCAGGTGCTTCTCGAGGACGATCTTGTCCTGCGTGAGCGTGCCGGTCTTGTCCGTGCACAGCACATCCATGGCGCCGAAGTTCTGGATGGCATTCAGGCGCTTCACGATCGTCTTGCGGCGCGCCATCGTGACCGCGCCCTTCGCGAGGTTCGCGGTGACGATCATCGGCAGCATCTCGGGCGTGAGGCCGACCGCCACGGCGAGGCCGAACATGAACGCGTCGAGCCAGTTGTGTTTCGAGATCCCGTTGATCACGAACACGACCGGCACCATCACGGCCATGAACTTGATCAGCAGCCAGCTGACCTTGTTGACACCTATATCAAATGACGTCTCGGGCCGCTGCCCGATGAGCCCCTTGGCCATCGACCCGAAATACGTCTGGTCTCCTGTCGCGAGCACCACGGCCGCGGCTGTGCCGCTGACCACGCTCGTCCCCATGAAGCCGATGTTGCGGAGGTCGGGGAGCGACGCAGACACCATGCTGCCATCGTCGGGGAGGCCCTCGGTCTTCTCGACGGGAATTGCCTCGCCGGTGAGCGCCGACTGGCTGATGAACAGATCCTTGCTGCTGAGGAACCGTACGTCGGCCGGGATCATGTCTCCCGCGGACACGTGGACGATGTCGCCGGGGACGATCGCCTCAATCGGGAGTTCGCGCCGCGTGGGCGTGGGAGACGGATCTTCGTCTGTCGCGTCGTTCACGCGCTCAACCGTCGCGCGGGTGCGGACGATCGCCTGCAGAGCGAGCGCGGCCTGGTTCGATCGGAACTCTTGCGCAAAGCGGAGCACGGCGCTGATGGTGACCATGACGCCGATGACGATGACCGCGCGCAGGTCACCCGTGAGGTATGAGAGCACGCCGAGCGCGACCAGCACGCCGATGAACGGGTTCCAGAACGCGTGCCCGAGCTGAAAATACCAGGTCGGCGGCGCTTCGTGCGCCACTTTGTTCTCGCCGAACTGTTCGGTACGCTCCTGCGCGGCCGTCTCGCTCAGCCCGGTGCGCGTGACGCCGAGGCGTTCGAGGACGGACGCGGCGGGCAACCGCGCAAATTCCGCGATTGCGATGGGAGCGCCGTTGGATGTGGTGTTGTTTTTCATGGGTCTCGTTTCCGCGTCATGGCATCGCGCCGCCACGAGAGCAGGCAATCAATTGCGGAATCGAGTTGGGCGCTTGGCGCCCGGTCCGTCGGTCCTCAGTACCGCGAGAACCTCATCCCGCAATCGTAACCGCTCTCGGACGACGCGACCGACTAGTATCTCCGTCCATTTGGGGCTCCGTGTGATTGCGTAGCGCCGATTGGCGCTCTTTCGATACGACACCCTAACGGTTGAGGCTCAGGACTGTCAACCCTGCCGCAGAGGGTGCCCGCTCATCTCAAGGCAACTGTCCCATAGCCCAAGCCCACAGCCTCCGTTCTTGAGGTCTGAGTGAGATGCTGTGGGATTGGAGTTATTGGTCGGTGGTTGCGAGTCACTCACGCCGTCGCCCGGGTGCATCTACCTTTCCCGGATGCCCGCCGCGCGCAAGACGATCCTCGTCATCGACGACGAACCTCAGATCCGGCGCGTCGTGAAGCACGCGCTCGCGGACGACGGCACCCGCGTGCTGGAGGCCGCCACCGCCCGAGACGGCCTCGACCTCGCCGCTGCCGAACGCCCCGATCTCATCGTCCTCGACCTCGGACTTCCCGATGAGTCTGGCGAGGCCGTCTGTCGCGAACTTCGCGGCTGGACCAAGGCCCCGATCCTCGTGCTCTCCGCACGGCATTCGGACACCGAAAAAGTCGCGCTCTTCGACGCCGGCGGTGACGATTATGTTACAAAGCCATTCTCTCCCGCGGAGTTCGCTGCGCGCGTGCGGGCGCTGCTCCGGCGCGCCGCGAGCGCGGCACCCGACGGCACCACGAAGATCGTGCGCGAGGAACTCCAAATCGACCTCGAGCGCCGCGCCGTCACGCTGGGCGGCTCGCCCGTGCACCTCACGCCAATCGAATGGGAACTGCTCACGGCACTCGCCACGCAGCCGGGACGCGTGATGACGCACCAGCAGCTCTTCGCGACCGTGTGGCGCGGACGTGATCATGGCGACGTGCAGCAATACCTCCGGGTCTACGTCGCCCACCTCCGCAGAAAACTGGAGAGCGATCCGGTCCACCCCCGCTTCATCTTCACGATCCCGGCGGTCGGATACCGCTTTGGTCCGTGACGCCCGCGCGGCGACTCCGCGACACGGCTCTCTGGCTTGCAGTGCTCGCCGCGACCACCGCGGCGATGATTCCGTTCCGTGCCGACCTCGACAAGGCGCACATCACGCTCGTGCTGCTGCTCGTCGTGCTCGGCGCGGGTGCGCAGGGTGGACGAGTGCTCGGCGTTGGCGTTGGTGCGGTGTCGTTCCTCGTGTTCGACTGGTTTTTCCTGCCTCCGTTCCACACGTTCGTCATAGCGAATCCGCTCGACTGGCTCGTCCTGATCGCGTTTCTCGTGACGAGCATCGTGGCCGCGCAGCTCCTGCACCGGGAACAGGAGTCCGCCCGGATCGCCAGCGCGCGCGCCGATGAAATCGACCGCCTCGCGGCCATCGGAGCCGAAGCCCTCGCTGCCGCACGCGCGGACGACGCGCTGAATGCCGTGGCCGTGATGATCAGGGAGTCGACACGCGCGAGTGCGTGCGAAGTGTATGTTGTCGGCGACCAGAAGATTCGCCTGGGCGCGGCGAGCCCGCCGCGCAGCGACGGCACGCCCGTGCCCCCGCTCGTGAACTGGGTCGGCGCCGAAAGCGCCCCTGCCGCGGAGACGAGCGAAGGCACTTCACGCCTTGGTCGCGCCGGCGCCTCCGCGCGCGATGTCGTACGGACCGCAACCGACGTCAAACTCTCCGCCATACTGGTGCCGCTGGTCGTGCGCCGCGAAGCCGTGGGCGTGCTGCGCCTGGAAGGTCACGACATCGCCGCGCTCGACGACTCGCAGTGGCGCTTTCTCGACGCGCTCGCCTTGTACGCTGCGCTCGGCGCGGAACGAGTGCGCGTCGCGGCCGACCTCGCGCACGTGGAAGCACTTCGCGAGGCCGACCGCCTGAAGGACGCACTGCTTGCATCGGTGTCGCACGACCTGCGCACGCCGCTCACGACGATCAAGGC
>JBOHTH010000338.1:0-5967 GCA_050733535.1 Gemmatimonadaceae bacterium | reverse complement strand
TCCGTCCCACTTCCGCACATCGGCTAACCTGCCCGCCGCGGCCAATCGCTGACGCCGCCATGACTTGCCCGCGCGAACGGGCGGCACGTTTGATGCTCTCTTGGGCGAATCTGTATCGCACCCACGGAGAGACCGCGTGAACATCTGGCTGAAGGACTTCGCATTCGGGATACGCACGCTCCGCAAGAATCCCGCGTTTGCGGTGACGGCGCTCGTGACCCTCGCGCTCGGCATCGGTGCGAGCACTGCCATCTTCAGCGTGGTGAACGCGGTCCTGCTCAAACCGCTGCCCTACGCGAATGCTGATCGCCTGGTGATCGTCGAGTCGGACATGCGCGCGCGAAAAGCGTTCGACTACCCGATCTCACCCGCTGACCTCAAGGACATCCGCGAGCAGGTGAAGGGACTCGATGGCGTCGCCGGCGTGATCACGTTTCCCGCGCCACTGACCGGCGACGATGCCGATCCGATTCAGGTGAAGGTCGCCCTCGCGACCACGAACATGATGTCGCTGCTCGGCGTGAAGATGGCAGCCGGTCGCGACTTCAACGACGATGACGCCACGCCGCCGCCACCACCGCCGCCGCTCGCGCCGGGTCAGAACTTCCCGATCGTCGCGCCGCCGCCGATCACGATCAGCGCGATCATCAGCTATCCGTTCTGGCAGCGCCGCTACGGCGGCGACAAGAGCATCATCGGCAAGATCGTGAACTCGGGAAATAATCATCTGCAGATCGTCGGCGTTGCGGGACGGGAGTTCGAGCTGCTTTTCCCCGCTCGAACAAATCAGACCCGTGTGCCCGATATCATTCAGGCCTCGCGCATAGATCTCTCGACCGCATCGCGAATCAACCTCGTGTTTCGGCTGATCGGCCGTCTCAGGCCCGGTCAGTCCGTTGGCGCCGTCCAGGCACAGCTCGACGCCCTCGGCGCAGACTTGCGCCAGAAATTTCCGATCAAGAATTCGGCCGGTTTGTACTTCCGGGTGGAACCGATGCACGAGAATCTCGTCGCCGACGTGCGGCCGATCGTGCTCGCACTGATGGGAGCAGTCGTCTTCGTGCTTCTGATCGCGTGTGCGAACGTTGCGAACCTCATTCTCGTTCGCACGTCGCGCCGGGAGCGCGAGCTTGCGGTACGCGCGGCGCTGGGCGGCAGCCGCGCACGGCTCGTGCGACAGATGCTCGCGGAAGCGCTGGTCCTCTCGGTGGGAGGGTCCGTCTTCGGGCTGGCGCTCGCCGATGCGGGGATCGGCCTGCTGCTCCAAATCGGACCGGAGAACCTGCCGCGCGTCGCAGACGTGCGACTCGACACGTCGGTGATGGTCTTTACGGCGCTCGCCGGTCTCGCCGCGGCGGCGATATTCGGGATCGTGCCTGCGTTGCGTGCGTCGCGGCCTGACCTGATCGGCGTGCTGCGCCAGAGCGGGCGCATGTCCGAACTCGGCGGCGGACGCATCCTGCGCAACGGCGTGGTCATGGCCGAGGTGGCGCTCGCGTTCGTGCTGTTGATCGGCAGCGGGCTGATGTTCAGAAGCTTCGTCACGCTGGCCAATACGAATCCCGGGTTCGATCCAGCCGGCGTGGAGACATTCAGCGCGGGTCCCAATCAGCGAACGCCGGAGGAGCGCCGGGCGTGGGTGAATGCGGCGCACGACAAGCTCGCGGCTATTCCGGGCGTCACCGGCGTGACGTACATGTTTCCGGAACTCCTGGACGGCGTCGAGGCAACCGTGCGCTACGGCACGGAGAGCGCGGTGACTGATCCGGCCACATTCAAGCAGGCGGATCTGCACATCGTGATCCCCGGGTCGTTCGCCATGCTTCGCACCCGGATTCTTGCGGGGCGCGATTTTACCGAAGCCGAGAATATTCCGGCATCGCATACGATCCTGGTCGACAATCTCCTCGAGGCACGGGTGTTCCCGGGTGAGAGCGCCGTCGGGAAACGTCTGTACATGCGCTCGCGCGGCAATGACCCGGAGTGGATGGATATTGTCGGCGTCGTGCAGCATCAGCGCACATCGGGGCTCGCCAGCGATGGGCGCGAGGCCGTGTATATGTCGGACGGCGAGTTCGGATTCGGCGCCGGGTCAACCTGGCTGCTCAGGACCAAGGGCGATCCAGCGTCGCTCGCGCCGGCAGCGCGCACGGCGATCGTCTCGATCGACCCGCTCGCGCCGATTGCCGACATGCGGCCGATGTCGGAGTACGTGGACAAGGCGCGAGCGCCGACGCGCTTCGCCCTGACCCTGATCGGCGTGTTCGCCGGGATCGCCGTGCTGCTGTCGGGAATCGGTCTCTATGGAGTGCTCTCGACGGTCGTGCGCCAACGGACGGCCGAGATCGGCGTGCGGATGGCGCTCGGCTCGTCCAAGCAGGACATCTTCCGGCTGGTGATCGGCCAGGGCATGCGGCTTAGCGGCGCGGGGATCGGGCTTGGACTCGTGGCGGCATTCGCGCTGACCCGCGTGATGCGGAGCATGCTCGTCGGCGTTGCGCCGGACGATCCGCTGACCTTCGGCGCGGTCGCGCTGCTGTTTGGGGTGATCGCGGCCCTCGCGTGCTGGCTCCCGGCGCGCCGCGCGGCTGCGCTCGACCCGATCACCGCGCTGCGCGACGAATAGGGGGTGCCAGGTTGATATATTGAGCGGGTGAACCTGACCCGCTGGGTAAGAAACCTGCTGATCGCGAACATCGCGATCTATTTTGTGCAGCAGACGGTGCCGGGGGTGACGGAGGCGTTCTGGTTCGCCCCCGGCCTCGAGTTGGTGCGGCCATGGACGTTCATCACGTACATGTTTCTGCACGATCCGAACAGCATCTGGCACATCGTGTTCAATATGGTGGTCCTGTACTTCTTTGGCCCGCGTGTCGAACAGCGGATGGGTTCGAGCCGGTTCCTCTGGCTGTACTTCCTCAGCGGGGTCTCGGGCGCCCTGCTCTCGCTGCTGCTGGCACCGCACAGTGCGTTGATCGGCGCCTCCGCCGGGATCGCGGGGGTCGTGCTGGCGTTCGCGATCTTCTGGCCCACCGACAAGATCTACATCTGGGGGGTTCTCCCCCTCGAAGCGCGATGGCTCGTGATCCTCAGCATCGTGTGGGCCATCGTGAGCGGCCTGCGTGGATCGACCGGCGGAGTCGCCGACTTTGCGCACCTCGGCGGATATGTCGGCGCGTATGCGTACCTGCGCTGGCTCGAAGCGACAAAGGGAAGCAACCGCTTCAAACAGATGGCCGCGGCCGTCCCCGCGGACAAGCACCTCTCGAACTGGAAGCGCGTCGACATGCAATCGGTTCACGCGCTCAACCGCGACGAGGTGAACCGGATCCTGGACAAGATCAACGCATCCGGCCTCTCGAGCCTGACGCCACAGGAAAAACAGTTCCTCTCCAACTTCGTACCGCCCGACGATCGGGTGCCCCCCACCTCGTAGAACCCCTTACGCGTCAGGAGCCGTTCGATGTCACGCATCAGTTCCATTTCCCGCGCGCTCGTGCTCTCCGCGCTGCTGCCGCTCGCGGCCGCGGCGCAGTCTCAGACGGCGGTTTTCTCCGGCGGATGTTTTTGGGGCGTCGACGCCGTGTTCAAACATGTCAAGGGCGTGACAAGAGTTGTCTCCGGCTATTCCGGCGGCGAGGCCGCGACCGCACACTATGACATCGTCAGCGAGGGAACGACCGGGCACGCCGAGTCCGTGCAGGTAACGTTCGATCCGTCGAAGGTGACATATCAAACGTTGCTGAAGGTGTTCTTCTCGGTCGCGCACGATCCGACGGAACTGAACTACCAAGGGCCAGACCAGGGAACGCAGTATCGCTCGGCGATCTGGTACGCAAACGCCGATCAGCAGAAGGCGGCGCAAGCCGCGATTGCCGAACTCACGCGGCAGAAAGCGTACAAGCATCCGATCGTAACGCAGGTGGTGCCGCTCAAGAAGTTTTATCCGGCGGAGGATTACCACCAGAACTATCTCGCGCAACATCTCACGCAGCCGTACATCGTCTACAACGACATCCCGAAAGTCGAGAACCTGAAAGCGAAGTACCCAGCGTTGTACCGTCCGTAACCCCACCCACCCCCGCCCATGCGCCCTGTACGCACGCTGTTGCTGTTGGCCCTGCTCACCGCGCTTCCGCTTGCAGCCCAGCAGCCCGACTCGCTCACACTCGCCGGCATGCGCTGGCGCAACATCGGACCAGCCAACCACCAGGGGCGCGTGGTGGACGTGCAGGGGATTCCGTGGCCATCGCGCACCTTCTACGTGGCGAGCGCGGGCGGCGGCGTGTGGAAGACCATGAACGCAGGCACGACGTTTCGGCCGGTGTTCGAGCACGAGCATGTGTCGTCGGGCGGGATGCTCGCGATCGCGCCGAGCGACACGAACATCGTGTACTACGGCACGGGCGAGCCGAACACGCGCAACTCGATTTCTCCCGGCGCCGGCGTTTACAAGACGACGAACGGTGGGAAAAGCTGGGAGTTCATCGGGCTCAAGGAGACCGAGCAAATCGGGCGGATCGTGGTGAACCCGCGTGACGCGAACATCGTATACGTCGCCGCGCTCGGTCACGCGTGGGGATTCAACAAGGAACGCGGACTTTACAAGAGCACGGATGGCGGCAAGACCTGGGCGCTGAAGAAGTTCGTCAGCGACAAGGCCGGTTTCGTGGACGTCGCACTCGACCCGCGCGACCCGAACGTCGTGTGGGCGTCGAGCTACGAGCGCGTGCGGGGGCCGTACTCGCTGCAGTCGGGCGGGCCGGGGTCGGCGCTCTGGAAGAGCACCGACGCCGGAGCGACTTGGACTGAAGTGAAGGGCGGCGGATTTCCCGAGACGATGAAGGGGCGCATCAGCGTCGCGATCGCGGCGTCGGATCCGAACGTGATGTACACGCTCGTCGAGGCCGATACGGCTTCGCCGCACAAGAAGGAAGCGGGCATGAAGCCGGCGAAATCACCGACCGGGCTGTACCGCTCCGAGGACGCCGGCAAGACATGGACGAAGATGAACGACGACGACACGCGCCCGTTCTATTACTCGCAGCTGCGCATCGACCCGACGAACGCCAACCACATATTCTGGTCGAGCACGCCGCTCAAGTATTCGTGGGACGGCGGGAAAACTACGGGCAACACGACGAACAACGTGCACGTCGACCATCACGCGATGTGGATCGACCCGAAGGATCCGTCGCACATCATCGTCGGCGATGACGGCGGCGTGGCGCAGACGTGGGACTCCGGCGGAAACTGGGATTCGATGAATCAGATCCCGATCGGACAGTACTACAACGTCTCGTTCGACATGGCCGTGCCGTACAACGTGTGCGGTGGCGCGCAGGACAACGGCGCGTGGTGCGGTCCGAGCCGGCGCGCCAGCGGCCCGATCACCAACTCGATGTGGTTCACGTTCAACGGCGGCGACGGGTTCGTGACGGCGCAGGACCCGACCAACTCCGACATCATCTACGGCGAGTCGCAGGGCGGGAACATCGGCCGCTATACCGTTTCGACCGGTGAGCGCTTCGGGCTCGCGAAGCCAACGTGGCGCACGCAGTACACGCAGTGGGAGGATTCGATCGCGGTGCTCTGGCCGGACACGACCAAGGCGCTCTCCAAGGATGAGAAGAAGCGCCTCGAGGGCTATCGCGCGCTGCAGAAGCGCGACTCGACCGACCTCGACCTGCGCTGGAACTGGAACACGCCGTTCCTGATCTCGAAGCACAACCCGCAGGTGCTGTATTTCGGATCGAACCGCGTGCTCAAGTCGACAAAATCGGGTGACGAGATGTACCCGATCTCGCCCGATCTCTCGTACGCGGACACGATGAAGATCCGTGTCTCGACGAAAACCACCGGTGGCATCACGACGGACGCCACGGGCGCTGAAACGTTTGCCACGATTGTGTCGCTCAACGAATCGCCGATCCGCCCGGGCATCCTCTACGCCGGCACCGACGACGG
>JBOHTH010000337.1:0-6634 GCA_050733535.1 Gemmatimonadaceae bacterium | reverse complement strand
GAACGCCGAGGTGCCGTGCGAGCGCCCAGATCTGCGTCTTGAAGAGATCGCCGATCGGGTTCACCGGCGGCGAGTCGTCGGCGTGCCAGGTGAAGTAGCCGAGGAGGCGTTCGCTCTTGTTGCCCGTCCCGAGCGGCAGCGCGTGGTGCTTCGCGCTGAGGTCGAAGATGGTGATCATGCGCATGCGCGCCATGACATTGCCGCGTCGCGCGGCGTCGGCGTCCGGCTCCTGCATAAGGTATCCGTCGACGGCACCGCTGATGTCGATCGTGCGCGACTCGATGCCAAGCGAGTCGATGAGCTGCTGCGCGTGCGTGAGTGAATCCGCGCTCGACGTGCGATACGGCATGCGGACGCCGATGACGTTCTTTGGTCCGAGCGCGCGCGCGGCCAGCGTCGCGACGACGGCGGAATCGACGCCGCCGGACACGCCAACGACGGCCTTCTTGAAACCCCGGCGCGAGAACTCGTCCTTGAGGAAGGCGATGAGCCAGCGCTCGAGAAGAACCGGATCGATTTCGAGAGGTGGCGGAGCGCCGCGAGACAGATCGCCGCCGGCAACGACGGACAACGATGCCGGAGCCGTGAGGAGTCTGCTGACTTGAGTCTGCCGACTTGAGTCTGCCGACTTGAGCCTGCCGACTTCGGTCTGCCGACTTGAGTCTGCTGACTTGAGTCTGCCGACGTCGGTCTGCCGACTCAGGGCTAGTTCGAGCTCGAGCCTGAGCTTCGGCAGCATTGTGCGCATGTCCGACAACAGCGGAGCGTCTGCACGCGCCTTCGTGATGTCATCGAGATCGATGGTCGCCGTGAGGAGCGATTCTTCGAACGCCGGCGCTTTCGCGCGCGTGTCGCCACGCGGTCCCACGACGAGCGAACCGCCCTGGAACATCCGGCCGCCCTCGCTCCCCACGAGGCTCGCAAGTGTCACGAACACGCCGTGCTCTTCGGCGATGTCGCGGATCAGCCGGTCCCACCGCGCGACGCTCCCGGGAATCGACGCGCCGTCCACACGCTCGAACGCGCCGCGTGCCGGTGACGCAGACGAGACGAACACCACGTGCGCGCCGTCGAGCGCGGCGATCAGCCCGGTCAGCGAGTGCCACGCGTCTTCGCAGACGAGCATGGCCGCGCGTCCCCACGGCGCGTCGAACGCGCGCACCTCGTAGCCGCGTTCCACGAAACGCTCCTCGTCGAACAGCCCGTACGTCGGCAGGAAGGCCTTTCGGTGCACGTGCAGGATCTCGACGGCCGGTCCGCACCGCACATAGGCGAGGCTGTTGTGCAGGTTGCCGTCGAGCTTCTCATAGAAGCCGATCACCGCGTCGATCTCAGGGCCGCGGTACGCAGTGGCGAGCCCGGCGGCGAGTTCCGCGGCCGTCATCGCCATCTCGCGGACGCCGCCTTCGACGAAATATCCGGAGAGCGCCGTCTCCGGGAACTGCACCACCTGCGGGCGCGGCTCGAGCGCGGCCGCCTGCGCGAGCACCTCGCCCACGCGGCGCAGGTTGCCCTGAACGTCCCCCTTCCGCGGGCGGAATTGGGCTATGGCAATGTGGAGGAGCGGCATCGATATAAAATATAGTTTATCGTCGTAGGGTCTTGGTGCTTGGTACGTGGCCCGCGAATCGAACCGTGAACCAACGGCCAGGAACCTGAGACTATCAACCAGGCGATTTCTCCTAAATGGCCCGTTGTCGCCACCCCGGGTACAATAGACCCTATGCGCGTTTGCCGTGTCGCTCCGCTCATTTTCGTTTTTCTTGCCGCGCTCCCGGCCCGAGCTGCGCACGCGCAAGCGCCGAAGACCGCGGCGAAACAGCAGAAAGGCACCGGCGAGGCGTGGCAGATCATCACGCCGCCGCAGTCCTCGCTGGTCTACGCACGCGACGGCACGCTCATCGGGGAGATCGGCGCGCAGTGGCGCACGAATGTCCCGGTCGCCTCGCTCCCGAAATACGTCGGCGAAGCGTTCATCGCCGTCGAGGACAAGCGCTTCTACCAGCACAACGGCGTTGACGTCGTCGGCATCGCGGGCGCGATCAAGGACAACCTGCTCGGATCGTCGCGGGGCGCGAGCACCATCACGCAACTGCTCGTCGGCAACATGCATCCGGATCTCATCGACCGCCGCGACCGCTCCGGCATCTCGGGAATCGAGCGCAAGCTGAAGGAGCAGAGCGCGGCGCGGGAGATGGAGCGCCACTACAACAAGCAGCAGATCCTCGAGGCGTTCCTCAACCAGATCAATTTTGGACACGGCTGGTATGGGATCGAATCCGCCGCGCAGCACTACTTCGGCAAGCCGGCAGCGCAGCTCACGATCGCCGAGGCCGCCACGCTTGCGGCCCTTCCAAAGGGACCGGCGATCTACGATCCCGCGAGGTACCCGGACCGGGCGAAGAACCGCCGCGACGCGATTCTCGGCCTGATGGCGGACCAGAAGTACATCACGCGGGCGCAGGCGGCCGCGGCGAAGGCCCAACCGGTGCGCACCGTGCCCGACGGCGGAGTGTCCGCGCCGTCATCGTACTTCGTCGACGTCGTGCGCACGCGCGCCGAGCGCGCGGGAATCCCCGTCTCAAAGGGCGGATATCGCATCTACACGACGCTCGATCCTGCATTGCAGCGTGCGGCGGTGCGCGCCCTGGCCGACGGCGCGGCCGAGGTCGAACGCCGTCCCGGATATCCGAATCCGACCTACGCCTCGCACCCCAAGGGGAGCACCGACTACCTCCAGGGCGCGGTTGTCGCGATCGATCCGTCGTCGGGCGACGTGAAAGCGCTCGTCGGCGGGCGCAACTACCAGGAATCGCCCTTCGACCGCGCCGTGAGCGGGCTCAGGCAGCCGGGATCGAGCTTCAAACCGTTCGTCTATGGGCGCGCCCTCATGGATTCACTCCCGGCCAACGCCATCGTGGCCGACACGGCGATCAACGTCGAGTACGACGATCAATCGTACAGTCCGAGAAATGCAGACGACAAGTTCCTCGGCGACATGACGCTCCGCGAGGCGCTGACGCTTTCGCGGAATCCCGTCGCCGTGCAACTCTGGATGAAGTACGGCGCCGATTCCATCATCGCGCTCGCGCGGCGGTTCGGGATCACCACGCCGATTGCTCCGTATCCCGCCAGCGCAATCGGCGCGTCAGAAGTGCAGCCGCTCGAGTTCGTCGCGGCGTTCACCGCGCTCGACAACCTCGGCACGCCGATGGTGCCGCGCTTCGTCTATCGCGTGGAAGACCGAGCCGGGAAGACGGTCTGGGCCCAGGAGGTCCGGTCGCTCCCGCCGGCACTCGACCCGCGCGTGACGTTCATCCTCCGCGACATGATGCGCGACGTGGTCGAGCGCGGCACTGCGACGCCGGTGCGCCGGTTTCTCCCGGAGACCGTTCCGGTCGCGGGGAAAACCGGCACGACCGACGACAACACGGACGTCTGGTTTGTCGGCGCCACCCCGGAAATCGTCGCGGGCGTCTGGCTCGGTTTTGACAAGCCGCGACCGATTGCCGAGCACGGCGTTGCCGGCGGGTCGCTGGCGGCGCCGGTGTTCGCGGAAATGCTCGCGCAAGCCGGATACACCCACCCCACGGCCGCGTGGGACGTGCCGCCCGGACTCATCACCGCGGAGCTTGACCGCAGCACCGGAAAGCTTGCCGACGCCACCACGCCTCCCGATCGCCGCTATACCGAGTACTTTCTTCCGGGCACGGAACCCGGCGCGCTGCGCATAGACGCGAGGCGCCTGTTCGTCCTCGGGCCGATCATGTTCTGATCAGGAGCGGCGATGCAGTTCACGTGGGTGCAAAAGCTGTCCATCGGGACCGGTGCGGCGCTCGGGCTGCTGGCCCTGATGGGCTTCGTCTCGTACGTGAGCATCCATCAGATGATCGGCGGCCAGCAGGCCGTCGCCGCGACCAACGCGAACATCGCGCGGCTGGACGTTGTCGTCGGTCGCACCGTCGACGCCGAGAACGCGCAGCGCGGGTATGTCTCGACGGGAAACGACCAGTACCTCGAGCCGCTCGACGACGCCTTCAGCGATGTTGAGGACGCAATCCAGGGACTCAACAAGGCGACTGAGGACAATCCGGTCCAGCGCAGCAAGCTCGACAGTCTCGGTGTGATGATCTCCCGGCGATTCAAGGAAATCAACGCCGTCATCGCGATTCGCAAGCGGCTCGGCGCGGATTCCGCCGCGAAAGCGTTCAAGAGCCGGAGTGCCGTGCGTGGCCGTGACGGAATCGGGCCGCTCGCGAGCAGAATGCGTGAAGTGGAATTTCGCATGCTCGGCGAGCGAACGCGCGCGATGAATGCGAGTGGGACCAGCGCCTTGCGCGTGATCCTCGGTGGCTCGGTCTTTGCGTTCGTGATGGCGCTGTTCGCGCTCCAGCCGCTGCGCCCAAGCGTGGAGCGGCGGCTCACGCAGCGCTTTTCGCAGGTGCTCGTCGCACCGCTGCCGGAGCTTCAGCTCACGATGAGCGAGGAGGCGCGCCACGCGGGCGACCGTCTGGTGCGCCTCCAGCAGGTGATCGCCGCGCTCAACGGGCCCGCGACCAGGGCGGATGTCGCGCAGGCGCTGCTGTCGCGCGGAGCGCCGCCGCTCGTGGCGAGTCTGGGACTCGTCGCCGCTGGCGATTCGGATGCGCTTACGGTGCTGCGTGCGCTGGGCGGTGTGGTTCCGCATCTCGCGGTCGGGTCTGTGGTACCGTCCAACCTCGCTGGGCCGCTCGCCGCAGCACTGCAGACACGCGAACCTGTCGTGATTGAGTCGCGTGCCGAGCGGTCGGGACGTTTCCCCGGGCTCGCCCGGTTCTCCGAAAGCGGGACGTCGGATGGTGCCTTCGTCGCGGTGCCGCTCGTGGAGGACGAGAACGTGCACGGGGTGCTGCTGCTCGCGTTTTCGGACAACCGAGTTTTCAGTGACGACGAGCGGGCGTACCTCGCGACGCTCGGGCGATTAGGGGGTCAAGCGCTCGCCCGGACGGTGGCGACCGAGGGCTCTTAGATTCGAGGCGGAGGGCGGAGGAGGAATTCCGGATTCTGGACTCGACCCATCGCGGAGGGCGGAGGAGGAGTTCCGGATTCTGGACTCGACCCATCGCGGAGGGCGGAGAAGGAACTCCGAATTCTGGATTTCGACCCGGGGCGGGGGGCGGAGAAGGAATAGGGATTAATGACAAGAACGGGCGCGCCTCAGGTTGAGTCGGGCCCGTTCTCATAGCTTCTCACACTCCCCGCTCCACCCGCCTTCAACATCCTCCTCCGCCCTCCGCGATGGGTCGAGTCCCGAATTCGGAGTTCCTCCTACGCCCTCCGCGATGGGTCGAGTCCAGAATCCCGAACTCCTCCTCCGCCCTCCGCGATGGGTCGAGTCCAGAATCCGGAACTCCTCCTCCGCCCTCCGCGATGGGTCGAGTCCAGAATCCCGAACTCCTCCTCCGCCCTCCGCGATGGTCGAGTCTAGAAATCCCGAACTCCTCCTCCGCCGTCCGCGATGGGTCGAGTCCAGAAATCCCGAACTCCTCCTCCGCGCTCCGCGATCGGTTGAGTCCAGAATCCGGAACTCCTCCTCCGCACCCCGCCCCGGGTCAGTTCACAACCGCGAGCTGCGCGGGCGCCTCCGCACTCTTCGATTCCGGCACCAGCGCGAGTCGCAGCACATCCTCGAGCGTCTCGGCGAAGTAGAACTTGAGCTTCCCCCTTGCCTCGTCCGGGACGTCCTCGAGATCCGCCTCGTTTTCCTTCGGCAGGATGATCGTCGTGATCCCCGCGCGCAGTGCACCGAGGACCTTCTCCTTTACGCCCCCGATCGGGAGTACGCGTCCGCGCAGCGTGATCTCGCCGGTCATCGCGATGTCCCTGCGCACCGGCCGTCCGCTCATCTCGCTCGCGAGCGCGGTCGAGATGGCCACGCCGGCCGACGGCCCGTCCTTGGGGATGGCGCCCTGCGGGACGTGGATGTGCGTCTCCACCGCGCCGAGCCGTGATCGTGGAATCCCGAGCTTGACGGCGTTGTTGGTCACGTACGTGAACGCCGCGCGCGCCGATTCCTTCATGACGTCGCCGAGCTGGCCGGTGAGAATGAGCGCAACCGGCCCACCTCCCGCGCCGCCGTTGCCGTCGCTGGCCGGCGGTGTCTCGAGCCGGCGCGTCGAGGCCTCGACGAACATGATGTCACCGCCCATCGGCGTGTAGAACATTCCGGTGGCGATGCCGACTTCATTGGCTTCGTTCGCCTTTTCCGGGCGAACCTTCGGCCGGCCGAGCAGCTCGCGCACCTCGTCGGCGGTAATCACGCCGCTCTCGATGCCGGTGTGCTCGCTCTTGCTCGCGATGCGGCGCGCAACCTTGCGCGTCACCGCGCCAATCTCGCGTTCAAGCTGCCGCACGCCGCTCTCGCGCGTGTATTTCGACACGATCGACATGATCGCGTCGTCGGCAAACGTGACGCCCTTGTCGCCAAGTCCCGCGTCCTCGAGCTGGCGCGGGATCAGGTACTTCTTGGCGATCTCGGCCTTCTCTCGCTCCGTGTAGCCGGCGAAATCGACGACTTCCATGCGGTCGAGCAGCGGGCCCGGGATATTCTGGATGAAGTTCGCCGTCGCGATGAACAGCACTTCGCTCAGGTCGA
>JBOHTH010000336.1:0-13844 GCA_050733535.1 Gemmatimonadaceae bacterium | reverse complement strand
TTCTCCAGCTCGTCGCACGCCTCGTTCAGGTCGTGCGGCAGGTCGTCGATGCGCAGCCGGCGTTTTTCACGGTGCGACATCTCCCAGATGTTCGTCTCGACGGGCTCACGCGACGTCGCCTTCGTGGTGATTCCGTCGAGCCCCGCGGCGAGCATCACGGAGAGCGCGAGATACGGATTCGCGGAGGGGTCTGGGCTGCGCAGCTCCACCCGCGTGCCCGTGCCGCGCCGCGCGGGCACGCGGATGAGCGGTGAGCGGTTGCGCATCGACCACGCGACATTCACCGGGGCTTCGTACCCGGGGACGAGGCGCTTGTACGAGTTCACGAGCGGATTCGTGATCGCGGACATCCCGCGGGCGTGCGTCAGCAGGCCGCCGATGTACTGATGCGCGATCTTCGACAACTCGAATTCGCCCTTGGGGTCGAAGAACGAGTTGTGCCCGTCGCGGAAAAGCGACTGGTGCGTGTGCATGCCGCTGCCGTTCTGCCCAAACACGGGCTTCGGCATGAACGACGCGACGAGACCGAACTGCTGCGCGACGTGCTTCACCACAAAACGGAAGGTCGCGATGTTGTCCGCCGTGGTCATCGCGTCCGCATACCGAAAGTCGATTTCGTGCTGGCCGTGCGCGACTTCGTGGTGCGCCGCCTCGACCTCGAAGCCCATTTGCTCGAGCACGTCCACGATCGCGCGGCGCGCCTCCTCGCCGCGGTCCATTGGGGCGAGGTCGAAATATCCGCCCACGTCGTGCGTGGTGGTGCCCGGCTCTCCGTCCGCCGCGGGACGGAACAGGAAAAACTCCGCCTCCATCCCGGCGTTCATCGTGTAGCCGAGCTTTGCCGCCCGCGCCACCTGGCGCCGGAGCGCGGCGCGCGGGTCGCCATCGAACGGTTTGCCCTCCGGCGTCGTGATGTCGCAGATGAGCCGGCCGACGCGACTCTCTGGGTCGCCGCCCGGAAATACCTTGAACGTGGAAAGATCGGGCGTGAGCAACATGTCGGACTCTTCGATCCGGACGAATCCTTCGATCGACGAACCGTCGAACATGATGTCGCCGTCGAGCGCTTTCGAAAATTGCGATGACGGGATCTCGACGTTTTTGTTGATGCCAAGGATGTCGGTGAACATCAGCCGCAGGAACCGCACGCCGTGCGATTCCGTAAGCTTGAGGATGTCCTTTTTCGACGCGCCGGTGAGGTCGGCGAGCAGCGATCGCGATTGGCCAGCCACACGTACCTCGCACACGGGGATCGGACGCCGACGCGCGCGCCCTGCGGTGTTAAATATCGGTATCCGGAGCGTCGAGGGGCAAATGTCAGGATGACCTCAGTCTGGCCTCTTGCGTCTGCCGTCTTGAATCTGAGAGCCCGCTGTTCCGAAACGCCAGCTGTCTGATGCAAGAGACCAGATGCAAGAGACCAGACCAATTGTGCCTGCAGTTCCCTTAGGTTTCGCGACATGACTTCACCCGATCCTTCGGCGACGCCCTGCCCGCGCTGCAAGGCGCCCGCGACCGGACGCTTTTGCGCGGAATGCGGCGCGGCGCTCGCCGGTGCCACGTGCGCCGCGTGTGCCGAGCCGCTGGCCGCCGGCGCGCGCTTCTGTCACCATTGCGGCGCAGCCGCTGGAGTGGCGGCGCCAACCGTTCGGTCGGCCCTCCCATGGATAGTTCCGGGAATCGCCGTGATGGCGCTCGTCGCATTTCTCATTGGCCAGCGCGTGGCGCGCGGCAACGCGGCGAGCGCGCCTCCCGACGTCTCGGCAGCACCGGCCGGAATGCGCGCGCCGGACATTTCGTCGATGAGCCCGGAAGAGCGCGCGAGCCGGCTGTTCGATCTCGTCATGCGCTTTGGCGAAGAAGGCAAGACGGACAGCCTGAAGTTCTTCGCGCCGATGGCGATCCAGGCGTACGAGATGGTCGGCCCACTCGACGCGCACGCGCGCTATGACATCGGCATGATCGGCGTCGTGAGCGGTGACGTCGGGCTTGCCCGCGCCGAGGCCGACACCATCCTCGCAACGAACCGCACCCACCTCCTGGGCCTCGTGCTCGCCATGAAAGCGGCCGGCCTCCGGCAGGACATGAAAGCGAGGGCGGGATATCTGAAGCGCCTCGAGGCCGCCGCGCCCGCCGAACGGGCGAAGCATCTCAAAGAGTACGAAGAGCACAACGCCGACATCGACGCGGCACTCAAACCCATCGGAGACACCAAACCGTGACGCGAGTGATTCACGTCGCCCATAGCCCGGATTCTGACGATGCCTTCATGTTCTACGCGCTCGCGGAAGGTCTCGTCGAGACCGACGGGATCAAATACGTCCACGAACTGCAGGATATCGAGTCGCTGAACCAGCGCGCCCTTCGGGGGGAACTCGAAGTGACCGCAGTCTCGATTCACGCATACGCGTCGCTGACCGATCGCTACGCATTGCTCACGAGCGGCGCATCGATGGGCGATCGCTACGGACCGCGTCTCGTCTCGCGCTCGCCAGGAACGCGCGCTGACGTGCGCGGAAAGCGAATCGCGATTCCGGGACCGCTCACGAGCGCCTACCTCGCACTCCGATTGTACGAGCCCACCTTCACGCCCGTGTTTACGCCGTTCGACCAGATCGAGGACGCGGTAGTTAACGGTGACGTCGACCTCGGCTTGCTCATCCATGAAGGCCAGCTCACATTTGGGGACCGCGGACTGCACCTGATCGCCGACATGGGCGAGTGGTGGTTCCATGAGACCGGCCTTCCTCTTCCACTCGGCGGCAATGTTATCAGAAAGGACTTGGGGCTGCCGCTGATGCAAATGATCTCGCGCCATCTTCGCGACAGTATCGCGTATGGATTAGAGCACCGTAACGCAGCACTTGATCACGCAATGCGGTTTGCCCGTGGCCTCGACCGCTCCAAGGCGGATACATTCGTCGGTATGTACGTGAACGCTTGGACGCTCGACTACGGTGACCGGGGGCGCAGCGCGATTCGCGAACTCCTCGGGCGCGGAGTTGCCGCAGGAGTCATCCCGAACTCCGTGAAAGTGGAGTTCGTCGAGGACGCCCCGCGGAACAGCGTCGTGTCGAAATGAGCGACGCGAATCCCGCCGCAGCGCGCATTTCGCGCATCTTCGACACGCTTGCCGAGGAGGCCGTCAGGCGCGTGCTGGTGGTGGATGACGAAGAACTGATACGCACCGCGCTCGGGAAGTTCCTCAAGTCACGCGGCTACGATGTGGCAACGGCCCACGACGGCGCCAGCGGACTCGAGAAGCTCCAGCAGGAGCGCTTTGACGCCCTTCTTTGCGACGTGCGAATGCCGGGCATGTCGGGCACGGATGTCATACCCAAAGCCATCGAACTCCGCCCGGATCTCGCCGTCGTCATGCTCACGGCGGTGAACGACGCGCCGACCGCGACCGAATCGCTCGCGCGCGGCGCGATGGACTACCTGATGAAGCCGGTGGACCTCGACGACCTCGCCAAGGCCATCGAGCGTGCGCTGAAGAAGCGCGAGCTGGTGATGCAGCAGCGCAACGTCGAGCGGATGATCCGCGAGGAGGTCGCGCTGCGCACAGAGGAGTTGCGCCGCGAGCAGGCCGCGCTCGCCGAGATATCGATTTCCATCGTGCGGGCGCTGATCAATGTGCAGGAAGCGAAGGATCCCTTCCTTCGCGGCCATTCCCAGCGGGTGGCGGCGCTCAGCGCCTCGATCGCGTCATCCATGGGATTGCCGGATGACACGGTGGAGGATCTCCGCTTGTCGGGCCAGCTCCACGACATCGGCAAGATCGGCATCCCCGAGGCGCTCATGCACAAGGCGGGTCCGCTCACCGAGGAGGAATACGCACGCGTAAAGGAACATGTGCGCATCGGTATGGAAATCCTCACACCCCTCGCGCCGCTCGCGCGCGTCCTGCCCGCCATCCACGATCACCACGAGCGTTGGGACGGAAAGGGATACCCCCGCGGCCTGGCTGCTGAACAGATTTCGCTGGGTGGGCGTATTCTCGCGGCGGCGGACGCGTTCGACGCTCTCACGTCGCGGCGCGCTTACCGTGAACCGCTGTCGCAGAACGAGACGATCGACCTGCTGTCCAGAACGGCGGGCGCGCACCTCGATCCCGACGTGGTCGAGGCGCTGCGCCGTACGGTTCTGGGGCGCACCTCCTTGCATTTCATCGACGAAGCGCGCTAACTGTTGGCTTGCTGTTCGCATGTTTTCGGTCGCGCGCTGGCACGCGCCCGATCCCGCGTGACGCCGACGCTTGACGGTTTGCCGCGTCCGGTGTATTCAGCGACTGTAGCATCTCGCATTTCTTATTTCGATCAGGAGGCACCATGACTCGCGGCGATAACGCGCATAACGAGAAATCCTTCGACCGCGACGACGAAGGAGAGGAACTCGGCGGCTTCACGGGCGGCATTCCGTACGATGAAGACGAGGACGAGGACGGAGGCTGGGCGATCAACAAGGACCATAGCGATTCATTGTGGGATAGCGCCGAAGAATCCGATGATGACGACGATGCGGAGGCGACCGAGCTCGTCGACGCCGGTGAATCCGGCGGCGAGGAGGAGGAGCCGGATCTCTTTGGCGGAGGACTGAGCACGCCGCGCCGCCGCGGGCGCCGGCCGGCCGAGAAGCCGGCGGTCACCGAGGTCGTCGTCGCGGTCGCCGCCGTGGGAGAAACCCCGCCCGCCGGGAAGAAAGCCGCCGCGGCGCCAAAACCGGCTGGGAAGGCCGCGGCTACCGCCGTGAAGCCCGTCGCCAAGGCGGCTAAGCCCGCCAAGGCTGCCAAGCCCGCCAAGGCTGCACCAAAGGCCAAGGCCGCGCCCGCCGCAAAGAAAAAGGCGACAAAAAAAGCGCCGGCAAAGAAGGCAAAGAGCGCGAAAAAGCCGGCGGCGAAGGCCCGCAAGCCAGCGCCGAAAGCAAAAAAAGCGGCGCACAAGGCGACCAAGAAAGCGCACCCAAAGAAGTAGCGGGCGGTACTTGACGCGCCCGCACCGCGGGCGTGTTCCTCGAAGTTTCCCGGCGCCAGAGTTATCCTACGCGGATGCCCGACTCGCCCGTCGCTCTGCTCCGCGCGCACGCGCGCCATGCGCCATGGAACGCCCGCGGGCTCGCGGCGCACGCAACGTCGCTCGTGGACGCCGCCGGGATGCGTCCGACGAACGCATCGGCCCGCGCGACACCGAGCGCGCGCGCGATCCGCTTCTACGTCGCCAGCGGGCTGCTCGACCACCCCGAGGGCAAGGGCACCGCCGCAACGTACCACTATCGGCACTTGCTCCAGCTGCTCGCCATAAAAATCCGCCAGCGCGAGGGCCAGACGCTCGACGTCATCAAGACGGAGATGGTCGGCGTGACCGGGGACCAGCTGGAGAAACGCGTGGCACAGTCTCTCGCACCGGCGCTTGGCGCACGGGCGGATCACGCGGTGGCACGCGATGACGACGCGCCCGAGTCGTGGCGTCGGATCGGCGTCGCCGACGGCATCGAGTTGAGCATCCGGCACGATTCTCCCGCGGCAACCGATGACGCGCTCATCGCGATTCGCGAGGCCGTGCGGGCCGCGCTCGGGCGCGAGGACTTGCGGTGAGCGCCGCCCCCGACGCGCACCGCTTCGACGGCACGGCCGCCGTCGTCACAGGCGTCGGGCATGCTGGCCAGGTCGGCGAGATCGTCGCGAAAGAGTTCGCGCGGCGCGGCGCGGCGGTCGCGATCGTCGATCGCGATGGCGCCGCCGCCGAAGCGCTCGCGACCGCGATGCGCGCAGAGGGGCTCGCGGTGACCGCGTATGGGTGCGACCTCACCGACCCGGCCGCGACGGCCGCGGTGTTTGCACGGATCGCCGCGGCGGGCGGCGGACGGATCGGAGCACTCGCGAACGTCGCGGGCGGCTTCGCGATGAGCGGACCAGTGGCCGAGAGCGATCCGGCGGTGTTGGAGCGGCAGCTTTCGATCAATCTCGGCTCTGCCTACGGCGCGACCCGCGCCTGCATTCCGTTCATGCGCGCCGCCGGCGGCGGGATCGTGTTCATGGCGGCCGCGGCCGTCATGCCCGGAGGAAAGGTCTCCGGCATGTCGGGGTACGCCGCGTCGAAGGCCGGTGTCATCGCACTCATGCGTGCAGTGGCGCAAGAGGAGCGGTCGCATGGAATCCGCGCAAACGCCATCGCGCCAACCGCGATTCGCACCGCGCTGAATCTCGACTCGATGGGTGGCAAGTTCCCGTATGTCGAACGCGAGTCTGTCGCTGGCGTCGCCGCCTTCCTCTGCTCAAGAGAGGCCGTCAACATCACCGGCCAGGTCATAGAACTCGCTTGACAGCCCCCCGCCGACGGCAGCTGTCTCGCATCGTGGTGCTGGACCGCTCACTCGAGGCGCTGCCGCTCTTTCGGCTCAGCGATTCCGCCGACGACTCGGCGATCGACTTCGCACTCGAAGCTGGCAGGCGCTGGCGCGTGCTCCCCGCGCCCGGCGAACGTCTGCCGGGAACCTTCGATCAGGACGTGTACGTCGAACTGTTGCGTCGCTATCACGAGTCCGGCTCGCCCGCCGACGGCGCACTCACCTTCACACTGCACGCGTTCCTGCGCTCGATGGGCCGTCGTGTGGACGGACGCACCTACGAACAGCTGCGCGCGGCGCTGACACGCCTCGAGCGCACGACGCTCGAGTCGCATGGTGTCTACCGCGATGCCACGGCCGATGCGGTCGTTACGGGGCAGATCACCGTGCTGTCGTCGGTGCACATCGATCGACGTCGCCTGACCGACCGTGACCAGCTCGCGCTGTTCTCCACGCTCACAAACAACGAGCCGGGGGACGCGCGGATCGTGTTCTCTTCCCTTGTCCGGGGGAACCTGGCCGCGGGCCACACCGTCACGCTGTCGGCCCCTCGCTACTTCGCCCTCAACTCCCCGGTCGCCCGCCGGATCTACCGCCTCGTTGAAGTCGCTCGCGTGGACCAAGGATCCCCTTGGCGGGTTCCACTTGAGCGTCTCGCGAGCCAGCTCCCGTTGGTGCAACGCTATCCGTCACATTTGCAGCGGGTTCTCCAGCCGGCGCACGAAATGCTCGTCGCAGCGGGGGTGTTGCGCGATGCGTCCTTCGAACAGGACGGGAAAAACTGGTTCGCGCGGTACATCCTCGGTCCGAAGTCCTCCTGAGTCGCCAACGGCGGGAGTGATGGGCTTTGCGTGAGATGCTTTGGAATTGGGGTTCTTGGTCAATGGCTGTGGAACGAAATCCTGCGGAACCCTCCTTTACGAAGGGCGTATGGAGTGGGTATTCTCCGTGTCCAACCTTTTGTCCGCCGGAGTCCAATGCCTCGCTATCCGAAGGCCGCAGTTGTCGGCCTGTTGCTTATCCCGCTGGTCGCCGGCGCGTTCGTCATCCAGGAGCGCAGCGCGCAGAGCGGTGCGCGCCTGTTTGACCAGGTGCTCGGGCTCGTCGCCGAACGCTACGTCGACTCGGTCGACGTCGGCGCTCTCTATGAGAAGGCGGCGCGGGGGTTGCTCGTACAACTGAAGGACCCGTACGCCGAGCTGTACACGCCCAAACAGGTTGAGATGTTCAACCAGAACACGGGCGGCTACTACGCCGGCACCGGCATGTCCATTGAAGACCAGCACGGCAACATCACCGTCGTGAAGGTCTTCCCGCACACGCCGGCCTCGGAAGCCGGCATCATGCTCGGCGATCAGATCGCGTTTGTCGACTCGTTCAGCGTGCGCGGCCGCGCGTGGAAGGTGGATTCGGTTTCGGCGCACCTGAAGGGCCCGCCGGGCACAAAGGTCACCGCGAAGTTCATCCGGCCTGGTGTGACGGAGCTGATCACGGTGCCGTTCGTACGGCGCGTCGTCCGCATTCCGGCCGTCGAATTCGCAATGATGCTGGATAACAAGACCGCGTACATCCCAGTGCAGCAGTTCAGCGAGACGGCGGCGCCCGAGGTGGCGGCCGCGCTCCAGCGCCTCACCGCAGAGGGCGCCAAGAGCGTCATCTTGGACCTCCGTGGCAACGGCGGCGGCTATCTGCCGCAGGCGCTTGAGATGACGAACCTCTTCATTCCGAAGGGGAAGGAAATCGTGAGCGTGCGCGGCCGTGGCGAACCGCCGGAGACATACGCAACCGAGAACCCCGCGATGGTTCCGGCGCTGCCGATGGTGGTGTTGACGGACGGCTACACCGCGTCAGCCTCGGAAATCGTCGCCGGGGCGCTGCAGGACCATGACCGCGCGCTGGTGCTCGGCACGACCTCGTTCGGCAAGGGACTCGTGCAGGGGATGTACCAGCTCGACGGCGGCTACGAGATCAAGCTCACGACCGCCAAGTGGTATACGCCGAGCGGCCGGTCGATCCAGAAGGAGCGCGTTCTCACGGACGACGGTCAGCTGGTGGAGGTACACCCTGATTCGGTCGAGACCGATTCGGCGCGCAGGGCGCGTCCGAAGTTCAAGTCCGACGGCGGTCGCATCGTATACGGCGGTGGTGCGATCACGCCGGACATCTACGTTCCGTACGACACGCTGACGACGCCCGAGCAGACGCTCGCGCGTGAACTCAACGGCAAGAGCGGATTGGAGACGGCACTGACGCTCGACTCGTACGGCCTCGAGATGAAAACCAAGGTCAAGCCGGACTTCGTCATCACGCCTGAGATGCGCGAGGACGTCTATCAGCGGCTCGAGAAGCGTGGTGTGGTCGTCAACCGCAAGGACTGGGATGCCGGCGTGCACTACATCGACCGGATCATCGACGCCAGAATCTCGGGCTTTGCGTTTGGTGACTCCACCGCGAAGCGGCGGCAGATCTCGGACGATCCGCAGCTCGTGAAGGCGCTGGCCGTGCTGAAGAAGGGCACGACCACCAAGGAACTGCTTGCCCTCGCGACAACGACGTCGGGCGGCGTGGTCGGCAGGCCGAAACAGAAGTAAGGGCGCGCCAATCGTGCGCCACACACTTCCCGCCCTCGCCGCCGCGCTCCTCGCGGCGGCGAGTGGTTTTCCGGCCCAGGCTCAGGTCAACATCGCGCGCACGCCGCTCGCCGGCGAGTCGCACCTCTCCAACCTGCGCCAGCTGACCAATACCGGCACGCAGGCGGAGGCATATTTCAGCCGCGACGGCCAGTGGATCACGTTCCAGTCGTCGCGCGACGGACGTCCCTGCGACCAGCAGTACGTGATGAAGACCGACGGCACCGCGTTGAAGCGCGTCTCCAACGGTGACGGCAAGACGACCTGCGGCTGGTTCCTGCCGGACGGCAAGACGCTGTTCTTCGCATCGTCGCACGCCGCAGGTGCGGCGTGCCCCGCCAAGCCTGATCCGTCGAAAGGATATGTGTGGGGACTCGATCCGTTCGACATTTATACGGTTGGCCGCGATGGGACCGGCCTCAAGCGCATCACGAACTACAACACCTACACGGCCGAAGGCGTCCTCTCGCCGGACGGCAAACGTTTCGTGTTCACGTCTCTGAAGGACGGCGACCTGGACATCTACACGATGAATGTCGACGGCAGCGGCGTCCGCCAGCTCACGCACCAGGTGGGCTACGACGGCGGGCCGTGGTGGTCGCCGGATGGGAAAAAGATCGCGTATCGCGCGTATCACCCGACCGACGCGGCCGAGCTCAAGGACTATCGGGACCTGCTCAAGCAGCGCATCGTGCGCCCGAACAAGATGGAGCTCTGGGTGATGAACGTCGACGGCAGCGACCAGCACCAGGTCACGCACCTTGGCGGCGCGAACTTCGGGCCGTCGTGGACGCACGATGGCAAGCGGCTGATCTTCTCGTCGAACTACAAGGATCCGCACAGTGGAAACTTCGACCTGTTCATCGTCGGGCTCGATGGCAAGGGCCTCGAGCAGATCACGACGGACGAGGGCTTCGATGGCTTTCCGACGTTCAGCCCGGACGGCAAGCAGCTGATCTGGGCGTCGCAGCGGGCGGACGCTAAGTCGATGGATGTCAACGTCTACATCGCCGACTTCAAACCTTGAGTGGGAGAGGTGAGTTTGAGTTGGAGAGATGAGCCTGAGTGGGAGGGAAGAGTATGAGCACGCGCAGTGGGAGTTTGAGAGCGAGCGTGAGCGGAAGTGGGAGTCCAGTGCGAGTGGGAGCAGAGCGAGGGCCACTCCCACTCGCCCTCAACTCCCACTATGTCTCACGCTCGCTCTCAAACTCCCACTGCGCGTGCTCATACTCTTCCCTCCCACTCAAACTCCCCCCTCCCACTCAGCCTCCGCCAGCGGTACTATCAGCCCCATCCTATCTCAGGCCGGCGTGTCATGACTGGAATCGAACTGTTTCTCGTCTTCATCGTCGCTGCGGCCGGTGTGACTGCCGCGCGCTCGATCAAGATCGTCGGCCAGGCCGAAGTGATGGTCATCGAGCGCCTCGGCCGGTTCCACCGGATCGCGCGCTCGGGATTCAACATCCTGATCCCATTCATCGAGCAGCCGCGCTCGATCGACGTGCGGTTCATGACGTCGGACGTGTCGGGCAACAAGCGGCTCGTGGCCAGCACGACCAGCCGCATCGACCTGCGCGAGCAGGTGCTCAGCTTTCCAAGCCAGCCGGTCATCACGAAGGACAACGTCACGATCGACATCGACGCCGTCATCTACTATCGCGTCGCCGATCCGCAAAAGGCGACGTACGCGGTGCAAAACCTCCCCTTCGCGCTGGAGACGCTCACGCGCACGACGCTGCGCAACATCGTCGGCGAGATGGAGCTCGACCAGTGCCTCGTGAGCCGCGACCAGATCAACAAGCGGATGCGCGAGACAATCGAAGAAGCGTCGCTCGGCTGGGGCGTGGACGTCACCCGCGTCGAACTCCAGAGTATCGAGCCGCCGCGTGACATCCAGCAGTCGATGGAACTGCAGATGCGCGCCGAGCGTGAGCGCCGCGCGGCGGTCACCAACGCGGAGGCCGGAAAGCGGGCCGCGATTCTCGAGTACGAGGGACAGCGCGAATCGCAGATCCAGAAAGCGCAGGGTGAAAAGGAAGCATCCATCCTCCGCGCGCAGGGGCTCGCGGAGGCCCGGCTCGCGATGGCGAACGCAGAGGGTGAGGCCGTGAAGCTGCTGACCGCGTCCCTGCCGCCCGGCGAGGCCGCGATGTACCTGCTCGGGCTCAAGTATCTCGAAGCGCTGCCCTATCTCGCGCAGGGCAAGGGATCGACCGTTTTCCTCCCGGCAGAGGCGTCAGGGATGATGGGTGCGCTGGGCGCGGTGCGGGAAATGCTCCGCGCCAAGTCAAGCGACGTCACGGCACAGGGCGCGCCGGCGATCCCGGGCATCGGCCGCTCTGGCGAACTGAAGTAGCGCATGGCGAAGATCACGCGCGAACGCGCGGAGAAAATCGCGCGGGCGCACGAGTGCGAGCACTGCGGCGAGTACACATACAAGAAGCTCGTGGTGAAGCCCGCGCCGAAGACCAGGCGCACCGAACTGAACGAGGCGTGGATCGCCAGGAAAACGTGCGGCGTGTGCGGTCTGCAGGCCGAGATGGGCATCGACGAGGAGGGCGAGATCGTCTGGGTGACGCAGCCGTGAGCGTGCTCGATGTTTCGTCGCTTGCGGTCGGTGCGCGCGTGCAGCACGAACTCATGGTGCGGAGCCGCGAGGACAAAGTCACCAAGAACGGAGACCCGTTCGCGGTGCTCCAGCTCGGAAACGCCAGCGGACAGATCGCAGCGAACGTGTGGAAGGAACAGCTTCCGTACGTCGAGGGCGTGAAGCCGGGAAGCGTCGTGCAGGTCATCGGCGCGGTCGACGAGTATCAGGGGCGCCGTCAGCTCAAGATCACGGCGCCGGTTCGGGTCATCACGCCGAACGCGGTGAATCTCGACGAGTTCCTGCCGCACATCAAAGTTGACACGGCGAAGCTCTGGGGCACGGTGGACAAGTGGCGCGGTGACATGCGCTCTGCGCAGCTCCGCACTGCCGTCGACCTGTTCTTCGGCGACGATGTGTTTCGCGAGAGATTCGAGCGGACGCCCGGCGCGCTGCGCGGGCATCACGCGCAGATCGGCGGGCTGCTGATGCACGCCGTGGAAGTCGGCACCATCGCGCGCGCGTCGGCACGAACGATGCGCGGTGATGTGGACCTCGTCACCGCGGGCGCGCTGCTGCACGACATTGGAAAAGTCGAGACGTACTCGATCGGCGCCGCCGGATTCGATTACACGCAGGGCGGATATCTCCTGCAGCACATCGTGCTCGGGTCGCTCATGCTCGACCGCCGGCTCCGCACGCTCCGGGAAGGAACACTGACGGAAGCGCAGGAGCTCGAGCTCCAGCATTTCATCCAGTCGCATCACGGAACGCAGGAGCACGGTGCCGCCGCGCGGCCGATGACGCTCGAGGCGGAGCTGCTGCACTGGGCTGACCAGGCGTCGGCCAACGGAAACAACTTCAACGACGCAATCGAAGATCCGGAACTCTTTCCCGGCACGGAGGAGTTCTCCGTGAAGAAGGCGTGGCGCCTCGACCGGAAAATCTGGCGCCGCAGTCACGAGTGGAAGTAGCCGGCGCCGCCAGCGACACGCACCCGGCTCGCTGGCGGATCCTCGTCCTGCTGGCCGCGGCGGAAACGCTCGGCATGTCGCTTTGGTTTTCGGGCAACGCCGTCGCGTCGATTCTTCAGGCGCGGTGGCAGCTCACGGGCGCGCAGGTCGGCTGGCTGACGACGATGGTGCAACTCGGGTTCGTCGCGGGGACGGCAGTCATTGCGTTGCTGAACCTCGCCGACATCGTGCCCGCGAAATATCTGTTCGCTGCCGCCGCGGCGTGCGGCGCGATCGGAAACGCGTGGCTGGCGGTGGCGTCCGGATACGCGCCGGCGCTCGTGTCCCGTTTCATTGCGGGCTTCTGCCTTGCCGGCGTGTATCCGCCCGCGATGAAAATGGCAGCCACCTGGTTTCGCGCGCGGCGCGGACTGGCAATCGGCACCGTGGTCGGGGCGCTGACCGTCGGAAAGGCCGGCCCGTATCTGGTCCACGCAATCCCGAACATCGGCGTGGCACCGGTGGTGCTCACGGCGTCGGGGTGTGCGCTGGTCGCTGCACTGATCGTGCTCGCCGGCTACCGCGACGGTCCGTATCCGTTTGCGCCGCGGCCGTTCTCCTGGGGGCTGGTGTCGTCCGTAATCGCAAACCGCGAGTGGCGGCTGGCGAGCGGCGGGTATTTCGGGCACATGCTGGAGCTGTACAGCTTCTGGACCTGGATTCCGGCGTTCGTCGCCGCGAGCCTGAGCGCGCAAACGGGAAACGCCGTCGCCGCGACGTCACCGGAGGCATCGCTTCTCGCGTTCGGCGTGATCGCGGTGGGCGGACCGGCGTGCGTATGGGGCGGACTGGTGTCCGATCGCGTCGGCCGCGAGCGCCTCGTCACGTGGGCGATGGCCGCGAGCGGCGCCTGCGCACTGTTGATCGGGCTCACATTCGGGCGAAGCCTGTGGCTGCTCGTCCCGGTCGCCCTCGTGTGGGGGTTTTTCGTCATCGCTGACTCGGCGCAGTTCAGCGTGCTGGTCACGGAGAGCGTGCCGCCCCATGCGGTTGGCACGGCGCTTACGATCCAGACGTCGCTCGGATTCCTGCTGACGACCTTCTCGATTCAGGCGGTGCCGCCCGTGGTGCACGCGGTGGGATGGCGATTTGCGTTTCCGATGCTCGCGATCGGGCCGATCCTCGGAATATGGAGTATCCGCGCGCTGAAAGCATTCCGGACGCGGTGAAAGCAGAAGAAAACAGTCCTGAGGTCGGGGAGGTGGGTAACGGCGAAGGCGTAGTGGGCTAGGGGGATGTGCGCTCGGGGTTGTCAGATACCCCCAACCC
>JBOHTH010000335.1:0-2941 GCA_050733535.1 Gemmatimonadaceae bacterium | reverse complement strand
CACTACGACGTCATGCAGATCGCGGACTCAGGGTTCGGCGGGATGAGCGCGCTCGAGCACGAAAACTCGAATGTCGGGATCATCGGTGCCGCGTACATGGACGAGGATTTCGTCCCTTCCGTCTACGCGCACGAAATCTTCCACTCGTGGAACGTGAAGCGCCTGCGGCCGCTTGATATGTGGCCATACAACTATCAGGTCATGCAACCGACGCCCTGGCTCTGGGTGAGCGAGGGGATCACTGACTACTACGCGGACCTCGCGCTCGTTCGCGGCGGCGTGATCACGGCGACCGGGTTCCTCGGCAAGACCGAAGTCAAGATGGATCACGTGAACAAGACGGTGCCGGTCGCGATCACGGACGCGTCGCTCGACGCGTGGATTCACATGACGGACGGCACCGAGGACATCTACTACGACAAGGGATCGCTCGCGGGCCTCGCGCTCGACATCATGATCCGCGACGCGACCGACAACGGCGCAAGTCTCGACGGCGTGATGCGGTCGCTGTACACCGGCGACTACAAGGCGGGGAAGGGCTTCACGCCCGAGGACTGGTGGAGCGCGGTGTCGCGCGCGGCGAAGGGCGCGAACATGAAGGAGTTCATCGCGAAGTACGTGGATGGGCGCGATCCGTATCCGTGGGCCCAGTGGCTTGCACTGGCCGGATGGCGGATCCACACCGACACGCTGCACCAGGCGCGGATGGGCGTGAGTTTTCAGCGGGACACTGCAGGGCTGCTCGTCGTGATCGTCGATCCCACAAGCATGGCGGCGGCGGCCGGGATGCGTCCCGGCGACCTCGTCACGTCGGTCGACGGCGTGCCCGTCTCGAATCCCGCGTGGGAGGACTGGCGGACGAAGTACGCGCAGCGCGAGGGGACGCCGCTCGAGATCGTGTTCGTCCGCGACGGCCGCACGATGACGATCAACCCGCCGGTGAAGGTTGCGATGCTGATCAACCGCAGGCTCGAGGCGGATCCGGGCGCGTCGGAGAAGGCGAAGCGGATTCGGGAGGGGATTCTTCATGGTGCGGTCTCAAAGTGAGAGTGCGAGTTGGATCTGCGCGCGACGGTCGGTCGCGTGAGCATCGCGACGTCGGGGTCTGACTCGGGGCCCTTGGCTGGGATCGCGTCCTGAGCCCCGACTTACGCGATGCTCGCGCTCCCTCCCTGGCACACTGACCTTTCCCTGAACGGCTTTCACGCAACGCGAACGGATCAAGCGCGCGGCGTGCTGCTTTGCGCGCGCGTCTCGAAAACGGATCGTGCGCACGGCCCATCGCGGGGTCACACTCGACCTATTTGGAGACGCGCGCGCAATGCACCACGCAGCGCGCACATTGGTTTCGCGTTGCGTGTGCAAGCCCGTCGGAGGAGAGGTCAGTGTGCAGGGAGGGAGCGCGAGCATCGCCGAGCCGGGGCTCAGGACGCGATCCCAGCCAAGGGCCCCGAGTTGGCCCCCGGCGTGGCGATGCTCACGCGACCGACCGTCCGCGCGCTGACGTACAAGCCCAGAGCTAGAGTTGCGTCCACCAGCGCCACAGCCGAATATCAACGCTGACTTTCTCGCGTCCGTAGCCCTATACTGGTCGCAGAGGTCCGCGACTTTCACCGTTCCCCGTCAGCGCTCTCCGGAGTCCCACAACATGCGCCACCTTTCATACCGCCGCCCGGCACTCGCCGTCACCGCGGCGCTGCTGTTGCTCGGCGTGTCCGCTGCGTCCGCACACGCCCAGGTCACGACACCCAAAGCGTACTTCGGCCACAATATTGGCGACGACTACTGGCTGCCGACCTACACGCAGTTCCTCGGCTACTGGCAGAAAATCGCAAAGCAGTCGCCCCGCGCGCACCTCGACACCATCGGCCTCACCGCCGAAGGGCGCCCGCAGCTGAGCATGGTGGTCTCGAGCCCCGAGAACATCCGGAACCTCGCGCACTACAAGGAAATCGCGAAGAAGCTGTCGCTGGGCGAAGTCAGCCAGGCCGAGGCGCACGCGCTGGCCAAGGAAGGCAAGGCGGTGATGTGGATTGATGGCGGCCTGCACGCGAGCGAAGTGCTCGGCGCGAGCCAGCTCATCCAGACGAACTACGATTTCCTCACGATGAACGACGAGGAGACGCTGCGCATCCTCAAGGACGTCATCATCGTGTTCGTCCACGCGAATCCGGACGGCATGGAGATCATCGCGAACTGGTACAACAAAGAGCCCGATCCAAAGAAGAAGAACATGAATGTCCCCGTGCTCTGGCAGAAGTACGTCGGGCACGATGACAATCGCGACTTCTACATGTCGAACCAGGTCGAGACAACGAACATGAACAAGCGGATGTACCTCGAATGGTATCCGCAGATCGTCTACAACCATCACCAGACGGGACCTGCGGGCGCCGTGATGTTCGCGCCGCCGTTCCGCGATCCGGCAAATTATTTCTTCCACCCGTCGATGATCACCGGCCTCGACATGGTCGGCGCCGCCATCAAGGACCGGATGGTGCGTGAAGACAAGCCGGGCGTGGTTGACCGGTCGCTCTCATCGTATTCCACATGGTGGAACGGCGGTCTGCGCACTGAGGCGTACTTCCACAACATGATTGGCATTCTCACGGAGTCGATCGGCAGTCCGACGCCGATGATGGTTCCGTTCGTGCCGGAACGTCAGCTGCGCTTTGCGGACGAGGTGCTCCCGCTCGCGCCGCTGCAGGAGTGGCACTTCAAGCAGTCGATCGACTACTCCGTCACGGCGAATCGTGCGCTGCTCGACCTGTTGTCGAAGAACCGCGAGCAGATGCTCTTCAACACGTGGAAGATGGGCCACGATGAGATCACGTGGGGGAGTGAAGACAGCTGGGTTACCACGCCGAAGGTCCTCGCGGCCGTCGAGGCGAAGGTTGCCGCAGAGCGGCCGGCCGGCCGCGGCGGGCGCGGCGGCGCGGGC
>JBOHTH010000334.1:0-3457 GCA_050733535.1 Gemmatimonadaceae bacterium | reverse complement strand
ATCCCGACCATGAGCAGCGCGAGTTCGTTGTCGCGGAGATTCGGAGGCGTCGGCCTGATGCTCTTCAGCTGGAGCTCGTACGGGGCGGCTGGCGGCCGGACGTACCGTCGCGTGAAAGCCGCCGCGGCTACCGCGAGCTGCGGACGGATTGACATCGAGTCGGTGCCCGCGCGAAGCTTGGCGATCACCATGGAGTAGCGCAGGTCCTGCAGGTCAGCAGGGGACGAGACCGGCAGGTACACGTCGCCCGATATGATTCGCTCGAGTCCCATCGGCATGACCCCCACCACGGGATATTCGCGATCGTCGATCCTGAACGTCACGCCGTCCAGGGACGTCTGCGTGGGGAAGAGGCGGTGCCATCCGGATGCGCTCATCACGACGGCGCTCTTCGTGCGAATCTCGTCGGCGCTGAGCATGCGGCCGAGCGTCGGCTTCACACCGACGGTCTCGAAGAAGGTCGGCGTCGTGCGTGCAATCCAGGCGTATCCTTCGGACGACGTACCCTGCGCCTGCACCGAGCTCGCGACAACCGCGACTCGCTCGATGCCGGGGAGCGCTTCGAGAGCCCGAACCTGCTCGAGAACGGAGGGAGGGTTCTTCTGGTCGCCAAGCCTCAGGTGCTCGGTGAAGAGCCGATCCACGTCCGCGAGCGGGATCTTCGGATGCAGCATCGAGTCCATCATCGCGAACGTCGCCGTCGAGAGGCCGATGCCGACGGCAAGCGACAACGTGGCGACCGCCACAAACCCGGGCGCGCGCTTCAGCGTTCGGACTGTCCGCAGCAAGATCGTGAGCATCGCGGTCTCCCCATTGAGGATCGTGATCCTGCCCGAACGCGTGGTGAAACGTGGCGTTCCCGCGCTCCGGCGGCAAACCCCATCGCCGTTCGCAGTGTCTACGGTATAGCCCTCACCGCGGACCAATGATCAATCTGAAGCAGGCGTTCCGGGCGATCTTCAAATCGCCCTTCGTCTCCGGCGTCGCCATCCTCTCCCTCGCCCTCGGCATCGGCGCGAACTCGGCGATCTTCTCGCTGTTCAACGAGATGCTGCTTCGGCCGCTGCCGGTCGTGCATCCCGAACAGCTCGTCAACTTCGCCTCGCCGGGACCGCAGTTTGGGTCGAACAGCTGCGGACAGCCCGGCGACTGCGACGAGGTCTTCAGCTATCCGATGCTCCAGGACCTGCAAAAGGCGAACACGGGGTTCTCCGGCATCGGCGCGCACGTCCCGTTCGGCGCGAACGTCGCCTACAACGGCGTGACCGTGAACGGCGACGGGCTCCAGATCTCCGGTTCGTACTTCCCCGTGCTCGGCGTCAAGCCGGAGCTCGGGCGGTTGATCGGTCCGCAGGACGACACGCCGCCGGGACAGAACTTCGTCGCGGTCGTGAGCTACGGCTTCTGGATATCGCAGCTGGGCGGTGACCGCTCGATCGTCGGCAAGAACATCGTCGTGAACGGGAAGCCGTTCAACGTGATCGGCGTCGGGCCCCGCGACTTCGAAGGAACCACACTGGGGATGACGCCGTACGTGTTCGTCCCGATGTCGATGCGCGACGCGATGCAGACCGGCAACGACAAAGACCTCACCAACCGCCGCAGCTATTGGGCCTACCTGTTCGGGCGCCTGAAACCCGGCATGTCCATGACGCAGGCCAAAGCGTCGGTCAATGCCGTCTACACACCCATCCTGAGTCAGGTCGAGGCGCCGCTCCAGAAGGGGATGAGCGACTCAACGATGCGCCGCTTCAAGGCGAAACTGATCACGCTGGCGGACGGCCGCCGCGGTCAGAGTTCGCTGCACAAGGAGACGAAGACGCCAATCCTCCTCCTGATGTGCATCACGGGGATCGTGCTCCTCATCGCCTGCGCGAACATCGCGAACCTCCTGCTCGCCAGCGGTGCGGGCCGTTCCATGGAGATGGCGGTGCGGCTCTCGCTCGGTGCGACCCGCGGCCAGATCCTCGCGCAGCTGCTCACCGAGAGCGTGCTCCTCGGCCTCATTGGCGGCGTGGCGAGCCTCTTCGTTGCGAAGGGAACGCTTGTCGGGATGACAGAGCTGATGCCCTCCAACGTTGTAGAAGGGCTCACATTCGCGCTTGATGGATCGGCCGTCGCGTTCGCCGCAGCCCTCTCGGTCACGACGGGCTTCCTGTTCGGTCTGTTCCCCGCAGTGCACAGCACGCGCGCCGAGATTGCGAGCGTGATGCGCGAGGGCGGCACGAAGCAGACCGGCGCCAAGGCGGCGTCACGTTTCAGGACATCGCTCGTCACGGCGCAGATCGCGCTCTCGATGGCGCTGCTCGTCTCTGCCGGACTGTTCGTGAAGAGCCTGAGGAACGTCAGCAGCGTCGACCTCGGGGTCAAGATCGACCACGTCACCACCTTCAGGATCGCACCGGTGCTCAACGGCTATACCGGGCCGCGAAGCGCGATCCTGTTCCAGCAGGTCACCGAGGCACTCGGCGCAATCCCCGGCGTCACCGGCGTCACGACTGGGCGCGTGCCGTTGATGGGCAACAGCAACTGGGGCAATGGGGTTCGCGTGCAGGGGTATCCCCATGACCCGGACACGGATCTCAACTCGCGCTTCAACGCCGTCGGGCCCGCATACTTCAAGGTGACCGGTGTGCCGCTCGTAGCTGGTCGCGAGTTTACCGAGGCCGACGCGCTCGGTCGCCCCAAGGTCGTGATCGTGAACGAAACGTTCGCGAAGAAGTTCAACCTCGGCCGCGACGCCGTCGGCAAGCGCATGTCACAGGGCGGCGACACGCTCGACATGGAGATCATCGGGCTCGCCAAGGATTCGAAATACAGCGATGTGAAGGCCAAGACTCCGCCGGTGTATGTCATCCCGTATCGTCAGGATTCGACCGTTGGCAGCCTGAGCTTCTACGTCCGCAGCGGTATCGATCCATCCGCGATCGTGCGCGCTGTTCCCGGCGTGATCCACAAGTTCGACCCGGATCTTCCTGTGGTCGGCCTGCGCACGCTCGAGCAGCAGGTGAAGGACAACGTGTTCCTCGATCGCATGATCAGCACGCTCTCGGCGGCATTCGCCACGCTGGCAACGCTGCTTGCCGCAATTGGTCTCTACGGCGTGCTCGCATATTCGGTCACGCAGCGCACGCGTGAGATCGGCGTGCGGATGGCGCTCGGGGCCAACGGTGGCAGCGTGCAGGTCATGGTCCTGAAGCAGGTCGCGTTGATGACGCTGATCGGCGGCGTCGTCGGGATCGCAGGCGCGCTCGCGCTGGGCACGGCGGCCAAGGCGCTGTTGTTTGAGTTGAAGGGGTATGATCCAGTCGTGATGGGGGCGTCCGTTGTTGTGCTGGCTGCCGTAGCGTTTGGGGCGGGATATGTGCCTGCTTTGCGGGCGTCGAGAATCGATCCGATGCAGTCGCTACGACACGAGTGACAGAGGGGGGAGCGGGGAGCGGGAAGTCTCAGACTT
>JBOHTH010000333.1:0-5721 GCA_050733535.1 Gemmatimonadaceae bacterium | reverse complement strand
TCCTTGCTCATCATCCCGAGGATGCACGCGAGAACCGCGAGCGCGTACCAGCGAATGCGCGCGGTGGGCGCCGCGTCCCACGCCCGCTGCGATGCGTAGAGCGTCGCGAGATAGCAGAGCGACGCCTGTCCCTCGGACCGCTGGACGACATAGTTGATCACCTCGCTCTGAATCGGGTGCAGCAGCCAGAGCGCAGTCACCATGCCGGCGATCTGGTCGGCGATCGCGCGCCAGTCCTCCGGGATGGTCGGTTCGCGCATCGCGCGACGCAACACGGCGAAAAGCAGGGCGCCGGTGGCCAAGTGCAGGAGAATGTTGAACAGGCGGTAACCGATCGTCTTGTCGGGTCCTGCGGGATCGGCCCGCTGATCCACGCGCAGCACGCGATTCACCTGGTAGTTGGCGGCAAGCGTCGCCATGACCATCGGCCGTCCGCGCGTAGGCATTCCCTCGGCAGACGTCAGCCGCGACGCCGCGTCGATCGTGACCCAGTCATCCAGCAGGAACGGGGCGCGGAGCGCGGGGATGTACGCAAACGCGGTCGCGATGATCAGCGCGAGCGCGATCCACCGGGTTCGGCCGGGAAGCGGAAGCGATGCGGAGCGCTTGGTGTCGGGCGAGCCGGGCCGGGCCGGCGGGTCGCGTCGCTGCTTTCGTTTGGTCACAGGTACCCGGAATTCTAGAGGCGTTTTCTGAAACGGCAACGAGCTCCATGGCGAAACTCGGCGATTGCGGTCACGTCTGGTGTGGACTAGATTATGGACTAAGTAACGGACTAATACCGTGATCGACCGTCACCGGGGCCGGCCCGGCAATCAATCGATGAGGCACGCATGATGGAGATGATGAACGTTCACGCCGCCAAGACTAATTTGTCCAAGCTGCTCGCACGTGTCGCCAACGGAGAGGAAATCGTGATCGCAAGAGGAGGAACGCCAGTGGCCAAACTCGTTCCGTACGTCAGCGTCGCGCCGCCGAGGCCGCTCGGCGCGTTCGCCGGCAAGGTGTGGATGTCCGATGACGCACTCGAGCTGCCTGCGTGGCTCCTCGACGCGTTCGAGGGTGGGGGAGCGCCGCCGCCGGCTCCAAGGCGCCGCAAGAAATGAGAGTGCTGCTCGACACGCACGCGCTCGTCTGGGCGCTGGGCGAACCTGACCGGCTTTCGTCGCGTGCTCGCGCGACGATCGCCGACCAGTCGACGGTGGTATTCGTGAGTCTGACGAGCGCGTGGGAACTCGCGATTCTGCAGAACCTTGATCGCGTGCGGCTGAGCGTGCCGCTGGCCACCCTGTTCACCGAAGGGTTCGCCGCGCTGCGATTTCACCTGCTCCCCATTCGGTTGCCGCACATCGCCCGCGTGGCGGAGTTGCCGCGCCATCATCGCGATCCGTTCGATCGCCTGCTCGTGGCGACGGCGCTGGCCGAGCGCCTCTCGGTCGTCTCTACCGATCGCGCGTTTGCGCGGTATGGAGTGCCGGTAGTTTGGTAGCCTGATGGATGCGGGATGCGGGATTTCGACCCGCCGCGGAGTGCGGAAAAGGAGTTCTGAATTCTGAACTCTTCACCACTAACCCCGGATTCGGGATTCCTCCTCCGCACTCCGCACCGGGTCGAGCGTCGCGAGTTGTTCGCGGAGCGAGTGCAGCGGGTATTCGCGTGGTGTCCATCCAAATGTTTCCGCGAGTCCAGCGACGACCGCATCGCGCGCCTCGTCGCCGAGCGCAGGCGACGGAGCGAGACAGGTATTGTCCTCGCGCTCGCGCCGGAGCAGTTCCTGCTCGAGCGACGTCATCGTCACATCCGCGATCCCGCACGGCACGAGCATGTCGAAGTAGGAGAGATCCGTCGTCACATTCAGCGCGAAGCCGTGCCACGTCACCCACTGGCGCGCGTGCACGCCGATCGACGCGATTTTCCGTCCCTGCGTCCACACGCCGGTGAGGCCGGGATTGCGCTCGGCGGCAATCTCAAACTCTGCAAGCGCGCGAATCAGCGCGGCTTCGAGTTGGCGGAGGTACCAGTGCAGGTCTTCCTTGTGCTGCTGGAGATCCACGATCGGGTACCCGACGAGCTGGCCGGGCCCGTGGAACGTCACGTCGCCGCCGCGGTCGACGTCGAACAGCTCGACACCGCGCGCCGCGAGCGCTGCGGGCGGGATCAGCAGATGCGCGGCCTTGGATGAACGCCCCGTGGTGATCACGGGCGGGTGTTCCACGAGCAGGAGCAGATCGCTGGGGAGCGTTCCGTCGATCCGCGCCTTCGCCGCTGCGCGCTGCAGGTCCAGCGCATCGGCATATGGCATCGTGCCTAGCGAGGTGACGAGCAGTGGGCGCGACGTGGTGTTGGGCACGGCTGTGGGAAATCTAGCAGTCCGGCGCCGCGGCGCACGCACTGGCGCCGTATTCTTGGCCGCTGTAGTAGAAAAAAAAGAGCAACAGCTTTACCGCGGATCACGCGGAAACGCACGGATCGCTCAGCGTGCACTGAACGATCCGCGCGTTTCCGCGTAATCCGCGGTAAAGCTGTTTCTCTTTTTCCCTCAACTGCAACGGCAACGGCTAAGCGTGAATAACGCGCCCCATTGAGTCCAGCACCGCCTCTGCGATCGCCTCGCTCAGCGTCGGGTGCGCATGGATCGCGAGCTCGACCTCCTCGACCGTGAACTCGTTCTCGCGCGCCACGGCCAGTTCGTGAATCAGTTCGGTCGCATGCGCGCCGACGATGTGCGCGCCGAGGATTTCGCCGTACTTCGCGTCGCGAATGATCTTCACGAAACCTTCCGTGTCGCCCGACGTGCGCGCGCGGCCGTTCGCGCTGAAATTGAACCTGCCGACCTTATAGTCGATCTTCTTCTCCTTCACCTGCGCCTCCGTCATCCCGATCGAGGCAACTTCCGGGTGGCAGTACGTCGCGTTCGGCACGTTGCCGTAGTTGAGCGGATGGAAGTGCTTCCCCGCGATCACCTCGGCGACGATCATTCCTTCGCGCTCGCCCTTGTGCGCGAGCATCGGCGGACCGGCGACATCGCCGATCGCGTAAAGGCCCTTGGCGCTCGTCTCCATCCTCTCGTTGATCTTGATGAAGCCGCGGTCTGTGAGCTGAACGCCGGCTTCCTTGAGGCCGATGTTCTCCGTGTTCGCCGCGCGCCCGGTCGCGACGAGCACGCGGTCGACCACGAGCTCCTCTTTTGCACCCTGGGACTCGACGGTCAGCGTCACGGAATCTTTGCCGACCTTGGCCGAGGTCAGCTTCGCGCCGGCCATCACGTTCATCCCGCGCTTCTTGAAGCTGCGCTGCACTTCGGCGGAGGAATCGGCGTCCTCGAGCGGCAGGATGCGGTCCATCGCCTCGATCAGCGAGACCTTCGACCCGAACGCCGTGAACACGTCCGCGAACTCGCAGCCGACGGCGCCGGCGCCGACAATGGCGATCGTCTTTGGAGCTTTCTCCAGGATCAGCGCTTCATCAGACGAGATGACCGTCGTCTTGTTCAGTTCGAGTCCCGCCTGCGGGAGCCCGCGCACGCGCGAGCCGGTGGAGATCACGACGCCCTTGGTCGCGGTGTGCGTCTCGCTCTTGCCGTCGGGCAGCGTGACCTTCACCGACTTGTTCGGCACAAGCGTACCCACGCCCTTGATCCAGGTGATCTTGTTCTTCTTGAACAGGAACTCGACGCCCTTGGAGTTCTTCGTGCTCACGTCGCGCGAGCGTTTCATGGCGACGCCGTAGTCGAGCTTCACCTCGCCGACTGTCACGCCGAACTCGGCCGCGTGTGAAACATGGGTCGCGAGGTTCGCCGCTTCGAGCAGCGCCTTGGCGGGGATGCAGCCCCAGAGCACGCAGGTGCCGCCGAGGCCTTCGCGCTCGATGACGGCGGTGTTCAGCCCGAGCTGCGCGCTGCGGATGGCGCCGACATAGCCAGCCGGCCCGCCGCCGAGGAAAATCACGTCAAAGGTTGCCATGTGAGGATTCGTATGATTTGGGGCCGGTCTTCGATCTTCGGTCTTCGGTCTTCGATCTTCGGTCTAGTATACCAGCATCAGTGGGTTTTCGATCATGCGGCGCAGCGTCTGCAGAAAGCGCGCGCCGACGGCGCCGTCGATCGCGCGATGGTCGCAGCTCATCGTGACGCGGAGGCGTTTGCGCGTCTCGAGCGAACCGTCGGCGGCGACGACGACTTTATCCTCAACCGCACCGATTGCGAGGATGCCGCACTCCGGCGGATTGATGATCGCCGTGAACTGCTCGATCTGCAGCATGCCGAGGTTCGAGACGGAGAAGGTCGAGCCGGTGTACTCGGCCGGCGTGAGCTTCCGCTCGCGCGCCTTCTTCGCGAGTTGCTTCGACTCCACCGAAATCTCGCTCATGCGCTTCTGGTCCGCGTCGAAAATCACGGGGACGATCAAGCCGTCGTCCGTGGCGACCGCCATCCCGAGGTGCACGCGGTGGTGGAGGCGGATATGGTCACCGAGCCAGTGCGCGTTGACCTCGGGGTGCTGCGCGAGTGCGGTGGCCGTGGCCTTCAGGATGATGTCGTTGAACGAGACCTTGTAGTCGTCGCCCATCGCCGCCATCGCTGCGCGCATTTCGCTGGCACGCTGGAGGTCGAACTCGGCGGTGAGATAGAACGTCGGGATCGGGCCGATGGACTCGGCGAGCCGGCGCGCGATGGTCTTGCGGATCTGGGTGAGGGGGAGGTCTTCAAAATCGACCGAAGCCGATCGACCGAGGACCGAGGATGCCGGAAGCCCGAAGCCGGAAGCCGGAGACGACAGTGCCGCCTCGATGTCGCGCTTGATGATGCGGCCGTTGGGGCCGCTGCCGGACACGCGAGCCAGATCCAAGCCTTTCTCATCCGCGAGGCGCTTGGCAAGCGGGCTGGCCATGGTGCGTCCGCCCGCGACCGCGGCGGGCGCCGGAGGGGCGGGCGTCGGGGTCGAGACGGCGTTTGCGGTTGTCGGTCTTCGGTCTTCGGTCTTCGGACTTTGGGCTTCGGGCTTCGGACCCTGGGCCCCGGTCTTCGGTCCTCGGTCTTCGGTCTTCGGTCCTGTTAGCGCCGCAATGTCCTCATCCTTCGCCGCGATTACGCCGACTAGTGTGCCGACCGGCACTGCATCGCCTTCGTTCACGAGACGTTTGCGCAGAACGCCTTCGCCGCGCGCGGCGAGTTCCATCACCGCCTTGTCAGTCTCGACTTCGGCGAGGACATCGCCGGTTTTCACTGCGTCGCCTTCGTTCTTGAGCCACTTCACGAGGCGCCCCTCTTCCATCGTGGGCGAGAGCGCCTCCATGAAAACCTTGGTAGCCATCGTCAGGCCTCGATGTACATGACTTTTTTCACAGCGGCGATCGTCTTGGGCAGGTCGGGCTTCGCCGACTTCTCGAGGGCCTTCGCGTATGGCATTGGCGTGTCGGCCTGATGCACGCGAATGACCGGTGCGTCGAGGTGGTCGAAGCAGTCGCGCTGGATGTAGTCGACGATCTGCGCGCCGATCCCACACACCTCCCACCCTTCTTCGAGCACGACGGCGCGATTGGTCTTCTTCACGCTCGTCGTGATCGCGTCCACGTCAATCGGTCGGATCGTACGCAGGTCGACGACGTCAATCTTGATCCCTTCTTTCGCGAGCTGGTCCGCGGCCTGCATCGCGACGAGCACCATCTTGCCGCTCGTGATGATCGAGCAGTGATCACCTTCGCGCTTCAGTTCGGCCTTGCCGA
>JBOHTH010000332.1:0-2059 GCA_050733535.1 Gemmatimonadaceae bacterium | reverse complement strand
CACAAGGCGCGGCCGGCACGCCGGAGCGGATTACCAACTCGAACGAACCCGAGCGCTCGCCATCGCTCGCGCCCGACGGCACGATTGCGTTCGCACGCGGAGAAGGAAACGCGTCGCGCGTCTGGATTCGTTCGCCTGACGGAACCGAAAAGCGCCTCGACTCACGCGAGATGCCGGAAGTCAGCCCCGCGCTCTCACCGGACGGAACGCGCATTGCGCTCATCCTGCCGACCGAAGCCGGCCGCAGCGTGATCGTGCGCGACCTCAGCGACCAGCGTGTGTTGTCCGTGAACACGGATCGCAACGCCGAGCGTCTCGCGTGGGCACCGGCGGGCGATCGCGTCGCGTTCACCGCAGGGAATCGCGGCGGCATTTACGTCGCTCCGCCCGACGGACGCTGGACCAACTTCGTCTCCGCCAAGCACGGCGACATCGCCTGGTCGCAGGATGGCAAGATCGCGATCGTCGAGCACGAGGACGCCAACGTCGCCTACAACGGCGATCCCGACCGGCTCGGTGAGCGCATCGCGAGCGAGGATTTCGAGAGCAAGGAGAATCTCTACTTTGTGAATGCGCCGCCGGCGCCCGACGCGGGTCTCGCGGAGCAGACAATTGTTGCGGAGCGCAATCGCGCCGAACGTTACGGCGAGGCGTACGACCGCGTGTGGGAGCGGTCGACCAAGCTCTACTTCTCGCAGCCCGACGCAGCCGCGCGGCTCGTGCAGTGGCAGGCCGCGAAAGTGAAGCATCGTCCTGAGGCGCTCGCCGCGAAGAACGACGACGAACTCCAGGCCGCCATCTACGCCATGCTGCGCGAGCGTCCGGCGACTCGGTCGAGCGCGACCGGCCGCGCGGCCGTGAGCAGCGCGCATCCGGTCGCGACCGCGGCGGGCATCGAGATCCTCAAAGCCGGCGGCAACGTTGTCGACGCCGCGGTTGCAGTGTCGTTCACGCTCGGCGTCGTTGAACCTGACGCGAGCGGCGTCGGCGGCTACGGCCAGATGGTGATCAATCTCGCCAAGATGGAAAAGCCGACGCTGATCGAGTTCATGACCCGCGTGCCGGAAGACGCGACGCTCAGCAATACATCCATGCTGATCAACGGCCGCTACCCGCCCGATGGCGCGGCGCTCGTGAACGTCCCAGGTACAGTGGCGGGGATGTACCGCGCGTACAAGGAATACGGCAGCGGCAAGATCGCATGGAAGGACATCCTCGCGCCCGCGATTCGCGCCGCGACCAACGGGTACGTGCTGAGCGAAGGTACCGCGACGACGTTCTCAACGGAGCGCGAGCACTTCCTGAAATACGACGGCAGCAAGGCACTCTTCTTCAACGCGGACGGCACGCCGAAAGTCGCCGGCGACACGATCAGGAATCCCGGGCTTGCCTGGGTGCTTGGCAAGATCGCCGACGGCGGCGCCGACGGGTTCTACAAGGGCGAAGTTGCGCAGAAGTGGGTCAGCGACCTTCGCGCGCATGGCAACACGATGAAGCTCAGCGACCTCGCCCGATACTTTGCGCCGGAGCGGGAGCCGGTGAGCGGCACGTACCGCGGCTACACGTTCTATGCGAGCGCGCCGCCCGTGAGCGGCGGCGCCGAGATGGCCGGCAAGCTGAATCTGCTCGAGCATTTCGAGAAACCGAAGCTGTATACTGAAGATGCCGCGACGATGCACGCGATCGTCACCGCGTGGCTGCTCGTGCCGAGTACGCGCAACAGGATAGCCGATCCGGATCTGTGGCCGACCGACATCGCGCCGATCATCAGCAAGGACACAGCGGCGCTGCGGTGGCAGTGCTACGATCCGGAGAAGGCACTGACGCCGGCGATGTTGCGAGGGGCGGTGCTGGGGTGTGCGTTGCCGGCCCGGCAAGGGGACCGAGGACCGAAGACCGAGGACCGACGTCCGAAGATGCCAACGCGTCGCTCGCGATGTTGAAGTTTCGGTCCTCGGTCTTCGGTCCTCGGTCCCCTTGCCGGGCCGGCAACGCACACCCCAGCACCGCCCCTCGCAACATCGCCGGCGTCAGTGCCTTCTCCGGATCGTAGCACTGC
>JBOHTH010000331.1:0-2018 GCA_050733535.1 Gemmatimonadaceae bacterium | reverse complement strand
AGGGGATCGTGTTCAAGGAGATCTCCTTCAAGGTGCCGCCGCCGTCGGACGCGTACCTCGTGGACCAGTTCCGCAAGGCGATCACCCCGCGCACGAAGGTCATCGAGGTCACGCACATCACGAACCTCACGGGGCAGATCATGCCTGTGCGCGACATAGTCCGCATGGCGCGGCCACTCGGCATTCAGGTGCTCGTCGACGGCGCGCACGCGTTCAATCACTTTCCGTTCAAGCGCGACGACCTCGAGTGCGATTACTACGGCGTCTCGCTCCACAAGTGGACGCTTGCGCCGATTGGCTCGGGATTTCTGTATGTGCGAAAGGACAAGATCCCGACGATCTGGTCCCTGCAGGGATCGGACGATTCGCTCAAGGACAACATCCGGAAGTTCGAGCAGATCGGCACCCATCCGCAGCCGATTTACAATGCGGTGAGCACCGCGCTCGCGTTCAGCCGTGGAATCGGCGCGGACAAGAAAATCGCACGGCTCCGCCTGCTGCGCGACCGCTGGGCGAACCGGCTGCTCGCCGAGAGTGATCGCGTGAAAGTTCTCACACCGATCGGTCCGGACAAGAGCGGCGCGATCTGCCTGTTCAGCGTGGACGGGATCGAGCCCGGCAAGCTCGGCGGGTGGCTGAGCAGCAAGTACCACATCGTGACCACGCCGATGACGCACCCGGAGTTCAGCGGGATTCGCATCACGCCGAATGTGTATACGTCGCTGGACGAGATTGATACGTTCTCGGACGCGGTGCTCAAAGCCATCAAAAAGGGAATCGCGTAGGATGGCGGCCATGAAGAAGGGACCGAAGACCGAGGACCGAAGACCGAAGGAGAAGTCTGCCGCGAAAGGGTCGGCGTCCGCCAAGGAGTTTCGGTCTTCGGTCCTCGGTCTTCGGTCGTCAGCCCCCCACGCCGAGGGCAAATGGGCCGAGTGGTTCACACGGAAGGCGGGGGAGAAGCGCTACTGGCTCGTCAAATCCGAGCCGGAAGTGTTTTCGTTTGACGACCTCGTGCTCGCGCCCAAGCGTACGACAATGTGGGACGGGGTGCGCAACTTCGCCGCGCGGAATTTTCTTCGGGATGGGATGAAGCTCGGCGACCAGGTGTTCTACTACCACTCCATGGCGAACCCGCAGGCGATTGTCGGTATTTGTGAGGTGGTGAAAGAGGGGTATCCCGATCCGACGGCGTTCGACAAAAAGAGCTACGGCTACGATGCGGACTCGAAGCAGGATGATCCGCAGTGGTTCGCGGTCGACTTGCGCGCGGTCGACCAGCTGCCGCGGCCGGTGACGCTGCCGGAAATCAAGGCGCGAAAGGAACTCGCGGACATGGCGCTCGTTCGCATTGGCCGGCTCTCGGTCACGCCCGTGCGCGACACAGAGTGGAAGGTGATACTCGGGATGGCGAAATAGGGATTGGAAGCGGGAGGCGGGATTTTCCGGCTGATGCGAGAAGCGGGGTTGGGAACCGGGAACCGGGATGTAGCGGGGAGGGGCGAGTGCATGCGGGACACTTCAGGCCTCCCGTTCAGCCAAACGGTGCAGCATAGTCGTAAGATCCGGCACTTCATCCATCACGCTGCGCACGGGATCGTCACCGAGCTGTTCCATTCGCTCGGTGACGTTCTTAATTGTGAATGCGCGCGGATCGAGTGACTCATTCACTTCGCTCCACAAGAGCGGCATCGAAATCGTCGCGCCCGGCAGCGGCCGCACGCTGAACGGCGCGACGATCGTCTGCCCGTGTCGATTTTGCAGATAGTCGAGGTAGACCTTCACGCCGCGTTTCGTGACCTGGCGCGTGATGGTGACGATGTCGCCGAGCGTGCGCAGGATCAGGCGGGCGATCAGCTCGCCGAACGAGCGCGACTGCGCGTACGTGCATTTCCCGGCCAGCGGCAGGAGAATGTGCAGCCCGGTTTTTCCGGTCGTCTTCACGTGACTCGGCCAGCCGATCGCGTCGCACAGCTCGTGCACCGCGATCGCCGTCCGGACGACGTCCGAGAACGGCG
>JBOHTH010000330.1:0-4114 GCA_050733535.1 Gemmatimonadaceae bacterium | reverse complement strand
GCCGTGGTCGCCGTAGAACGGTTCCGTGATGACGCGGCACGCCGTGAGAAATGTCAGCGCGATCAGAGCAAGAAAAATGCGCATGCGTAGTCAAACCTCCGCCGGCGCTCGAGGCGCGGCATAGGGGTTGAGAGTCATGCGCCATGTTGGTGCAATCTGTGTGCCCGCCGCGGACCGGCTTCAGACTCCGTCGCGCAGGCGAACCGGGGGCACAGTGTGTCGCTTTGCGTTCCGTTCGACGCAAGGCCCGTGTCCTATCGTCGCGCGGCGACCGCGAACTCGAGAAAATACCGGCTGAGGAACTCCGCGTCGCCGTCCGCGCGCGGAACAGCGTAAAAGAGTCCACAGAACAGCTCGCGCGCACGCAGGATTTCGCGGCGGCGATGGCCACGCCACCGCGCGTCGGCCGCCGTCAGGTCAAACAGCTCCAGCGCCCGGGCGAACGCGCCGGTCCACCGTTTGGTATTGGACTGTTCGTGCGCGCGAATCGCGCGCTCGACTTCACTGCCGATATTCGCAAGCTGGGTTACCAGCGGCATCGAGTGCCACCGGCCGTCCGCCAGCCCCGGGTGAGCCGGCCTCGCGGTCATTCGGAAATCAATCGCGAGACGACGGAATGAATCCGTGCCCGCGTACCGCTGTCCAGGACATCCCGCGACGGATTGCCCTGAGCCGGTCGCACATTGATCATCGAATCGAATTCGATGAACCCCTCTCCCTGCTCGGCGGGATAGAGATTGATGCCCCACATGTCCGATTGCGTCGATCCGTCATCGAGCAACATTGCTTCTTCATCGGAATGCAACTCGCCGCCGATTGCCATGATCCCTCGCTGAACGTCAACGACGGCCTTGATCATGTCGCCAAAGCCCATCGCCGCAAGCTCGGCGAGTTCGGCACGCGCGATTCGGTCGCGGACGAAACGCAACGGTGATGGGGTCATTCTGAAAGTTACCACGTCACCGGGGTATTCGCCGTTCGGAAACAGCGCGAGTACACAGAGCGTTTCAGCCCCGCGCGAACCGGCGGGCGATGCGACCGCCGGCACCAGAGCGCTGCAGCCACCGCTTGATAAGCGGCCAGTACCGAAAACTCATCCGGAGGAGGCCGACGCGCGCGCGCGCCATCCATCCGCCGATGCCGAGGTAAACATTGTACGATCCGACGACCTCGGGCTCCCACCGCGCGTTCCAGGCGAACGCACTCACCAGGCTGATGCGCTTGGCAGAGGGATCGTCGCAGTATTGCTGGAAGATCCGTTCGAGCACCAAGTGTCCCGGTGCGACCTGCGCGAATCGTTCGTCGTAGCCGATCTTCACCACGGCGCATTCTTCATCCACATGGACACAAAACGTGGATGCGACGCATGTATCGCCTGAGCGAAGCTCGTTGAACTCGCAGCAGCCGGACGCCGTGAGCCCCGCGACCCAGGATCGATAGAACGCCAGCTGCTTCGGTTTCACCGCAATCGCGGTTCGGTCTCCAGCCTCCCCCTTCCAGCCGGATGCCTCGACCTTGAGAAACCGATCGAATGCAGCATCCATGCACGCGGCGTCCACGGTGCGTTCGAAGTGGACATCCGGGAGCTTCGCCAGCCGGTTATGCGCGGAGCGCATGTTGGCGCGGAATTTTCTCGACAGCCGTGATGTGATGCCGGCAAACGGCTGGTCGCAATCGATCATATGCGCCGCGTCGTCGCGGTCGGCGTAGTAGCGTCCGGCGTCAATCGCGCGAAGGCACCGCCAAGCGACGGACCCTTCGAGCACGCGACCGAGCACGAACCAGTTGTAGCGCGGCCGCGTCTTGCGAAGATGTGCGGCGACGCAGGGCAACAGTGCCGCTTCGGCATCAGCGTCGGCGGGGCAGATCACGTCGCGCGGCATATCGCCCAAGCCCAATGGCAAGCCCCACGCTGGCGACTTGAAGGCGCGGAAGACGTCGAGTCGCTGCGGCTCCACCGGGCAAATTGCGCGTATCCGGCTGCCGTCGCTGAGTGCGAGGCAGTTGAAGGCTCCGAACTCCGACGGCAGCTTGTCGAGATAGCTGACGTGGCTCTCATGCAGGTGCTGAAACCCAGCGTCCGGCATCGCGCTGACAAGGCGAGTCCAGTCCGGCTCGAGGCGCATGAGGCCATCGCGGCCCGGGTACTCGACGATCGACCAGGCCGTTGTCATGTGGGGAAATTACGCGGGCGAAGCGCCTCTGTCGACAGCCGCCGAGCTCGCGGTATCGTTCATGGCGTAGGCGCGTCGAGTTGGTTGGCGCGCCGCGCGCCCGCGCTTAACTTCGACACACTGGCACACCGTTTCAGCCCTCACTCTTTTGACAAGGCCGCCATGAAGCTCCGAATCGCGTTAGCCGCCGCTGCGTTGTGCACCTTCGCCGTGCCCGTGGCAATTGAAGCGCAGACGTGCACCGGCTCAGCATCATTCTCCGCGGGGAACATGCGCCTCGGCGCAACCGGGTCATTCACGGACGGCGCAAAGACCCTCGGCGGCGCGTTTACGGTCGGCGCGACCCAAGGGCTGTTCGCCTCGGTTGCCGTCTCGCAAATCTCCTACAACGATTTGAGCGGCACGAGCTCGGTGATCGGCGGGTCGGTTGGTTACAGCGCCAAAGTGGGGTCCGCCGCCGAGTTCTGCCCAATCGCCTCGTATTCGCACGCGTCGTTTCCGAAACAGTCCTTCTTCGGGGGCACGATCACGAGCGGTGAGGACGAGTTCGGCCTCGGTGGTTCGTTTGGCATCGTCTCGGTGATGACGCCAAATCTTAGTCTCAAGCCGTTCGTGTCGGCAGAGTACCTCCACTCGACCGTTAACGAGCACGACAGCACCCTGGGCTCCTCAAGCACGAACTATGACTATGGCCTGCTCGGCGTAGGACTCGGCCTGATCGTCGACAAGTCGCTGACAATAGTGCCGGGCATCGCACAGCCGGTCGGCCTCAAGGGGGCGAAGATCGCGTTCAATGTGGCGGTCGCTGTGAATTTTGGGCACTTCGGCGCGCCGGCAAAATGAGACGGACGCTGGATGCGGGACTTCGACCCAGCGCGGAGTGCGGAAGAGGAATTCAGGATTGGTGAGGAGGACCGAAGGGGATGCAGGTTCTTTGACTCAGGAGGGTACTGTGGACGCTGATAAGACCGCGCGGCGTGGAAGCCGAAAGTTTCGGAGATCGCGAACGGTGTTTATTCTGCTCTTGGCCGGCGCGTTTTCCGCCTGCTCGCGCAGCGATTCGACGACCGGCCCGGTCACGGTGTCGGGGACATACCACGGCGCGGCGTCGGACGAAACTGGCAGCGGATTTCTCACGCTGGCGCTCACCCAGTCAGGATCGACCGTCTCAGGGACGGCAACGGCCAGCGACCAGGCCGGCGACACGTCGTTTACCGGCGTGGTTTCCGGAACATTCTCCGGTTCGACCCTGACCTTCACCATTACGGTCACCACCGCTGACGAGCCGCCGTGCACGGTTACCATTTCCGGCACGGCGACCGGCGTGACCAGTTCGAGAATCGCGGGGACGTACACATCGACGAGCTCCTGCGGGAACTCGATCCCGGACGGGACGTTCACGCTCGACAAAACTTGACCCTTCGTCCGGCCAAGCATGGAAGCTCACGGCTTGCCGCTTTCAGCTTGTTGCTCACAGCTTAAACCCTTGCGGCTAACAGCTGACGGCGTCCGTGACGCTGTGAGCCATTAGCCGCGTGGGCCTAAGCTGTGAGCAACAAGCCATCAGCAATAAGCCATGAGCTTCCTAAACCGCGGCGGGGCGGAGTTTTTTTAGTAATCCGATCATCATCCTCCGGACCTCGACGATCTCCGCCTGCCTCGCCTCAAACTCGGCCCGGTGGATCAGCGCAGTGTCGCATGCGAATTGGAGATGATATTCCAGTTCCGATGACGATCCCACGGCGATCTGAACGAACTTCGCGAAGTCCGCATCGGTCAAGCGGCCGCATCCCTCTGCCAGATTCGCGGGAACTGATAGCGCAGCGCGGCGGATCTGATTGAGGAGACCGGAATTCCCATTTCGAGGGATGGACTCGATCGAGCGGGTAACGTTGACGGCGGAAAGATGAGCTTTCTGCCACGCGAGGAGATTGCGATAG
>JBOHTH010000329.1:0-18378 GCA_050733535.1 Gemmatimonadaceae bacterium | reverse complement strand
ACAACCCCGGCGCCGCACACCTGGCCGATGCTCGAGGCCCTCGGATATCGCCGCATCAGCAACGGCGGATTTTTCGCGCTGGCGGCGTTCAGCGGCCCGCGCGTTGCCGCCAAGGTTCGGCGCGTGTCATCGGAGGTCGAACCTGGCGGCGGGCTCTCCCCCGCCGAGGCCGGCTTGCTGCGGGCCCACGCGAGCTTCGGCTGCACGAGCCTGGTGTGCGAGTGGGAGAAGCGGCGGTATCCGTTCGTCTTTGTGCCGAGCCGGATCCGCTGGAAGGGAATTCAGCTCCCCCACGCGGCGCTCGGCTACTGTCGGGATTTCGAGTCGTACGTTCAGCTCGCGCGGCCACTCGGCCGGTACTTCCTGTTGCGCGGCATGCCGCTCGTGTTCAGCGACGCGAATGGCCCGGTCCCCGGGCTCAAGGGCCGGTACGTGGATTGGGGCGTGAAGTTTGCGCGCGGGCCGCATATGCCGCATGTGGGCGACCTCTCATATACGGAACGGCTGATGTTCGATATGGATTCGCCTCGAGGCTAATCCGCAGGCTGCGCGTCGCGCGTTACCCGAGCAACGCGTCGAGTTTCTCGGCTACCACCTGCACGAACGTGTCGTCGCGCATGCTCTGATAGTGTGAGCGGATGCGCGGCGAGAAGCACCCCAGTATTTCCCGGGTGCGCTCGGACGGCTCGCCGAGTCCCACCCGGTACACGCGAAGATTGCTGACGTACGGCCGGAACTGTGCGGCAAGGAGTCCGTGGTAAGGGCCGTGCGGGTCGAAGAGGACCGTTCGGCCGTCGTACCGCTGAAGCCGGTACGCGTGATGCGAGCGCACCTGCAGCTCATACTGCACCACGATGTTCTCTATCATCTGCGCGTCGATCTCTGGCGACACGCGCTTCACCCGTGAAAGCAGCGCGTCGAGGTACCCGTCCGGTGCAGCCGCGGCGAACTCCGCGTCGGTCAGTGCGAACGGAAGCCCGGTATTCATTTCCAGAAGCGCCGAGACCGACCGGATATGCGTGGAGTTGTTTTTTGCATCCCGAGCGAGCCGGAGGAAGTCTGCCTGCGAGGGCACGAGATTGAAGTCGCGCGGCGACCGGCCACTCTCGCGGAGCCGAGCGGGAATCACTGCTCGGAGCCATCCGGCCAGCAGCGTGATTCGCGCGACGATGCGGCTGCCGAACCTCGATTGCAGGGACCAGTAGCCGAATCGCCGCTTGCTCCCGCGATCGATCGCCAGAGGATCGATGAGTGCAAGCAGCGCGACCTGCTCGCCCGCTCGTCGCAAATGTTGCGCGATTTCGTAGCCGACAGCGCCTGCCGACGAATAGGCGATGATGTCATAAGGTCCGCGAGGCTGCCGCTCACGGATCACGCGCACATACTCCGAGATCCATCGCTGGAATCCGAGCGTGGGATCTCGGCCGCCCCAAAGGAATGGATCGCGCACGCCGATGAGGTCGCGGTTGGTCTTCAGCATCCTGACCAGTTTTTCGTACGCGCCGAGCGTGCCGCCGGCTGAAGAGATCATGAAGACTGGCGGGCGGTTGGCACCGCTCGCGCTTCTTAACGTGACCGGCGGCGACTGCGTCGATGATTCGGCCGGAGCATTCCCCGCGAGCGCGTTTTCGATGTAGGCGGCGAGTGCGGCGGGCGTCGGGTATATGTACAGGCTCTGATCGGAGAGCTGATCACGATCGAGACCGAACTCCTCTCGGAGTCGGTACACGGCCGAAAACGCCGTCAGCGAGCTGCCGCCCACCTCGAAGAAGCTGCTGCCGGACGCGAACGCGTCGTGCTTCAGCACGGTCTGCCAGATGCGCGACACCCGTTGCTCCGCCTGCGATTGCTGTGAATCGGCAGAAACTGGCGTGGCGTGACGCGACTGTCCACGCGCGAGCTGCGCGCGGTCGATCTTCCCGCTCGGCGTGAGCGGGAATGCGTCGACGGCGAACATGGCTGAAGGAACCATGTATGCGGGGAGCCGCTCGCGCAGGAACGGATACACCGTCGAACTCTTTACCGTCGCAGGCGAAACGAACGCCGTGAGAGACGCCGTGCCCGGTTCGCTTTCTGTCGCGATCACGGCGCATTGACGAACGTTGGCGTGGAGCAGGAGTGCGCGCTCGACCTCCTCGAGTTCGACGCGAAAGCCCCTGATCTTGACCGTGTTGTCCATACGTCCGAGGAACTGCAGGCTGCCGTCGGGGAGCCGGCGCACCTGATCGCGCGTCCGGTACAGCCGCTCTCCGCCGCTCGCCGCGGTAGTGAACGCGGCGGCAGTTTGCGCAGGCGACTTGAAGTACTCGGTGAAGAGAGGCGTCCCCGCGATGTGCAGCATTCCCGTGTCGCCCATCCCGACGGGAACGCCATCCTCGCCCAATATGGAACTGTGCACGTCGGCCGAAATTGGAACTCCAAGCGGGAGTTCCTCGCCTTGGCGCCAGGACTGTCTGACGTTGCAGACGAACGTCGAACTCGCCTCGGTGCTTCCATATATGGAGTAGATGCTCGTGCGCTCCGGAAACGCGTCGATCGCCCGGCGCGCCAGCTGCGGATGCACGTACTCGCCCATGAGCACGACCACCTTCACGGGCGGCGCGACGAACCCCGGCATGTCGAGCGATGCCTGCAGCACCGACGGCACGAGCAAAAGACGTGAGATCTCCCGCGACCGCACCGTCTCCCAGAACGTCTCGAGCGCCCTCGCGTCGCCGTCCGAGACGATGTGCACCGGGGTTCCGCGCAGCAGCGGCTCGAACAGTTCGTAGACTGCGTGCGTCGTCGTCATGTGCGCTTTCTGGCAGCACACTTCGCCGTCCGCGTACGGGTGATTCTCCCACGTCCAGCGCAACCGGTGGAAAAACGATCGGTGGCTTCGCACGATCATCTTGGGCTGCCCGGTGGATCCAGACGAGCAAAGCACGAACGCCGGCTGGTCCGCGCTTCGCGCGGTGCCTCCGGACCCCGCTGATGCGTCCTGAGATGCTGCGTCGAAGCTCACGATCCTGCCGCCCAGCGACGGATCGAGCGGTGTGGTCGCGTCGTCGACGACCGCGTCAAGTTCCGCGAATGAGATGATTTCCCGCAGCCGCGCGCCGGGATACGACGGCGGCAGCGGCACGACGGCACCGTTCAGCTTCAGGATCGCGAGCACGCTCACGACGTACTCGATCGACCGTTCCATATGGAGCCCGACAAACCCGGCGTTGCGCACACCGTTCGCGCGAAGTGAAGCCGCGAACGCGTCGGATCTTGCCCGAAGCTCGGCGAAGGTGATTGACGCCCCGCCGTGGTGGAGCGCGACGGCGCTCGGAGTGCGCCTGGCCTGCTCCTCGAACTGCTCGTCGAAGCGGAATGAACCGTCGCGCCGATTCATCGGCCTATCGCAGCCAGCGCTTGAGCCGATCGATGATCCCCGGACCGACCCTGCGGCGCACGGACTCCTTCACATAGCTGTGCGCACCGCTCACCCTGATCCGGTTCGAGTCGCCGACGACTACCTCCACGATCGCAGTCCGCCCGCACCCGAGCGCATGCGTGAGCGCCTCGACTGCGCCGTCTCCGGCGTGACGATACTCGACGCCCACCGCCCGCGCGAAGTGCTCGAGATTCAATTCATGCAAGTCCGTTCCGTAAGACGCACCATACTCACGGAGTTGCTGCAGGCGAATGAGATTGAGCTTGCCGTCGTTGAAGACGACGACGATCACGTGGATTCCATCGCGCGCGGCGGTGAGCAGTTCCAATCCCGACATCGCGAACCCACCGTCGCCCATCACGACGACCACAACGCGACCCGGCCGCGCGACCTTCGCTCCCATCGCAACGGGAAGTCCAAACCCCATCGACTGGAGCTCGGCCGGAAACAGGAGACCGTTCGCGCCGAGCACGGTGAAGTGCCTGCGCACGAGCGCCTGGTGCAGTCCCGAATCCGTCACGACGATCGCGTCCCGCGGAAGCACCGAGCGCAGCTCGGCGAAAAACGTCGCAGCGTCACCGCCGTTCACCACCGGCTCCGGCGGTTCGGCCGGCACGGCGCTCGCGAGCTGGCGCCGCAACTCAGCGGCTTCCGCCGCGGTCCACGTCGACCCAAACATGGTGGCGTCCGATTCCAGCCGCGCCAGCACCGCGTCCACCGGCGCGTGCACCGTCGCGCTCGCCTGATATCCGTGCGGAAGTTTTTCGCCGCTGTTCGATATGCACACGACCCGTTCGGGCGGAAGCGCGAGCTTGAAGCCGCCCGTCGCAACGTGCGTCAGCTGCGTACCCAGCACGACGATGAGATCCGCGCGCGACAGTGCGACCGCGACGGTCTCGCGGCGCGTGCGATGGTCGTCGCAGCAGAGGACCCACGGGTGGTCCTCCGGCATCACGCCGCGGCTCGGTGCCGGAACAAATATCGGTACGCGGCCGGCCGACGCGAGCCGTTCGAGACGCGCGCCGCTTGCCGTGAAATCTCCGGCGATGAAGAAAACGGGCCGGCTTGCCTGCGCGATCCGCGCGATGAATGCGTCGAGCGCGCCTACGCCCGGTTCAGCCGTTTCAGTCGCGCGAGCTGGCACGATCGCTTGCGACTTGTCCGTCGCCCGCAGCGCATCATCGGTCACCTCGACGAACACGGGGCCGGCCGGCGACTGCCGCGCGGTGCGAAACGCTTCGCGCACGATGCCTGAAAGGTCGGCGCGATGCTCCACGCGGAAAACGGACTTCACGAGCGGGCGCGCGATCGCCGTTTGGTTCAGGGCCTGGAAGCCCGGCGCGCCGGTCGGACCGCGCGACGGCGTGAGCGTGAAGTGGACGACCGGTACTCGATCGAGAAGCGCCTCGGCAAGGCCGGCAGGCGCGAAGATGAATCCGGGCCCGGGAATCGTCAGCAGTACGCTGGCCTGGCCCGATGCGCGCGCGAAGCCGTACGCCATGAACGCGGCGCCGAGTTCGTGCGTCGGTACGATCGCGCGAAGGGAACTGTGGCGAAGCGCCTCGTAGAGCCCGACAGTCTGTGTGCCGGGAAGTCCGAAGACGCAGGTGACGCCCTCTTCCTCCAGCGTGTCTATGAGCGCCTGCGCGCCCGTGCGAAGCGAGCTCACGCGGTGGTCAGCGCCTCTTCGCGATGCCGAGCGACTTTGCGAGGCGCCTCAGGGCGATTCCAACCATTCCGCTCGCGGGCATCGGATCGCTCCAGCGTGCAACTGGCTGCGTAGACGTCAGCCACGTCGCCGCCCACTCGCGCATCGTGAGCTTGTTGGCCGCGCGCAGCTCGGTGCACGCATGAAAGTCATACAACGGGTAAACGCACGCCTTGCCCACGGTGAACGTGCGCACGGGCACGACCGGCTCCCCGAGCGCATCGGCTGCGTGCATGGCGGCGAGATTGATGCCGCACTGGCCGGCGAACTCCACGTACCACCACGGCCGCGCGTTCACTTCAATGAGCCGGTACACGCCATCGCGCTCGTCGCGCTTCAGCTCCGCGCTGAAAATGCCTCGGTACTTCAGATGGCGGAGCAGGCGCGTCACGGTCTCCACTGCAGCGGAGACGGACGACGGGTCTACACTCCTGAATAGCGTGCTGTTTCCAAAGTCGGGCGGGTCCATGCGCAGGCGCTGCCGCGTGAAGAGCGCGGGCATCTGCCCTGAGCGGTCGATGAAGCCTTCGACGTAGAAATAATTGGTCGGAGGGCCAGGGATGTACTCCTGCAGCTCGACGGCAATCCCCAGCTTTGCGAGCTCCTCCAGCCGCTGGCCGAGGTCCGCCCGCGATGTCACATGGAACCCCTTCACCTGGAACCTTCGAAAAAATGGCGTGGACTCCCGTGGCTTGATGAAAACACCCGCGAGAGCCGAATCCGGGATGTCAGCGAGCTTCGTCGAGAGATCGAGTGGGGTCGTCCGCGGTTGCGGCAGGCCGAGCTCCGTGAGAACTGTCGCGAGCCGCGACTTGTCGATCAGGGTCTCGAGTACTGCGGGACTGGCGATGCTGGTGGGGAAACGTTCGCGGAACGCGTCCGCGCAGCGCGCGACGCGCAGCGCCCATTCGTCGGAGCACGCAAGGAGGATCGCCCGTTGGAGCGGCAAGCCGTCGAGCCACGCCGGAAGGTTGTCCCTGGGGTTCTCGCTGCTCGTGGATCGCGGAGCGGGCCGATACCAGCGCGACTTGGCGACCATCCCCGGTGTGTCGCTCACGACGAACGGCTTCAGCCCAGCGCTTGCCAGCAGGCGGATGGTGCCAAGTGTTGTAAGTCCCGATCCGAACACGAGCACCGGCGGCCTGGACGATTGCACGTGCGAAAAACTAGCGCCACCCTCAGCCCAACGATAGCGCCCGCACGGGCTTGCGTGCGATGTCTAGGGCACGCGGTTCACCATGCGCCGGCGGCGGGCGATTTCCCCCTTCCTGGCAGCGGCAGCCCGAACGCCGCGCGCTTGAGGAGCGGGAGCGTTTCTGAGGAGTCGACCGGCTTCGAAAACAGAAAGCCCTGCCCGAGCTCGCAGCCGAACGCGATCAGACGCTCGCGCTGACCCGGAGTTTCGATCCCTTCGGCGATCACCTGGAGGCCGAGCGTGGTGGCGAGGTCGATGATCGACCGAACGATCTCGACATCCGTGCGCCGCGTCCCCATGCGCCGGACAAATGACCGGTCAACCTTGATGGCCTGAAGCGGAAAGCGGGGCAGGTAGCTCAGCCACGAATAGCCGGTCCCGAAGTCGTCGACGTGAAGCTCGACATCGAGGGCTCGCAGCGCTTCGAGTTGAGACGTTGCAGCTTCGCCGTTCTCGACCAAGACGGTCTCCGTGATCTCGAGGCGCAACGCACGCGGGTTGAGCCCGGTGCTCTCGAGTGCGCGGCGGACTTCGTTTATGATCCGCGCATCGCCGATCTGCTTGGCGGACAGATTCACGCTTACGCTCACGGGTCCCGCCGCCGGCGCCTCCGCCTGCCACCGGCGCGCATGCGCGCAGGCATTGATGAGGACCCATTCTCCGATCGGCACGATCAGCCCGGTCTGCTCGGCGAGCGGGATGAAGTCGTCCGGCAGGACGAGACCGCGCGTTGGATGATTCCATCGCACGAGCGCCTCGAACGATCGCACGCGTCCCGAGGCCAGATCACAGATCGGCTGGAACACGAGCGCGAGTTCGCCGCGCTCGACAGCCCGGCGCAGGTCCGTCGTCATGCTGAAGCGCGCATGCGCCCAGTCGCGCATGACGACGTCGAACACCTGAAAGCGCCCATGGCCTGTGCGCTTTGCATGGTACATGGCGATGTCGGCGTCGCGAAGGAGGTCTTCGGGGCGCTCATAGGTCGTGTCTGCCACGGCCGCCCCGATGCTCGCCGTCACCTCAACCCGGCGGTCGCCAACCTGAAACGGCGCTGCGAGGCAAGTGTGTACCCGCCGCGCCGCGATCTCGACGCTCTCGCGCGTCGCCGGTTCCTCGAGCAGCACGGTGAACTCGTCGCCACCGAGCCGCGCGATCACGTCGCCCGGCCGTACGCACCCGGGAAGCCGCGCCGCGATTCGCTGGAGAAGCTGGTCCCCCGCCGCGTGCCCGACGCTGTCGTTCACGACCTTGAAATCGTCGAAGTCGAGAAAGAGCACGGCAAAACGGTAGCCCGGGTCGCGCCGCATCCTCGCCAGCGATTCGGCCACCCGCTCATTGAAGAATACGCGGTTGGGGAGACCGGTCAGCGAGTCGTGCAGCGCGCCGTGCCGCAGCTGCTGCTCAACCGCGATGCGTTCGGAAATGTCGCGCGCGATTGACGAGCCGCCGATCGGCCGGCCGTTCACGTCGAGGATCGGCGAGACGGTCACCGACACATGTATGCGCTCGCCGTCCTTGCGCACGCGCACGGTTTGGTAGTTCTCGACGCGCATGCCCCGTTTGAGCGACTCGAGGATTCGCGGGAGCTCGTTCGGCAGGTGCGGCGGGATGAGCACGCCGATCGACTTGCCGATCATCTCCTCGGCCGTGTACCCGTACTGCCGTGTCGCGGCGGGATTCCAGTAGGTCACGATGCCGTCGAGCGTCTTCCCGATGATCGCATCGTGGGCGGATTCCACCATCGCCTGGAACTGCGCCAGCGCTCCGCCGTTTGATGGAACATCACCGAGATCGCGTGTCGCCACGCGAATATGGACGAAGCGCCCTTCCTCGAATCCGGCACTCGCACTCACGAGCGCGCGAATGATCGTGCCGTTCTTGTGGTGGAGCCTGGCCTCGACATTTCGAACGTCCTCGCCGGCCAGCGCCCGCTTCTCGATGTCGTGGACCGCTGCGTGGTCGACATAGAACTCGTCGATTTTTCGTCCGACGAATTCCTCCGCCGGAACGCCGAGCATTTCGCACGCCTCGCGATTTGCGCGCAGGATCGTGCCGTCTCGTGCCATCCAGTGCAACCCGATCGGCACGTGTTCGAAGAAATCCTCCAGAGCGCGCATCGTGTCGCGCAGCGTCGCTTCGTCCGGTGCGGAGATCGCACGCGTGGAGCGCTCCCGGTCGAGCATCCCGATGCACGCGCCGGCAAGCTCGAGAATCATGCGCTCCGGGCTGCGGCGGTCCGCGTCCATGACCGGCGGCTGGGGCGGATGCTGGCGTACGGGCGCGATGCACCAGAGATCGGGCCCGATGTGACTTGCCATCCAGCGCCGGCGCCGGGCGCGGTCGACATTCCACCGGCGCATCGCGCGCGACAGCCCGCGGCGCTCACTCTCCGACGAATCGGCGGAATCGCTTGCCGCTACTCGCCAGATCCTGCCCTCGCCGTCCGACTCCCACACGCTGACCCTGCGGCCGCGCAACGCGCGGCTCGCGCTCGCGAGGACGTCGACCCAAGCGCCCTCATTCGTCACGGCGTCCGCCCGTGTCGGACGGCGTCCGGTATCCATGTCGGACGCCGTCCGACGGACGTTCGCGGTGGAATGCTGTATCGTCATTGTACGCTATTTCCATATCGCCGTGACCACGCCGCAATCGAAAAGCATGCAGAGCAATCGATGCAAAGCCTGCGCCGCGACCTGCATCAGCCGCCCGCCTGCCATGACGCTGAACGTCAATGGGAACTCACTGCGCCGCGAATACCGCTGCGGCGCAGCAGCCGGTAAACCGTTGTGCGCTCGATGCCTGCCGTTCGCGCGGCAGCCGCAATGTTGCCGTTCGCATGCGCGACGAGCCAGCGGGCATAGCGCGCCTCGAACCACGCGAGCACGCCTTCGCGCGACTCGTGATAGTTCTCAGCGAAGGGGGGAGCGTCAAGGATCTCGCTCGATGAGTCGGGGCGAACCGTTGTCTCAGTCATTGGTCAATGCTCCAAAGAGTTGTACCAACTCCCATGCGCGTATCGTGCCACGGTCCACACAGCGCCGTGCCTCAGGGATGCAACGTTTCACCCGCACCGCTTTGAGTCGACGCGGGCACGCCGCATCACTTTGGTGCGGCACGCCGAACCGAACGAAACGCCGGTGCACACCGGGTTAAATGCTGTGCGGCACCGCGCGAGCAGCGACGCTACGTCGCGTCGAGCGCGCTGGCCTTTCATTTGCATGTAGCGAGGGCACTACACCCGAGCCGTCAACACTCATTTCCGTCGCAAGGAGTCGTTCAGTGGCTGCGAAAAAAATCGAAACACCGGCCGAGCAACCGGTCCCGATCGAGGAAACGTCGCAACTGCTCAGGGAGCTGGTCGCGCATTTGCGCCAGAACCGAACCCAGCTTCGTGAGGAATGGGCGCGGCGCATCACCCGCGCTCAGCTGCTTACGGCAATGACCGAAGCTGAGATCTTTGCGGAGGCGACGTCGGTGTACGACAACTACGTCGAGGCGCTCGCCACCGGAACGTTCGAGGCCCTCCAGGCGTACGCGCGCAACCTGTCAGAGCGCATCATCCCGCGCGGCGTCGAGACACACGAGGTCGTCGGCATCGTGCTGCTCCTTCGCGACGTCCTCGCGCGATCCCTCTTCGCGAAGTACCACGAGGACTTCAACAAGCTCAATAGAATTCTGGACGCCTACGAGCCTGCGGCCAACCGCATCGCCAACACCGTGGCCGTCGGCTTCGTCCAGGAGCGTGAGCGCGTCATCAGGCAGCAACAGGAAGCGATCCGCGAGCTGTCGACGCCGGTGCTCCAGGTGCGCGAGCGGTTGCTGATCCTGCCGATCATCGGCGTGATCGATCCGCAGCGCGCGCGCCAGCTGACCGAACAGCTGCTTCGCGCCATCCGCGCCAACCGCGCCAAGGTGGTCGTGATCGACATCACCGGCGTGGCCGCGATGGACTCGAACGTCGCGAACCACCTGGTGCAGACCGTTGAAGCCGCCCGCCTGCTGGGCGGCACGGTGATCGTGACGGGCCTCTCACCGGAAATCGCGCAGACGCTTGTTACCATCGGCGTCGACCTGAGCGAGATGGCCACCGTCGGCGACCTGCAGGGCGGCATCGAAGAAGCCGAGCGGCTGCTCGGGTACACCGTGATCCCGTTGTCCGAAGTTTCGCAGAAGTCCTGAGGCACGGCGGAGAAGACTCGTGGAAGTCCCGATCCTCAAGCAGGGCGACTATCTGATCGCGTCGATCCAGTCGGCGCTCACCGACGCGGACCTCACACAGCTTCGCGAGGCACTCGGCGAGCGCGTCGGACGGTTTCGTTCGCGCGGCGTGATCGTGGACGTCACGGCCGTCGACGTCATGGACTCATTCGCGGTGCGCACCCTGCGCGATCTTGCGCACACCACATGGCTGCGCGGCGCCGAGACCGTGATCGTTGGGATTCAGCCGGACGTGGCATTCGCGATGGTTCAGCTCGGATTGACGCTGAAAGGAGTAGCCACCGCGCTCGACCTCGAAGAAGGCCTCGCGTTTCTCGATATAAAGGTGAAGCAGCGGCGGGGCCGTGTCTGAGACCATTTCGGTCGCCATCGCCTCCGACGTGGATGTCGTGACGGCACGCCAGCGGGGCCGGGAACTCGCAGCACAACTCGGATTTTCACCAGGCGACCAGACAGTGATTGCGGCGGCGATCTCGGAGATCGCCCGCAACATCCTTACATACGCCGGCCACGGCGCGGTCAGGATGGGGATCGAGCACGACGGCGACCGGTCGGCCGTCGTCGTCGTCGGGCACGACCAGGGCCCGGGCATTGCGGACATCGGGCTCGCGATGCGCGACGGTTATTCGACCTCGGGTGGACTTGGCGTAGGGCTCGGAGGCGCGCGGCAGCTCATGGATGAATTCGATGTCGTTTCCACGCGGGGAGTAGGGACGACGGTCACTATGCGAAAGTGGCGCCCCCGTGTCCACATTGGCTAGGACCGTTCGGCGGGCAACGGTCCCGCTGGAGTGGGGCGTCGCGGCGCGCGCGCTGCCGGGCGAAGACGCGTCCGGTGATGCGTACGTCGTGGAATCATTCAACGGCTCCGTGCTCGTCGGGGTGGTCGACGCGCTCGGTCACGGTGACGGGGCCGCGGCCACCGCACGCGTTGCCGCGGAAACGCTGCGGATGCACGCGTCCGACCCGATCCAGTTTCTCGTGAAGCGATGCCACGAAGCCCTGCTCGGCACGCGCGGGGCCGTCATGAGCGTGGCCACCTTTCACGCCACGGACGGAACGATGGCGTGGCTCGGCGTCGGTGACATCGAAGGAGTGCTCGTGTTCGCGGACCCGAGCGCCGTGCCGACGCATGTCGTGCTGACGACGCTCGGCGGAACCGTCGGAGGGCGCCTTCCCTCAATTCGCCCCTGGGTCATCCCGGTCTCTCCGGGCGACACGTTGATTTTCACGACGGACGGCATCCGCAGCGGACTCGCCACGAGTGTCGCGGTCGCGGGGACGGCACAGCGCCTCGCCGATCAGATTCTTGCGCGCGGTTTCAAGGGGACGGACGACGCCCTCGCGCTTGTCGCGCGCGTTCGAGGTCCACGCGAGGTGAAGCGATGATCGCACCGCACCGAGTCGATGTGAACGTGACCGTGCCCGACGCTGCCGAGCCCGACCAAGCCAAGTCCGCGCCGACGACTCGCGTGCGCGTGCTGGCGACGGGGAACGACGACGTGCCGCACGGCAGGGTGGACCTTCAGGGTCTCGAACAGTGGGCGCACGACGGGGGCGCGGACTATGAGTTCGCCCGCGATCTTCCGCGCGCGGCCCGCCACCTCGCCGGCAGCCAGTGGGACATCGTCCTTGCCGTGCTTGGCGACCGCCCCGAGGAGGAACTGAGCTGGTGGGTCGACGCGCTGCGCAGTCTTCCCGGTGCCCCGCGGCTGGTCGCCCTCGTGCAGAGCCCGTCGATGCGGCTTGCGCTGCACGCGGAGAAGATCGGCGTGCTCGACCTGCTCTCGCTGCCCCTCCAGCGCGCGGACTTCCTCGCGGTGCTGGAGCGCCACTCGATGTCGACGGGCGAAGAGATTATTCCGCTCTCGCCGCCGGCCGCGCTGTCGTCAGGCGGAACGGTCATCATCGGACGGCATCGGACGATGCTCGGCGTGTACACATTGATGGCGCGCGCCGCCCAGAGCACGGCGACGGTGCTGCTGCAGGGAGAATCGGGGACGGGAAAGGAAATCGTCGCGCGCTCGATTCACGAGAACGGCCTGCGCCCGTCGGGGCCGTTCATCGCGGTCAACTGCGCGGCGATTCCGGAAAATCTCCTCGAGAGCGAACTGTTCGGACACGAGAAGGGCGCGTTTACCGGTGCCGTCGGGCGGCGCACGGGCCGGTTCGAACTGGCAATTGGCGGCACGCTCTTCCTCGACGAAGTCGGCGACATGAGCCTCGCGCTGCAGGCGAAGATTCTCCGCGCCGTACAGGAGCGCGAGATCGAGCGGGTCGGCGGCGAAGCCGTCATTCCGGTCGACGTCCGTGTCGTCGCGGCTACCAACCGCAACCTCCGCGAGTGCGTCGAGCAAGGAACTTTCCGCGAGGATCTGTACTACCGGCTTGCGGTGCTCACGATCAAGCTTCCGCGACTTGCCGAGCGAAGCGAAGACCTCATCCATCTTGCGTCATATTTTGTGCGTTACTTCGCGCCGCGGTATGGCAAGGACATTCAGGGCATCTCGGATCGCGCGCACGCGGCCATGCTCGCGCATCGCTGGCCGGGCAACGTCCGTGAGTTGCGCAATGCGATCGAGCACGCCGTGCTCTCCGCGCGCGGCCAGTCGCTCCTGCTTGAGGATCTTCCCGAGGAGATTCGCGGAACGGTGCGCGACGCGGGCGAATCCGCTCTTCCGGGGCGCGAGCAAAGTGTGCTTGCTACGCTGGCCGAGACCGAAGTACGGCAGATCTCACGGGCGCTCGCGCAAACAGGCGGCGTGATCACATCGGCGGCGGAGATCCTCGGAATCCATCGCAACACGCTGACGCGAAAGATCAAGGGGTACGGTCTGTGAAGGTCGAGCGGGCCCTTAACCTCCTGCCGGCGATCGACGCGATGCCGTCAGTCCGCGCGCTCCTGCTGTCGACGGACGTGACTGGCGTCAGTGGCGCGCTGCGGATTGGGGTGAATGAGACGGTTGGGAAACGCGACATCACGGCGACGGAACTGCGCGAGCGCATGCGCCCCGAGTTCGACCGGGTGATTGAGCACCTGGCCTCTCTATATGCATCGTACTTCAGCGCCGTAGAGGCGCTCGACGGCGGTGCACCCGAGTCGGCGGTCCGCAGCCTCGTTACTGCGGGGCAGAGCGAACAGGCGCTGGGCCGCGTCGAGCAGGCGCAGGTCTGGTATCAGGCGGCGCTGGACGTGGCCGAGGGGCTCGTCGACCGAAAACCCGAGATCGAGACGCTGCTTGCGCTCGGGGCGCTCACGCGCTGGCTGGACTTCTACGACGATTCGACGCGCCGGTACCGGCGGGCGCTCGTGCTGGCGGAGTCAGTGTTCGACACGCGCAGCGCGGTATCCGCGTGCATTGGCCTTGGTCTCCTGCTGGTGGAACAGGAAGCCTGGCCCGGCGCTGACGCGTGGCTCGCCCGCGCGATGCGACTGGCAGAGCGGACCGGCGACGACGCGTGCATCGCGGAGGTCAGTCACCATCAGGCGGAGGCCGCGCGCCGGCACGGCGATTTCACGGAAGCAACCACGGCGCTCGAGGTGGCCCGCAGCAAATTCGAGGAACTCGGCAGCGCACTTGAAATGGCGCGTGTGCTCACGACACAGGGACTGGTGTTCGCCGATCTCAATCTTGCCGCGCGGGCCGAGGCGACGTACGTCGAAGCGCTTGCGTGGGTTCAGGTTGCGAAGGGCAACGACGCTCTCGAAGCGTTCATCCGGTACAATCACGCCAAGCTGCACGTGAGCGGCGGGCGCTTTCACGAGGCGGAGGCGGAGATCCGTCGCGCGGAGCGGCTGGCGGTGAAGCACAACCAGCTCCGGCGCCTCGCGCAGCTTTACACGCTGCTGGGAAATCTGCGCGGGCGGCAGGGCGACGAGGCGGGGTTCGTGTTTTTCGAGCAGGCACTGCAGCTGGCGCGGATGATCAACCGGCGGCCGGCGATCGAAGCGCAGGTCTACCACGAGTACGGGTTGTTTGCGATGGCGATGCACCAGACCGAAGACGGCAAGGCCTACCTGCGGCGCGCGCGGGAGATATTCGACGTGCTGGGCCTGCAGGCGGAGGCGGATCGGGTGTTGGTGGATATGAGGCGGACTTCGGGAGCCGGGTAGCGATTCGACCCGGCGCGGCGTGCGGAGGAGGAATCCCGGATTCGAGCAAGCTTACGACCGTCGGCTTACGGCTTGTTGCGCACAGCTTGAACCCTTGAAGCTTGGAGCCAATAGCTTCTTTGATGACGCTGTGAGCTGCACGCTTCGTGGAGGTGAGCTGTGAGCGGCAAGGCACCAGGCCCGAGCCGTTCGCTTTACCTCGGCGAGGGGAAAGGTGGCCCGCCGTTCGAAGCGGGAGGCGGGACTTTCCGGCTGATGCGAGAAGCGGGGTTGGGATGCGAAAACCGGGTCGTCACTCGATGCGAGAAGCGGGAGTTCCGGCGGGTGTGAGACGGGATCGCGATTCCCGCACGCGCTCGCCGCTCCCCGCTACATCCCGGTTCCCGCTTCCCAACCCCGCCTCTCGCATCAGCAGCGAGTCCCGCCTCCCGCTTCCACCCCCGCGTCTCGCATCCGCGCTAGTGAGATTGCTTCCGAGTTGCATCAGAGCGCGACCGCGAAACGCTCCCGCACTTTTGCGACCGCGTCCGCGAGCGCGTCCACATCGCTGGAATCGTTGTAGACATAAAAGCTCGCGCGCGTCGTCGCGTGCACGCCAAGCGACCGCATCAGCGGCTGCGCGCAATGATGTCCGGCGCGCACCGCAATTCGCTCCGCGTCGAGCAGCTGCGAAAGATCGTGCGGGTGCACGTCGCGCAGCGTAAAGCTCACCACGCCTCCGCGGCGCTCCGGCGGCGGGCCCAGTACGACAACATCCTCGATCGCGGCGAGCCGCTCCATCGCGTACCGCACGAGCGCGCGTTCGTGTGCGCGCACCTTCTCCATGCCCAGCGCCTCGAGATACGCAACCGCGGCTGCGAGTCCCACGGCGCCTTCGACGTTCGGCGTCCCGGCCTCGAACTTGTGCGGCAGGACGTTCCACGTCGTCTCCGTGTCGCCCACCATTGCGATCATGTCACCGCCCATTTGATATGGCGGCATGTCCTCGAGCAGGTCGCGCTTTGCGATCACCCCGCCAATCCCCATCGGGCCCAGCATTTTGTGCCCGCTGAACGCGTAGACGTCAACGCCAAGCGAATCGAATCCAACGTTCACGTGCGGTGCGCCCTGCGCACCGTCGCACACGGCCAGCGCGCCCGCGCGATGCGCGATCGCCGCGATGTCGGCCACCGGGTTCACCGTGCCCAGCGCATTCGACACGTGGCCGAACGCGACCACTTTCGTGTTCGGTGTCACAAGCTCGCTCACCTTCCCGAGGTCCAGTTCGCCATCCGGTGTCAGCTCGCAGATCCTGAACTCGGCGCCGGTGGCCAGCGCGAGCTGCTGCCAGGGAACGAAGTTCGCGTGATGCTCCAGGCGGGTGACCACGATGCGGTCGCCGCGCCGTACGTTCGCACGCCCCCACGCCGTCGCGATCAGGTTGAGCGACTCGGTGGTCCCGCGCGTGAAGATGAGCGTGTCAGGATCGCTCGCGCCGAGAAAACGTGCGACCGAATCGCGCGCGGTCTGGTATGCTTCCGTTGCCGCGGCCGAGAGCGCGTACGCGCCGCGGTGCGGGTTGGCGTTCGCGCGCTCGTAGTATTGCGTGATCGCGGCGAGCACCGCGCGCGGCTTTTGTGTGGTGGCCGCGGAGTCGAGATAGTGCAGCGCGGAGTCGCGGGCGAGGAGCGGGAAATCGGCGCGCGGCGCGAGCGGCCTGATGTTCATGACTCCATCGCCTCCGGGCGCACGAACACGCCGCCGTCCATCGCGCGCACTTCATGACGCACCAATGGATCCTCAGCCGGTCCCCCGAGCACCGCGCCCGTTCGGCAGTCGAACTGTGCCCCGTGCCACCCGCACTCCAGCCGTGCGCCCGCGAGAAGCGTCCCGTTGGAGAGCGGAAACGCCGAGTGCGGGCATTCATCGCGCACCGCGAACAGCTGGCCGTCGGCATTCCCCACGCAAATCGGCGTGCCGTCGGAGAGGCGCGTGGCGCGCAGCTCGCCCGCTGCGATCGTGTCGTCCGTCACGCGCTCAAACTCCGCCATCGGCCAGCGCGGTCTTGAGTGCATGCCAGGCCAGGGTCGCGCACTTCACGCGCAGCGGGAACCGCGACACTCCCGAGAATGCCTTCAGTTTCCCGAGCTCCACTCCGTCAGGGTGACCGGTGACCAATCCGTGGAACGAGTCGAAGAGTTGTTCGGCCTCGCTGCGCGTCTTTCCCTTCACCGCCTGTGTCATCAAGCTCGCACTTGCCTTGGAGATCGCACATCCCGATCCCTGGAACGACACATCGTCCACGACGTCGCCGTTCATTCGGATCCATACGGAGAGCTGGTCGCCGCACATCGGGTTCACGCCGTCCGCGTGCGCGCTCGCCTCGGGCATCGTGCGGTAATTCTGCGGCCGCCGGTTGTGATCCAGGATGATGCTCTGGTAGAGCTCTTCGAGGTCCGCGTTCATCGGTCCGGTCGCGCGGCGTTCAGCGCTGCTCCCCAAAAGACTGCGTGAACCGCGCGAACGCCTGCGCCTCCAGCCCGTTGCGCAGTGCATCCACCTCGATCGTCTCCAGCACCTCGGCGGCGAACGCGTACGTCAGCAGCGCCCGCGCGTACTCCGCGCCAAGCCCGCGGCTCTTCATGTAGAAGAGCGCACCTTCGTCCAGCCGCCCGACGGTCGCGCCGTGCGTGCACTTCACGTCGTCCGCGAAAATCTCGAGCTGCGGCTTGGTGTCCACCCGCGCCTGATCCGAAAGCAACAGCGCGTGGTTCGTCTGCTTGCCGTCGGTCTTCTGCGCGATCGGGTCGACGTACACCTTGCCATTGAACACACCGTGCGAGCTGCCGTCGAGGATGCCTTTGTAGAGTTCACGGCTGGCGCAGGCCGGCGCGAGATGTTCGACGAAGGTCTGGTGGTCCGCGTGCTGCGTGCCGTCAATCAAATAGAGGCCGTTCAGCCGCGTCTCCGCGTTCTCGCCGGCCAGCTGCGTGTACACGTTGGTACGCGAGAGCGCGGCGCCCGCGGCGTACGAAAACGAGTGGTACATCGAGTCGCGTCCCTGCCGCACCTGCGTCGTGCCCACATGGTATGCGTCGGTGCTCTCGCGCTGGATCTTGTAGTGGTCAACACGCGCGCCGTTTCCAACATCGATCTCTGCGACGGCGTTCGTCAGGTACGGAGCACCGGATACGCCGGTGCTCGCGAAACTCTCGACGATCGTGAGCTGCGACAGCGCCTCAGTCACGACGAGCAGGCGCGGATGGATCCCGGCGCCCGCGGCGTTTGCATCGGCGATGTTCACGATGTGCACCGGGGCCTCGACGACCACGCCGCCCGGCACGTGGATGACCACGCCGTCCTGCGCGAACGCCGTATTGAACGCCGTGAACGACTGTCCCTCACCGCCCGCCAGCTTGCCGAGATGTTCGGCCATGAATCCCGGCGACTCTTTCAACGCTTCGGCAAAGGTCGTAAGGCGAACCTCCGCGGGGAGCCCGGCGAACGCAGAGAGCGAAGCCTCGAACCGTCCGTTCACGAAAACCAGGCGGTGCCAGTCCGGATCTCCGATCACCAGACCGGCCACGTCGGCCGGACTGAGCGTGGCGGGGCCGCTGCGCGCGGGCGCCGCCTTGAATACGCGTTCGGCGATCGGCGTGACGCTCGTGAAGTGCCAGTCTTCATTGCGCGTCGTCGGAAAACCGAGCGCGCTGAAGCGATCCATCGCCCGCCGCCGCAGCGCC
>JBOHTH010000328.1:0-1765 GCA_050733535.1 Gemmatimonadaceae bacterium | reverse complement strand
ACCGATGAACGTGGCGTCGGCGGACATCCCCTGCATCTTCCGCAGCCATCGATCATAAAAGCCGCTCAGCTCAAGATTCCTCAGGGCGGCGGAATCCGCCGGCGGCGTGTGCGGCTCAGATCGCGACAAGGTAACCGTCAGCACGCCGCCCTTGTCCGGTGTGCTCACCGTACCGGACCATGGCTGATAGCCGATCCGCCGCACCGCGAGCGAGATCTTTTTGTGCGCGCGAGCGTGGAGGTTCAGTTCACCCTGAGCGTTTGCGATTCCAGCGTCGTGACCCGCTGCGACGACCCACGCATAAGGAATCGGCGTGCTGTCACCAGACACGACCCTCAGCTGCGCTGACTGTCCGGCCACAACTGTGCTCGCAAAACCGGAGCAGAGCGCGAGGCACACGACAGTGCGACGAACCGAGCCAGTCATTCTGGAGCCTCCGGTTGGAAGAACGACATGCGCGCTTCCCGGCGGCGGGATTGTAACCGGCTACACCGCTATCCCATCATCGTTCCTGCGTACGGGCTACAGTCGCGCGGCAAACCCGGCGAGCACCTTCCCGGCGCGCCCCGCCGCCTCTGCGATCCGCGCCGGCGACGTAATAAACGAAATCCGAATGAATCCTTCTCCGCCCGCGCCGAGGCCCGAGCCGGGGAGCACGATCACTCCCTCGTCCTCCATCAGCCGCGTGGCGAACTCGGCGCTGGCGATTCCTTCAGGCAGCGGAATCCACAGGTACATCGTGCCGAGCGGCGCCTCGCAGGTGAAGCCATTCTCGCGAAACGCCTTCACAGCCGCGTCGCGACGCTCCTTGAAGATCGCGATGTTGCCGGGCAGCCAGCTCTTCCAGCTCTCGATGGCGGCGACACCGGCGCGCTGCACGGCCATGAACTGGCCGGTGTCCATAAAGCCCTTCACTTTCCCGAGCGCTGCGACGATGTCCCGGTTCCCGCACGCCCAGCCGCAGCGCCAGCCGGTCATGTTGTAGGTCTTCGAGAGCGAGTGGAATTCGATCGCCACGTCCCGCGCTCCGGCGACGTCGAAAATGCTCGGTGCGATGTACCCATCGAAGGTCATCTCGCTGTACGGGTTGTCGTACACGAGAACTATGTCGAGTTCCGCGCAACGTTTCACGACGCGCTCGAGATACTCCATCGGCGCAATGGCACCCGTGGGATTGTTCGGATAGTTGAGATAGAGAATCTTCGTGCGCTTGAGAACATCCTTCGGAACATCATCGAGCTCCACGAGAAACTTCGTCCGCGGCGTGATCGGATAGAGATACGCCTCGCCATCGCTGAGCAGGGTGCCACCGCGATACGCGTTGTAGCCGGGCTCCGGAACGATGGTCGCGTCGCCGGGCTGCACGTACGCGAGGGCGAGGTGCGCGAGGCCCTCCTTGCTCCCGATGAGCGGGATGATCTCGGTGAGCGGATCAAACGTGTGGCCGAAACGCGTGTGCATCCAAGCGCTGATGGTCTCGCGGTACGGCGGATAGCCGAGGGCGAAACCGTAGCGGTTCATGGCGGGTTCGTCGACGGCAGCTTTGAGCGCGGCAATCGCGGCGGGGGGAGGCGCAAGGTCGGCATCGCCGGCACCCAAATCGATGACATCAACGCCTTTCGAGAGCAGTTCGCGCTTTCGCTTCGGGATCTCGGCGAGGACGTAGGGCGGGAGGGATTTTAGGCGATCGGTCTGCTTGGGCATGTTTTGCAGTTGCAGTTGAGAAAAAGAATTAATCGCGGATTTCGCGGAAACGGGCGGATCG
>JBOHTH010000327.1:0-19531 GCA_050733535.1 Gemmatimonadaceae bacterium | reverse complement strand
GTGCCGAGGCCGAGGGTGACCTCGAGGTCGACGACATCGTTCGCGAGCGCCGCGCGCACCGCGGCTTCATCGAAGTCGAGACGCTCCCCGCCCTTCACCACGGCGTGGCCATTGATCCACGCGTCGGTTGTAGCGGGCTGCACGTTCACGTCGAACACCTTCCCCACCGCCATCAGCAAGCGTCCGACGTTCGGATCTGCGCCGTGCACCATCGTCTTGATGAGTGGCGAGTTCACGAGTGACTTCGCGACACGGCGCGCATCATCGTCCGTCGCGGCGCCGCGTACCGTCGCGCGAAGGAGGTGCTTTGCACCTTCTCCGTCACGCGCGAGCATCTCGGTCATCCGGATGCAGCCGGCGGTGAGCGAGTCGAGAAAAACTTTTTCATCCACCTGACCGGCGAGCCCGTTGCCGAGAATCGCGCACGTGTCGCTGGTGCTCGTGTCGGTGTCCACGCTCAGCATGTTGAACGACACATGCACCGCGCTGCGCAACATCGTGTCGAGCGTTGCCGCGCTGAGCTGCGCGTCGGTGAAGATGTACGCGAGCATCGTCGCCATGTTCGGCTCGATCATCCCGGAGCCCTTGGCGACCCAGGTGATCGTCGCATCGCCTACACGCGTCGAGAGCGCCTTGGGATGCGTGTCGGTCGTCATGATTCCCTCGGCGCCGACCATGGGATCGGTCTGAAGCGCCGACGCAAGCCCGACAAGACCGCGCTCGATTTTTTCGATCGGGAGCCGCACGCCGATCACGCCGGTGGAGCTCACGAGCACGCGGTCTGGACTGGACCCGATCTCCTTTGCGGCGGCGGCCGCCATCCGGCGCGCGTTGTCCACGCCACGTGTACCTGTGGCCACGTTGCTGCACTTGCTGTTCGCGACGATCGCCCGAAGCGTTCCGGCGCGGATCGTGTCGCGGCCAAGGATCACCGGCGCGCCGGGAAAGTGATTCCGCGTGAAGACGGCGGCGGCGGCGGCGTCCTTCTCGCTCACGAAGAGCGCGAGGTCCTTGGCATTGGGCTTCAGCCCGCAGTTCGTGCTCGCGCAGCGAAAACCGCGGGGAAATACGGGCCGGTCGTCGAACTTCATCGTGGCGCGGAGTTCAGTTGATGGGAGGAGCAAGATATCGCCCATGCCGGACGCGGCGCCACTCGACATCGCCCCCGCCGTTTCGTATCGTCCCCTCTATGAAACGCGAACTGCTCCTCCCCGCCGCGCTGGTGTGCGCGCTCGCATGCGCAGACACCACACGGGCCGCCGCGCAAGGCACCTCGTCCGACGACCGAATCGCTGAATCCATATCGCGCTGGATTTCGCTCCCCGCGCCCGCGGGCGCCGAGGAGATCGCCGCACCGCGCCTCAAGAGCGCGCTTCCCGGATTCACGCGCGACGCGGTCGGCAACCTCATTCGTCGCGTCGGCTCGGGTTCGCCACGGAGGGTGATCGCCTGCGCGCTCGATGTGTCGTCCTACGTGGTCAGCGAAATCACGGACGAAGGTTATATCCGCCTGCACCGCGCCGGCGCGACCCCGCGGTTTCCGCTCTGGGACCAGGCGCTCGAGGCGCAGCGCGTGCGCATCTTCACCGCGCGTGGCGGTGCAAACGGAGTGCTCGGCGTTGGCGCGATCTTCAACGGCCACTTCGCACAGCAGCACCGCGCCGACACGACGGTGGTGGGCGTGGACCAGATCTGGATTGACGTCGGCGCGTCGTCGCGTGCGGACGCCGAGCGGCTCGGCATCGCGCTGCTCGATCCCGTGATCGCCGACCGGCCGGCGTGGACGTACGAGGGTTACGCGGCGGGTCCGGCCGCCGGCGCGCGCGCGGGATGTGCGGCGGTCGCCACCGCGGCACAGGGCACGGTCTCGAGCGGTGAGACCGTGTTCATCATCTCCGCGCAGCACGTCATGAACTGGTCCGGCCTCAGCGGCGCGCTCGCGCGACTCGGCCATTACGATGATCTCACGCTCGTCGGCGCGGCACGCGGCGGCCGCGGCGCCCCGCCCACCAACGCGATCGTTCCGCGCACGCGCTTCACCGGATCGCTCGTCGAGTCGATCAGCGCGGCGGATGCGCGCGACTTGCTCGCGAAAACAGCGGCGGCCGGCGGCGTGGCGCTCGCGCAGAACCAGCAGTGGGCCGTGCCAGCCGACGCGCCGCATGCCGCGCGCGCGGCGCGCTCCGATGCGTACGGGCCGGCTGAAAAGGAACTCACGACGCTGCTCGACCTTCCGGCCGTGCACCCGCACGAGTGGCGCGTGCACGACGCCGTGCTCGCGGCGCTGCCCGCTTGGGCGCGCGCGAAAGCCACGACGGATTCCGCGGGCAACATCATCGTCGCGGCGGGGCCGGACAAGAATCCCGTTGCGTTCGTCGCCCACATGGACGAAGTGGGCTTCGTCGTGGACCGGATCATGGGCAACGGTGACATCGCCCTCAAGTCCGTTGGCGGTGCCGTTGCGTCGTCGTGGGAAGGCGAGGTCGCGCTGCTCGATTTCGATCGCGACGGCAACGGCGCGGCGGCTGAGCCGCTGCGCGGCGTGTTCATCCCGCGCGACACTGCGCGCGTGAAGGCGCCGCGCGGGTTGACGGCGTGGTTCGGGCTCGATTCCTCTGCGCTCGTCGCGCACGGTGTCCGGCCCGGTGCGATGGTCGTCGGCTACAAACACGCCGAGCGGCTTGGAGCGGTGCGCATCACGGGGCGTTCGAGCGACGATCGCACGGGGTCCACGGCGCTGCTCATGGCGGTGCACGCGATTGATCCCGCCGCGCTCACTCGCAAGACATACTTCGTGTGGGATGTCGGCGAGGAAGGCGGTCTCCTTGGCGCTCGCGCGTTCGGCGCGAAATACGGCACGACCCTCACACGGGCCTACGCGATCGACACCTTCGTGTCGTCCGACTCTCCGCTCGAGCTGCCGACATTCGCGCTCGCACCGCTCGGCAAGGGGCCGGTGTTGCGCGGTCTCGACAATAGCACCGTCGTGTCGCGCGTGGAGCGCGACCGGGTGATTGGCGCTGCGCGCACCGCAGGCATTCCGCTGCAGGTGGGAACGACGCAGGGGTCGACCGACGGTTCGGCGATCGGCGCGTACGGAGCGCCGAACATCGGGCTCTCGTGGCCCGGGCGCTATTCACACACGCCGGGCGAAGTGCTCGACCTGCGCGACCTCGACGCGCTGACCCGCCTCGTGAAGGCGCTGGCGACCGCACCGTAACCGACATCGATGCGGGAAGCGGGATTGCGGGACTTTCCAGCTGATACGAGAAGCGGGGTTGGAATCCGAGAAGCGGGACGCTTCTGGATGCGATAGGCGGGTCGCCCCGCGTCTCGCATCGAGTTGCGTCCCGCCTCCCGCTTCCCAACCCCGCTTCTCGCATCAGCCGGAAAATCCCGACTCGCGTTTCCCGCGTCAGCTAGCAGCGTGTTTCATCGCCGCCCATAGCTCCTCCACATGCTCTCGCTCCGTCTGCTCGGCGCCGATCGACACCCGGACCATCCAGCGCCCATCGAGAATCGCCGGCGTGACGTACGCCGCCCCGGATTGATTGAGCCGCTCCGCCCAGCGCTGCGTGTGCGCGTCGAGCGCTTCGCCAGCGAGCCCCGCCGGCTCGTGCCGCACGCACACCGTCTGCAACGCGACCGGCGCGAGCACGCGCCACTCCGTCGCGGCGCGCACCTGCGACTCGAGCCACTTCGCGTTTTCCAGATCGCGGCGCAGCCGTGCCTGAAGCCCTGCAACGCCTTGCTCGCGAATCAGGCACCAGAGCTTGAGCGCGCGAAAACGGCGGCCGAGCGGGAGTCCCCAGTCGCGGAAATTCTTCACGGCGCCGTCCGCGGACGAGCGCAGGTAACTGGGATTGGTGGACATCACGCGCACCAAGTGTTCGGGGTCGCGCACATAGTAGAGCGAGCAGTCGAACGCCGCACCGAGCCACTTGTGCGCGTTCACTACCAGTGAGTCCGCACCCTCCACCCCCTCCCACATCCAGCGGCATTCGGGCAGAATCATCGCCGAGCCCGCCATCGCGGCGTCCACATGCAGCCAGATACCAAATCGCTTCGCAACCGCCGCGATCGCGGCGACTGGGTCGACGGCAGTAGCCGTCGTGGTTCCAACAGTCGCAACAACCGCGCACGGCACCCGGCCCGCTCGCACGTCTGACTCGATCAGCGCGGCAAGCTCATCGGCGCGCATCGCGTTGTGTTCATCGCAGGGCACGAGACGCAAATTCTCCCGCCCGAACCCGGCCACGAGCGCCGCCTTGTCGACGGAACTGTGTGCATGCGCCGAAGCATACACGACCAGCGGGCGGTCTTCACCCTGAAGGCCGCCGCGGCCGAGTGCGAAATGCGACGCACGTTCGCGCGCACAGATGAGCGCGACGATCGCGTTGGTGGACGCGGTGTCGTGGATGACACCGCTCCACGCATCGGACAGGCCGAGCATCTGGCGCAGCCAATCGCAGACGACTTCCTCGAGCTCGGTCACCGCAGGTCCCGCCTGCCACGACAGACCGATCACCCCCAGGCCAGTGCTGAGAAAATCGCCGAGCACGCTCGAGAGCACGCCGACGGAGGGGAAGTATCCGAAGAACGATGGATGCTGCCAGTGGGTGATTCCCGGGACGATCACGCGGTCGAAGTCGCGCATGATGTCGGTGAACGGCTCGGAGTCGGTTGGCGGTGCGGCAGGGAGCGCGCGGCGCACATCACCCGGCGCGCTGGGCGCCATCACCGGGAAGTTGCCGACATCGCGGCGATAGTCCGCGATCCAGTCAATGATGGCGTGGCCCTGCCTGCGAAACTCTTCCGGCGTCACGTCGAAACCTCGGGGAAGCGTGAAGGGAAATCGTGCATGAGCTATGGATACTTCACATGCGCTCGCCCCACCATCTCGACTCGTCCGAATACCGAGTCCTGCGTGATGCGATCCAGACGTAGAGTGCCGGAGACGCCATCAACGCCCTGTTCAAGCATGCTAGCCGGCCACCGGCGGTCGGGTCGCGGCGCATTGCTAAAGTTGCCCTGCAGGCGCACGGTGACCATGCCGGGAGGTGTCGCCGCGTCGCCCGACCTTACCACACGATAGATCCCGCGCGCGGGCAGAGAGTCGCGCGGGCCTTCAAAGACCATGTCCAGGTCACCACAGACGACCAATTTCGACGTGTGTCCCGCTGCGAGGCCCGGCACAGCGCCCTCATTCAGCTTGGGGGCAATCTCGAAATCAAACGAGCGCCCGTGGTCAGTAACATCCAAGCCGTCGAGGCTCACTTGGCACGAGCGGCCGGTGAACACAGCTGTCACGTGATGCGTCACGATGAGCTGGAGAATGCACGCACTGGCGATCGATATTATCCCCGCTGACATCGCGACGGGACGAAAAAGAGCGCGCATACAAGATCTCCACTCGGGTCAGTCGCAATCGAGTCGTCAAGAATGATACACGGCGTCTCAGCGGCGGAGTTATGTTATTGGCCATGTCATCGCGCGAGCTCGAGAAGGACTGGAACGGCCGTTGACCAGCGCGCCGCTCGGCTGGCTGCGCACATTCGCCGCAGACCCGGGCGTGCGCGCTACGGCGCTGAGCCGCGGGATCGCGCTTGCCGGCGCGCCGGTCACGCTCTACCTCGCGGCGACCAGGCTTCCACCCAGCGAGCAGGGGTGGTACTTCGTCGCGATCAACATCGTGGCGTTCGCCCAGCTTTGCGAGCTCGGTCTCGGAACGATCGTCGTGCAATTCGCGAGTCACGAATGGCCGGCTCTTCGCTGGGGCCAGGGCGGCGGGCTCGTCGGCGACCCGAGCGCTCGCGACTCGATCGGTGCACTGCTCGTCGCGGCGTCGCGCTGGTTCGGCACGGCATCGCTCGTGCTCTTTGCGGTCGCCGGCGCCGGCGGCGCGCTGATTTTCAGCGCGAACCTGAGCGGCTCCCGGCTCGCATTCGCCGTGTTCTGGTGCGGGTTCGTCGCGGTCACGGCACTGTACCTGCTCGCGATCCCGTTCATCTGCGTGACGGAGGGATGCGGCGACCTGCTTGGGGTGCAGCGAATGCGCGCGTGCCAGGCTGCGGCGATTCTCGCGGCGCTCTGGACCGGAATCCTCACGTCGGGCCCGCTCGCCGCGGCGTGGCTCGCGGCCACGGCGCAGCTTCTCGTCGCCGCGACCTGGCTCTTTACCCGGCACCGCGCGCTGCTCCGGGCGCCGCGTTCGCTGCCGGCACCGCTCCTCGACGCGGTGAGCGGGCTCGCCGGCCGGTATCGCACAGAACAGGCGCGGAGCGCGCGGCTCTGGATTGCGCTCTGGGTCTCGCCGCAGCTGCTCGCGCCGGTTCTGCTGCGCATGCGCGGCGGCGACGAAGCGGGCCGGCTCGGCGTGACCCTCGCCGTCGCCACCGCGCCGCTCACGCTCGCGATCGCCTGGCTGCACGGGCGCTATCCGTCGTATGGCGCGCTCGTCGCGGGGGGAAAGACGCGCGAGTTCGACGCGCTCGCGCGCCGCGCAACGGTCGAGGCGGTGTGCGTCTTCGGCGCGGCATGCGCGGGGCTGACCGTCGCCGTGCTTCTGCTGCCGTACGTGCTCCCGGCGATGGCGATGCGCTTCCTGCCGCCGATCTCCCTGGTCGCGCTGATGGCGGGAAATCTCACCGGACTTCTGCTGCAGGCGATGGCCGGATGGCTCCGCGCGTTCCGCGATGAGAAAATCGCGGCGCCGATCGTCGGCGGCGCCGCGGCGGTCACGATCGCGAGCGCCGTGGCCGGAACAGTCGGCGGCGCACAGGTGATGGCGCTGGTATTCGCCGCGTCGAGCATGTTCGTCTCGTTGCCGCTGGCGGCGGTGCACTTCGTTCGCACGCGCCGAATGCGGCTTGGGTAGCAACGGCCTACACGTCGTACAGCAGGATCAGCTCGTTCGGGCAGCGCAGATCGTCCCTGATCTGCTTTTTAATCTCGTGCTGAAACACCCGCGAACTCACCAGCACGGCTTCCGCATGCCCGCGGAGTGCCTCCGGTGCGACGATGGGCTTCCCGTGCAGCGTCTTGCCATGATACCGCGCGTTCGACTCGATGAACGCCACGATATTCGCCTCAGGGAGGCGGCTCGTCGCCATGAGGCGCGTGGTATGTGTGCCGACGCCCCACACGAGAATGGGGCGTCCGCTCTCGGCGAGCGCGTCGATCTTCGCATGAAGCCGCTCGTCTTCAGCGCGGCCCTGGGCGATGTAGCGCTCGAGTGCCGGCTTCGTATCGTGATCGAAGAGTGAGACGCTCGCGGGCGCGGCATGTTCTTTCCGAAACACCGCCGAGATGTTCGACATCACCGTGTGATAGCTCTGCTCGCGATGGTTCTGCTCGAGAAACACGCGGCTGAACCCGCGACGCAGCATGAGGTGCTCGAGCGACACCGGCGCAAAGAAATTGATGTGTTCGTTGCTGAAGTCCTGAAATGGCGCGTTGGGCCAGTCGGTGAACGTCAGCGCGTCGGGGACTTCGACGTACACGAGCCCGCCCGGGTTCAGAATCGCGCGCAAGTGCACGAACGCCTCGTCGAGGTCGCGCAGGTGCTCCATGACGCCGACGAAAATCGCGACGTCGAACCGCTCCGGTCCGGCGCCGAGCTCCGCGAGTGTCTTGGTGATCACGCCGATGCCGTACAGTTTTTTCGCGGCGGCTGCGCATGCCGGTGAAGGATCGAGCCCGACGACATTCGGAAAGCCGCGGTCCCGGAGGTTGGCGAGCAGGCGCCCGGTTGCGCAGCCGATATCGAGAATCCGCGCGTCGCTGCGTGTCACGTGCGGCGCGAGAATGTCCGCGATGATCGCGAGTCGCCGCTGGTCGTACTCGGATTCCGCGCCGTCACGCTGATGATACTCGTACTTCGACATGTCGCGGTAATAGCGGTCGAATGCGCGCTGATCGGGAATGCCGTCGGCATAGCCCGCGCCGCACGTGTCGCACACGACGACGTCGTAGCCGGTTACTGGCGTCGCCTGGTCCACTTCGGCGAAGTCCTGGCGGAACAGCACGGTGCGCGCCGCGCCTCCGCACACCGGACACCTGCGCGCGTCGTTCACGGTCCGCTCCGCACCGCTGGCGCGACCGGCGCGCCCGCGCGATACTCACAAGGCGCTAACGACACGACGGCTACCATCAACGTGGGGAAGCGATGCATCGGCGTCTCATCAGTGTGGTCACAGCGTGTTACAACGAAGAGGACAATGTTCGGTTGCTGTACGAAGCCGTGCGCGACCAGATGGCGAAGTTCCCGCAGTATCGATATGAACATGTCTTCATCGACAACGCGTCGACAGATGCCACGCAACAAATCCTTCGCGCCCTCGCGTCGGCCGACCCGCGCGTCAAGGCGATCTTCAACAATCGCAACTTCGGGCCCGTTCGCTCACCCATGCACGGGCTGCTCGCCGCGCGCGGCGACGCCGTCATCGGTATCGCCTGCGACTTCCAGGATCCCCCTGACCTGATTCCGGAGCTGGTGACGCGGTGGGAACGAGGTGCCCGGACCGTCCTGTGCGTGAAGCCCGTCTCCGAGGAAAGCAGGCTGATGTATGCGGTCCGCAGCGCCTACTACAGACTATTGGGCCGGCTTTCAGAAAGCGAGATCGTCCCGCAGGCGACCGGATTCGGAATCTTCGACCGCAGCGTGATGGACGAAGTGCGTTCGCTCAACGATCCCTATCCCTTCTTTCGCGGCCTTCTCGCCGAGATCGGCGCGTCCGTCGAACAACTGCCCTACCGTCAGCCCGCGCGAGCCCGCGGGAAAAGCAAGATCAGCCTTGTGGCCTTGATCGACGTGGCGATGCTGGGACTGGTCAATCACACCCGTGCGCCCCTGCGGCTCGCCATGCTGGTCGGCTTCGCGATTGCGGGCCTCAGCGCGCTGATCGGCTTCGGCTACCTGATCGCGAAGCTGCTGTTCTGGAACTCATTCTCGCTCGGCGTCGCGCCGATCGTCTCCGGGTTCTTCCTGCTCTCGGCGGTGCAGCTGATCTTCATCGGGATTGTCGGCGAGTACGTCGGTGCGATCTTCGCGCAGGTGAAATCGCGTCCGCTCGTCTTCGAGCGCGAGCGGCTCAACTTCGACCGCGACGAACCTCAGCCCCCGGCGGAAGCCACTCGCGAGGCGTGAGCGTCGCCGTGCAGAAAAAAGAAGTTCGTCTCGACGGTGTGCTCGTCCATTTCCGGGAAAGCGCGCAGGCCGGCGTCGCTCACGCTGAAGCAGCGATAGCCGTGGCCCGCCATCAGCGCGATGATGTCGTTGGGGTGATAGCCGAACGCCTTCGCGTGCCGCCGAAGCATCTCGCAGAACACGATGGGGCGATCCGTCTGCAGAACGCGCGCGGCGCCGCGCAGCACGGCGAGCTCTCCGCCTTCGACGTCCAGTTTGATCGCGTCAAAGTGAAGCCCGTGCGCGTCTGCGTACGCGTCGAGCGTCAGCGTGCAAACGTGAATCTCCTCGGCGTGATCGAGTGCGATCGTCGGATGCCCTGACGCCGCGCCGGGAATCGCGCGATCGACAATCAGGGTGAGTCCATTCGCGTGGTCGGCCAGCGCGAGGTTTTCCGTCGTGACGCGTGACGACAGTCCATTGCGCGCGATCGTCCGGCTGAGAAACTCGAACGAGGTCGGCACCGGCTCGAACGCGACGACCGAGGCCGTAGGGTCGAGCGCCGCCGAATGTGCCGCAAACCACCCAATGTTCGCGCCAATGTCGGCGATCCTCGCTCCTTTCGGGAGCAGCGCGCACCACTGCGCAAACTCGGTGCGCTCGTACGAGCCGAAGTTGAGCGCGACCATCGGCGGACACCCGCGATCCTTCGGGTCGCACGCAAACAGGATGGGAGCCAGCCGGCTCCGCAGCCATATCCCGTCCGCAGCGATTTCAATCGCATCGATGTCCGAACCAGCGAGCAACGCGACGTACTCGGCGAGCACCTCGTGGTGCCCCGCCATCGCGCGCGCATACGCGTGTTTGTCGAGGCCGCCGGCGCGGAAGGTGTCACGGAGCGCAATCAGGTCGATCATGCGAGACTCTGAAGTGTTCGGCGAAACCCTTCTTCGTACCCCACGCGCGGCTGCCAGCCAAGCCCGCGCAGTTTCGAAATGTCGACCGTGCGTTTCGGATCGCGGTTCGCGATGCTGCCCTGCGCCGCGTTCAAATCTGTCCGCACCGAAACGCCCCCCAATCCCGCTATGAACGTCGCGAGCGTGCGCACGGAACACGCGGCCTCGGGGTTCGCCACCGCATACGCTTCTCCGTTCGCACCAGAAAGCAGGAGTCGCACGAGCGCATGAGCGACGTCGGCAAGATAGCAGTACGGGCGGACCGCGCTGCCATCGGAGTGCAGCACGATGTCGCGTCTGTCGAGCGCACAATATGTGAACTCCGCAAACGCGCGGTCGTCGTCGCGACGGAGTCCGGGGCCGTAACTGTGGCTGATTCGCGCGATTCTCGTCGGAACGCCATGCTGGCGAGTCCATGCACTGCACATCGTCTCGGCCATCCGCTTCGACTCCGGATAGCACGCATACGGATCGAGCGGATCGACGATCCCGATGGTGCGTTCGTCCACGACCGTCGATTCTCCCGGCACGGCCCCGTGCACAGCGCCGCTGCTCAACAGCAGGAATGCTTCCGAATCCATGCGTGCGGCATGCCCAAGCAGATGATGGGTGCCAAGAACGGCCGCGCTGTACGTGCCCACCGGATCCGCGGCGAAGCGGCGCGGAGTCGCGTTGCCGGCCGCGTGCACGATGAAATCCGCCGGAGTGTCGGCGGGAACTTCGTCCGTGACATCGTGCGCGAGCACGCGAAGATCGCCCTGCCCCGCAAAATCGGCGAAGCGTGCCGCCGCCTTTCCAGCATCACGCACGAGCGCGATCACTTTGGTCGGAGCGCTTCCCGAGACGCGATTCCGGCGAAGAAGCACTTCGGCGAAGTACCCTCCGATCAGACCCGTCGCGCCCGTGATCAGGATCGTTCGTCCGTCGAGGCGATTCCACGGAAGCGGAAGCGCCGCGAGGCCAGCCACATCCTGCTCAACGATCGCGCGATGCGCGGACGTCATCGCGAACTCCCGCGATGCCAGGCCAGCGTGCGTGCGATCGCATCGCCGAGTTCAACACTCTGCTGCACGCCAAGTTCTGACCGGAGGCGCGAGGTATCGGGTATGTAGCGCGGCGCTGGGCCCGCGGCCGGTGCCCCGCGCACCTCGACTTTCATGGACGGGTCGGCGGCACGCGCGACCACCGATGCAACCTCGCCGAGCGACTGCGCCCGTTCACTGCCGACGTTGTACGCCCGCCCGGCCGTGCCCTTGGCGAGCAGTGCCCAGAGCGCGACGGCGAGATCCGCGGCGTAGAGATAGCTGCGCACGGGCCTGCCATCTCCCGACACCACCACGGGCCCGCCGGCGAGCGCATCGCGGATGAAGTTGCCGATGGCGAAGTGCCGGTCGATTGGCAGCCGCGGCCCCACGAACGCAAAGGGCCGCACCATCACGACCTCGGTTCCATGCTCACGATGATAGCAGCTGCCGATCATCTCGCACGCGCGTTTGCCCTCGCCGTATGCGAGGGCGGTATTGGTTGGATCGAGCGCGGAGGAATGCTCTTCCGGAATCCGCTCGAGATCCGGGGGCTGCGTGCCATACACCGCACCCGAACTCGTAAGCAGCACGCGCTGTGCTCCACACTGGCGTGCCAGCTCCATCACTTCCCAGCTGCCTACGATTGCGGTCTCGAGTGTCTCGAGCGGCTGGGCCGCGTAGGTGGTGGTATCGACGTGAATGGCCGTGTTGATCACGGCGTCGATGCCGGCGCTGATCACGCCGCCGTGCGCACCAAGCTCATGCCGCAGGCGCCGTATATCGGCCTGCACCAGCTGCACGTCCTTCATCCCGGGAAAATGCGGAGATGTGCGCGCGATGTCGGCATCGGGTCCTGTGACGGCGACGAGCGTCGCGCCAAGACCGAGCGCCTGGTTGGCATGATGAAAGGTCTCGACGAGCCAGTGCCCGAAAAATCCGTTGGCGCCCGTGAGAAGAATTCGCTTGCCACGCCATGGCGTCATCCACGGCGCGATCGCAGCCGTCACGGCCGCAAGATCTTCAGTCGGCAGCGGAGAATTGGACATTGCCTAATGATAGCTCGCGAGGACTTCAGGCAATTCCGCGAGACTTCGCAACCGGCCGGCGACGGCATGCTTCCCGCCGTCGGGGTTGCCATACCCATACAGCGCCGCAATGAACCTGAGCCCATTGACCTCGGCGGCGGCGGCATCATCTGCCGTGTCGCCGACGAGAAAACATCGCGACGCGCGTAGGCCGTGATCCCGGACAACGCGCGCGACAAGTTCGCGTTTGTCGGCAGCAGGCGGGTCGAACGAGTCGAGCGCGTGGACGCCGAGAAACGTTTCCGTCGCCGGAAGACGCGCCATGATGCTCGAGACCGCCGCGATGCGTTTGTTCGTCACGATCACCAGCGCGAAGCCGAGCGCTCGCACCGCCGCCAACGTTTCTGCGTAGCCCGGATACGGCGCCGTGGCGAGCGGTGCGACTGAGTCGTATCGCACGCGAAACGACGCGGCCATCGCGTCGATGACGCTGGCCGGCACGTCGCCGGCGAGGCGTTCGAGCGTTTGCCGCAGCGGCGGCCCGATCAGTGAATCGTCGAGCGGCCGCGCGGCGCCGACACGGTGCTGTGCGAGCACCCACGTGAACGTGTCGATGATCACGGGCGCGGAATCGACGAGCGTCCCGTCGAAGTCGAACAGCACCGCACGCGTCAACGCACGTCCCGCGGCACCTGTACGGAGCGGGCATCAACGCGCCCGAGCTCGCGTTCGAGCACGGCGAGCGGCAGCAGGGGCGACATGTCTTCGAGCGGCATTGACACCATCGAGCCGTCGGGGCGCGGCATCGCCGAGACTTTCGGCGCGAGCGTTTCAGTCGATGTCAGCGTCACGTCGCACACGAACGGTCCCGGCTGCGCGAGCGCCGTTGCGAGTTCGGCCGTGAGATCCTCGGCGCGCGAGATGCGCATCGCACGCAGCCCGATCCCGGCGCAGAGACGCACGATGTCCGGCATGTCGAGGCCGGATTCAGGCCCAGTGCCGATGAACCGGCTCTCAAAATAATTCCGCTGCGTATTCCGGATGGATGCGTACCCACCGTTGTTCATCACGATCAGCACGATCGGGAGGCGCAGGGCCTTCAGCGTCCACAGCTCCTGGATGTTCAGCATCAGGCTTCCGTCGCCCTCGACGCACACGGTGGGGCGGCGTCCGGCGCCGAGGCACGCACCGATCGACGCGGCAAGCGCGTAGCCCATCGAGCCCAGGCCCGACGTGAGAAATACGCGCTGCCCCGGTTTGTTTCGGAAGACCGTATAGAACACCTCGACGGCGAGCCCGGAGCTCCCGGTCACGCATAGCGTGTCTGGCGCGAGCGCGTCGGAGAGTGCGTCGATAAAACGGAAGTGGCTGATCTCCCCGGCCGTTCCCATCGGCTGTCCATCGCCGATCCCGTAGCGCGCCTTCCAGTCGGCGCATCGCGCGCGCCACGGGCTCCAGTCGGCGTGCGCCGGCACATCGGCAAGCGACCACGCCTGCAGGAATGACCGTGCATCCGCCGCCACCGTGAGCGCGATATTCCCCTCCTGGCGCGCCAGCTCGCTGGCATCGACGTCGACGACGACGCGCTGCGCACGCGGCGCGAACCCGCGGTTGTCATAACCCGTCACGACGTTGTCGAGCCGCGAGCCGATCGCAATGAGGAGGTCGCAGCTCTGCACGGCGAAGTTCGGTGCGCGCAGCGCCACCACGCCCGGCCGGCCGACGAGCAGTTCATGATCCCACGGCAGAAGATCGAGCGCATTCCATGTGGTGACCACGGGGATGCCGGTTCGTTCGGCGACGGCGCGCAGCAAGCCGGCGGCGCCGCCGATGCGGACGCCGTGCCCGGCGAGCAGCAGCGGGCGCTCCGCTTTCGCCAGCAGCGCGGCGAGTGCTCGCATTGCTTCATCGAGCATCGGCGCCGCGGCGGCGGGCGGCGTGAATCCCTCGAGCGTTTCCGGATTCACTTGCGCCGCCTGCACGTCGAGCGGGATGTCGAGCCACACGGGGCCGTGACGGCCGCTCATCATTTCGTAGAGCGCGCGCTCGAGGTGATAGCGAATGCGCTCGGGCGATTCGACGGTCACGGCATACTTCGTGACCGACTTCACCATCCCGACCACGTCCACTTCCTGAACGCCGCCCTGGCGAATCGGACGGCCCGCGATGAGATCGGCGCGTTTCACCTGTCCCGAGACGATCAGCAGCGGCAGCGACTCGATCCACGCGCCGGCGACCGGCGTCAGCACATTCGTCGCGCCGGGCCCCGAGGTGACGAGCGCCACGCCGAACGGCGGGCCGCCGGCGTCATGCACGCGCCCGTTGGCCTCGGCGGCAATTCCGCACGCCTGCTCGTGCTGGCAGGGTATCGCCTCCAGAAGCGGCTGGCAGGCGAGCGCGTCGTTGAGATGCATCGCGCCGCCGCCGGGCAACAGGAACACCTGCCGCACACCTTCGTCGGCCAGCCGCAGCATCACATAGTCGGCGGCCCGCATCGTCGCGCCGCTCACATCCAGAACGCGAGAATGGTCTTTCGCTGCAAGTTTTGGGCGATCGCCGGATCGGTGTAAAACGAATCCTCGACGAGATGCGTCGACGAAATCTCTTCGAACACGACGCCGGTTTCCGTATAGAACTTATGCCTCACCTCGCGGCCAACCGTCACCACATCACCCGGCGCCATCTCGCGGGCCTCGCCGTTCAGCCAGAGGCGCATCGTGCCGTTCAGGATGACGAACGTTTCTTCCTTGCTGAGATGATACTGCTCGGGGTGCGTCTGGCCCGGGAGCATCACGAGCAGCTTCTTGGCGTATTCGCGATTCACGACCGTGATCATGGCCAGTCCGGTGTCCGCGAAGCGGTTCATCCCGTAGTGATGCGATATCTCGAGGGCAGCGCGCGCGGGTATGACGATGTTGCCGCCCTTGAGCAGGGTTTTGATCGCGTGCACAGCGTCGATGATCAGCGCACGATCGTTGCCGCGCTCCACCGCCGCGAGAAGGACGGGTTGGCCGGCCGCGATCGGCGTGCGCGCCGCGAAACGCTCGTACTTCGACCAGTCGTTCGCGGTCAGCTGTCCCGAAACCGGCGGAAACGCGAACTCCACGTCGTCGCGCGTCACCGTACTGCCGGCGGCGATGGGCCGGACCGCAAACACTCCGCGCCGGAGCGAGTGCAGGCTCTCGCGCTCGGCAGGAAACGGTTCAAGGCGCTCCGCCGGTCCGGTCATGGCAAACGCGCGACGCGCCGCGGTGAGCCATTCGCGGACCTGCGCCGGCGTGGCAGAGTACGCGTTGACGGCGTATGCGTCCGTGGCGAGCGCGACGTGCTTCTCGAACACCGTCGCGCCTTTCGCGACGGCGATCATCACCGGAACCGGATCGGCCGGATTCTCGTGCGTGGAAAATCCGATCCGCACGCCGGGATACCGGGTGCGCAGGACGTCGATCTGCGACAGTCGCAGGTCGGCATCCGGCGTCGGATACTCGGCGACGCAATGCATCAGGGTGAATGCCGGCTGGCGATGCAGGAAGAAACTCACGACGGCATCGAGCTCGTCGACGTTCGCCCCCGCCGTCGACGCGACGACGGGCTTCCCCGCCTTCGCAATTCGCTCGAGCAGCGGCCAGTCGGTGAACGACGCGCTGGCGACCTTGATCATCTCGACGCCGTGCGCCTCGATCAGCGCGACGGACGGCTCGTCAAACGGTGTGCACAGCGTGGCGAAGCCGTGGCCACGGATGGTGTCGACGAGCGTGCGGTACTGGTCCGCCGAGAGCCGCGTCTCCTCGAATCGCTTCACGTACTTGATGTCCGAACGTCCCTTGGCGCTCGCGTGAATGAACGTGTCGAGGTCGCGGTACTGCAGCTTGAACGCGAACGAGAACTCGTCGAACCCGCTGACGGCGTCCTGCATTGCGGCGACGAGCGCGCGTCCGTGCGCGACGTCGCCCATGTGGTTGTTCGCCATCTCGAGTATGAACAGCGGCCGCGCGTCCATCACGTGCTCCCGAAGCGCTGCCCGGCAAGGTGAGGCGCTCCTGAAAAATTGGTGATCCGATCACCCGGCATGAAACTCACGATACCATGCAATGGTGCGGTCGAGGCCCTGATCGAGGGTGTACTGCGGCGTCCACCCAAGCACGCGGCGCGCCTTGGCCGCGCTCAGCCATTGGTGCTGGATCTCGTTGCGGGCCTCGGCACGGACATCGGGCTCGAGCGACACGTTCATGCGCTCGAGGATCTTCGTCGCGATGGACAGCACGTCGAGCTGCAGTTCGTTCGAGAAATTGAACGCCTCGCCGCGCAAGTCCGGCCGCGCATGGAGTGCCTCGGCGAGCTGCATGTACGCGGCCGCGCCGTCCTCCACATAGAAGTAGTCGCGAATCAGCGTGCCGTCCGAACGGATCGTCGGGCGTTCGTTCTTCAGTGCAGCCCTGATCGTGCCGGGGATAAGCCGGTTCCAGTTGAGATCGCCGCCGCCATAGAAGTTTCCGCAGCGCGTGACCGCCACCGGCAGGCCGAACGTCACGGCGTACATCTTGGCGATGAGATCGGCGCATGACTTGCTCACGTCATACGGATGTTCGCCGTGCAGCGGCGCGTCCTCGTCGTACGGCAGCTCTTCGTGATCACCGTATGCCTTGTCACTGGAGGCGACGATCACGGCCTTGGTCAGCGGGCTCCTGCGTGCGGCCTCGAGCAGCGTCCACGTGCCGCGCACATTGCTGTCGAGCGTGGACACGGGATTTCGGTTCGCGACACCGACGATCGTCTGCGCGGCCAGATGAAAGATCGTGTCGATCTCGTATTCGCCGAGCGACCGCTCGAGCACGACCTGATCGCGCACGTCGCCGCGCACGATCGTGATCTTCTCGAGCAGGTCGGGCTGCAGCACCGTGCTCTGCGGCACCCAGTCGCGCACGAGCGCCGTGACGCTCGCGCCCTGCTCCACGAGACGCCGCACGAGCCAGCCGCCGAGCAGTCCCGTGGCGCCCGTGACGAACACCGGGCGGTCGCGCCAGTGCGAGTGTGAACTTTTTTTCTTGGCGGTCATTTCCAGGTCTTCCACGGCGGCGAACCGCCGGCCCAGAGTGATTCGAGGTTGCGGAGGTCGCGCAGCGTGTCCATCGGCTGCCAGAATCCCTCGTGACGAAAGGCACGCAGCTCACCGGCGGCGGCGAGGCGCTCGAGCGGCTCCTTCTCCCAGAGCGTCGCGTCGCCGTCTATGTAATCGAGAACCTTCGGCGAGAGCACGAAGAAGCCGCCATTGATCCAGCCTTCGCTCGTCTGGTTTTTTTCGGCGAACGCGCGCACTTCGTCGCCCTTCAGCTCGAGGCCGCCGAAGCGCGCGGGCGGACGGACAGCGGTTACCGTTGCGAGCTTCCCGTGCGCCTTGTGAAACTGAATGAGTTTGCCGATATCGACGTCGCTCACACCGTCGCCGTACGTGAGGCAGAAGGGCTCGGTGCCGATCCATTTGCGCAGCCTGCGGAGGCGGCCGCCGGTCTGCGTCTCGAGGCCCGTATCGATGAGATCGATGCTCCAGTCCTCGCTGCTTTCGCCGTGCGTGACCGCCTTGCCGTCGGACAGGTGGACGGTGAGATCGCGCGCCACTGCGTGGTATGAGAGGAAATACGAGCGCACCATCTCGGCCTTGTACCCGAGCGCGAGCACGAACTCGTTGAGCCCGTGCGCGGCATAGAGGTGCATGATGTGCCACAGCATCGGCCGCCCGCCGACCTCGACCATCGGTTTCGGGCGCGTCGATGTCTCTTCGGACAGCCTCGTACCAAGCCCGCCGGCCAGGATCACAACCTTCATCGCGCCTCCGGAATCAGGACTGGGCGTGCCGCCGGCTTCAACCGCCGCCTCAACGATGGCCCCCTGAAGCTAGCACGGGCACGTCACGGCGTACCAGATGACGCGCAGTGAGGGTGAGGCCGCCAGCGGTGTAGCGCGTGGAATCGGAGTCGGCGTAGTAACGGTGGAGCGCCTGCACCGCGAGCGTGTCACCGTCGTTGGGCTGCTCCACGAGCCAGAGCTCGCGCGGCTTTCGTTCGCGGCGGCCCGCGATCATCGTCTCGTCCGCAAAATCGGGGGTCACCGTACCAGGGCGCGGAATCACCCGCGCGAACGTGCGCGCTTCGAGGGGGCCCCACAGTCCCCAGCGGTTGAAGCGCGGGAAGACGATTGTCGTCGTGGCAGTCGGCCTGAGGCCGGCATACATCGCGTTCAGTGCCCAGTGAAAGCCGGTGAACTGAAGGTTGTAGCAGAGGTTGTCCGCGTCCATAACGCGAAAATCGTGCGCGATGCCCGAGACATCGTACACTCGGGTTGGGCCGAGTGAGAGTGTGCCGAACAGCGCACGCGACACCGGGTCCCACGAGACGCGGTTCGCCGAGAGCAGCACGAGCGCGAACGCACCCAGCGCGATGCGCCGCGCGCGCGCGCCCACCTTGAGGCGCACGAGCGAGACGAGTGCGGCCAGAACGAGGAGCGGCGCGAGCATCGCGAAGTAGCGGGGGAAACTCCAGGTGCGATAGACCGTGAGCAGATACACGAGCACGGCGGTCAGCGAAACGAGGTACCCGGCGAACCGGACATCCATGCCGGGGAGTGCGCGGTCGCCCATCCGGCGAACAGTGCGCGCGGCGCCGATGGCGACGTCAGTGACGATCACGGCCGTCGGAATCCAAGCGAATCCCAGCACGAAGATGATCGCTGCATAGCTCCGGAACACGACATCATCGAAGTCGAACCAGTGCAGCCCGGTGAGCGGCCGCTCCTGCATGTCGCGGTTCCAGATCGCGTACGACGGCTGTGTCGCCGCCCACCATGCGATGAACCCGGCATAAAGGACCAGCGGAACGAACGCCGGCGCCGCGGAGCGGATCGCGCCCGTGAACCGCGCGCCCCAGCGGCCGGGTCTCTCGACGGCGACAAACAGGACGTGCAGGCCGACCGCCGCGCCGTACGCGAGCGCTCCCGTCTCTTTTGAAAAGCAGAGCAGCGTCCCCGCCAGCGCGCAAAACCAGTAGCGCCGCCATGCAAGCGCCGCGAGCACCATCGCGAGGAACACATACGCACCGAAGTCGCTGTTGACCTGCAGCAGCGTGGCGGCGACGAGCGGATGGACCGCGAGCACGAGCACGACGAGCGCGCGCTCGACGCGAAATTCATCGCCAGGGACCAGCCGCCGCAGCACCACCGCAAACGCGGCAAGCGCGCCGGCAGCGAGCGCGAGGTTCATTGCGACGATGGCGGACAACTGCCCCGGAAACGCGACCTGCGTGAGCGCGAGTAGGCCCATGTACAGCTGGGAGTGGTGCTCGCCGCAGCGGAGCGAGTGAATGTCGAGGCCGGTGCGCGCGGCATCCACGACGCACTGAATATAGA
>JBOHTH010000326.1:0-11869 GCA_050733535.1 Gemmatimonadaceae bacterium | reverse complement strand
CGCGCGGGCTCGCGTCGCCGTCCTGCGCATGAGCTTTCGATACTGGCCCGTTGTGAAACGCTGGCTGCGGCGCGTAAAGAAGCGATAGGCGGGAGGCGAAATCCCGCCTCCCGCCTCCCGATTTTTGCCCGCGCAACCCTTCATATTTAGCAGCAGAATACCGAGCCCCACTCCACTCCTAAGGATCTCCCGCATGACCGCTTACGGCGCCCCTCAGCTCGCCAACTCCTTCCGCACTGTCCGTGCGAACACTGTCCAGATCGCAGAGGACATTCCCGAATCCAAGTACGACTTCGTCGCCGCGCCCGGCACGCAATCGGTCGGCGCGCTCCTCAAGCACATCGCGTTCGGCCCAACATTGTACGAGGACATGCATCGTCACAAGCGCGTGACGACGCTGAAGGGATATGACTTTCCGGCGGCGGTCGGCAAGGCGCGCGCAGAGGAAGCGAAGCCGCGCTCAAAGGCCGAGATCGTCGCGCTCCTCAAGAACGAGGGCGAGCGCTTCGCGGCGTGGCTGGAGTCGCTGACGCCGGAGTTCCTCGCGGAGACCGTCGCCGATCCGACGGGTCAGCATTCGCAGACTCGCTTGACGAGCCTCCATAGCCCGAAGGAGCACGAGATGCATCACCGCGGGCAGTTGATGCTGATCGAGCGGATTCTCGGGATCGTGCCGCATCTCACGCGCGCGCGTGAGGAGCGGATGAAGCAGCAGGCGGCGGCGAAGTAAAACGATGACGCCGTAGCCGCAACGCTGCCGGCGGGCGCTGCCAACGTTCGGCGCCCGCCGTTGCGGGCCGAATGAGCGATTAAGACGTGTTGTGGGTAGGTGACGCAGGCCACTGAGCCGTGCCACGGACAGGCTGAGCACCGACTGGTACCCTTGCACCTGCAGAATCCAGTCAGTGTCACCCTTTAATCCATACACGGTCCAGAAATGGGAGCTCAACCCGAACGCTTGTTCAGGGCGTCCGGCGCGCCGGCTGCTGATCGTCGCGCGTCAAACTCTCCACATCTCGAGCTGTCGCGGCAGAGTGATCGCCGCTCCGGACCGCACACAATGCGGTCGGCCAGAGAAACGCGAGTGCGCGTGCTCAACATCGCGGTGGCGGCCACCGGAATTGTGTTGACATCGCCGGTGATGCTCGCCATCGCCGCGATCGTCAAGCTGACCTCGTCCGGACCGGTGATCTACAAGCAGACCAGGGTCGGCATGGACCGTCGCGGGTTCCGGGATACCGATGCGTCCATTCGTCGCAAGCACGACATCGGCGGCATCCCGTTCGCCATCTACAAGTTCCGCACGATGCGGACCGATTCGGGTGCCGCGCAGATATGGGCGAGCAAGAACGACAATCGCGTGACATCGGTCGGCCGGGTGCTGCGCAAGTATCGGCTCGACGAGCTGCCGCAGTTGTTCAACGTCCTTCTGGGCGACATGAACGTCGTCGGCCCCCGGCCTGAACAGCCCAAGCTGTTCGATGAACTGCGCCAGCAGATCGAGCGGTACCCTGCACGCCAACAGGTCCTCCCGGGAATCACGGGATGGGCGCAGGTCAACCTGGCGTACGACAGCTGTCTCGACGACGTGCGCAAGAAGCTCGACTGCGACCTCGAATACATCCAGCGCCGGTCGACGCTCGAAGACCTCAAGATCATGGCCCGTACACCGCTCGTGATGCTCGGCAAGCGCGGCGGGTGGTGACGGTCACCTCCGCGCTGCAGCGCGCTCCTTGCGCTGCAGGGCGCGGAGGTCTTTCCAATGAATCAGCTTGACGCCTTCGGCGTCGAGGATCTGGCGCAGTCCGGCGGCGTCCGAGAAAATCTTCCGCTCCTCCACCCGATCGCGCCAGCCGGTGCGAAAGGGTTCGTCGCCCGTCATCGCGCGCAGTTCGGGATCGTCGTAGGCCACATGGATGTACAGCTCCGTGACGACGCCGGGGCTCAGTTGGCGGAGTTTGCGCCGCCAATACGTGTCGAGCGTTTCGCCCGGTGCCTGGTCCGCGCCGACGATCACGTAATCCTGAAAAATGATCCCCGCGGCGCGGAGGCGCGCGGCCTGCGGGCGGCGCAGTTCTTCGGATGGCGGAATGAAGCGCACCGGAAGGTCGAACTCCTTGGCCAGATCCAGATACGCGTCGAAAAATCGCGCATCGAGGCCAAGAATGTGCATGTGCATGTCGAGGTGCGACACGTCGATCCCTGCGGCGATTGCGCGCTGGATCTGCGCGCGCCCTTCGGCCTCGGCGTCGGCGACGGTCGCGTGCGAATAGAAGGCGGGGAGACTCGGCCACAGATATCCTGACGAATCCGTGAGACTCGGTACGGCCGTACGTCCGAGGATCGGACCGTAGCGAAAGGCGTCCCATTCAGAGTTGAGCGTGATGTGCACGCCGATGTCGTACGTGGGATTCGCCCGCGCGAACGCCGCGAACTCTGGAAACCATGGCGAGGCGACCATCACGGTGGCGCTCGTCACGATGCCGGCCTTGAGTACACTCTCTGTGCCGAGGTTTTCCGCGTGATTGAGACCGGCGTCGTCGGCGTTTATCAGCAGCACTTTTGCGTCCTTTGGGTAGCCGAGGCGCTCGACGAGCGTTTTTTGCGGCGCCGGTGCTTGGGCGCCCGCAGTTGACGCGGTACCCAGCAGCGCAGCGAGCACGAACAGATGGACGCGCATGGCTACGGCACCGTATGCGTGACAGAGCTGATCCTCACCTCGTACTCGGTGGCCGTGCCCATGTTCGCCTGCCGCTCGACCCAGAGGTTGAGCATGATGTGCATCGGTTTCGTCGGCACGTTAGCGTGTACGATGAATGGTCGGCCGATGGGCGCCCCGCGGTCGCGCGCGGAGCTTCCGAATGTTACGGCGTGGTCCGTCCAGATGAAACGATGGAGCGCGGGCCGTACGAACTCGGAATCCACGCCGCTCGCGAACGACGACTCCGGATTTGGCGTCGCGCCGCCCTTCACGTTGTGCCACACCGTGTAGTGCATCGGCGGGATGGCCGGATTGCCCCATCGGGTGAACTCCATGTCGATTTCGTTGGCGTACGCCGGCCCCACGTAGGCGAAGAACCCGAGCACCGCGCTTGGTGAGTCCACGAGCATTGGGCGCAGTGACGACTCGGTGGCGAGAGCGAACGTACCGTACTGAAACGTGTTTTCGGACTCGATCTGCGCGCCGCGCCATCCGTGCGCCTCCTTGCGCAGCGAAAGCACGAGGACTGACTGGCCGTCGGCGAGCGACTCGATCTTCACATTGCATTCGTTCCATGCAAAGCCGCGCGCCGCGCCGGGAAAGCGTTCGGCCGCGTTGCTCACGCTCCAGTCGAGCCCGCCAAAGTGGATCTGCGTGGGGCACGGCGCGCTGCCGTGCGGCGCGACGGACGCGCACGCGGAGGCGAGCGCGGACGCGATCGCGAGAAGTGCGGGAAGGGCGCGCAGCACCAATGGCGCGCGCGCTGCAGTCCGAGCGTGATGCTCATCGGTCACCAGCGCTCGTGGTTGCATTGGGCTGTAGCGTACATGTTCGCACTTTTCGTGGCAACACTCTGCCCCGGTCAGGCCTCGCAACTTCCACACAGAACTCACCACTTTGAAACTCAGGGCTCCAAGCCGCCAATGGCGGAAGTGTTGGCTTTGGGTGAGATGCTTTGGGAGTGGGGTTGTTGGTCAGTGGCTCTGGGACACGGCGACTCTGACCGATTCGTCCCACAGCTAAGGACCAATAACCCAAATCCCAAAGCATCTCACCCACAACGCACAGAACACGTCGTGACTCCAAACTGACCCACTACCGCCTCGACGACTGCCTTGTGCACCTCGCGTGCACCTCGGCATCTTAAGATTCCAGCCGCCGCGCGCCGGAGTGCGTGCGGCCACCGAACTCCCACGGAGGCATCCGCCCGTGCGCCGATCGATCCCGGATTTCCACCATGTCACTGCGATTCTTGGCGCGGCGACGCTCTTGCTTCCACTCGCTGCGCTCGCGGCGCAGGAGCCCGCGGGCATCGCGCCGGTGCAGAGCGACTCGGTGTACCGGCTCGCGGTGGACTCGGCGAACTACAAGCAGTACCCGTACGTCTTCCTGCTCGACGACGGGATCGTGAAGATCGAGGCGGACGGGCGCGGCACCGAGCGCTACCACCAGATCGTGCAGATCCTCAAGCCGGGCGGCGTGGACGCGTGGGCCGAGCGGAGCTTTTCGTACCGGCCCGGTCACACGACCGTCACGGTGAATTGGATGCGCGTGGTGCGGCCGAACGGCGAGCTCATTTCCGACAAGCCGAATATCTCGCAGGAGTCCACGATACCGGCGGCGATGTCGGATCCCGTGTACTCGGACACAAAGGTGCTGCGCTATTCGCTGAGCGGCGTCGCGGTCGGGACGATCGTTGACGTCGCGTTCACGACGCAGACGACCGACCCGTTCCTCAAGGGCGACTTCACGCACGACTGGGCCACGACGATGGCGTACCCCGCGCTGCACTCGCGGTATGCGGTCGATGCGCCGGCGTCCATGACGCCGCGCATCGTGGAGTCGCACCTCGACTTCAAGCGCCGGGAGCAGAAGGTTGGGGATCGCCGCTATTACTTCTGGGAGAAGAGCCCGTCGCTTCCGGTGAAGGGTGAGATGTTCGCGCCGGACTCGAGCGTTCCGCGCGCATCGATCTCGGTGGGATCGTCGATGCACTGGGCCGATGTCGCTCGCTGGTATGCGGGACTCTCGAAGGACCGCTACGCGCTGTCACCGCGCGCTATCGCCGAGATCGACTCCGTCGTGCGTACGCGCCGCGTGGGCGAGGATACAGTGCAGGCGCTGCACCGCTGGATTGCGGACGACATTCGCTACGTGTCCGTGGCGTTCGGCCTGGGCGGATACCAGCCACACCTTCCGGACTCGACGATCGCGACCGGGGTTGGCGACTGCAAGGACAAGGCGACGCTGTTCATCGCCGCTGCGAAGCATCTGGGACTCACGGCGTACCCGGTACTGCTCAACAGCGAAGGCCTGAGTGACACCGGGGCGGTATCCATCGGCGAGTTCGACCACGTGATCGCGGCGATGCCAAAGCCGGGTGCGGCGAAGTATTCCTACCTCGACCTCACGACCGACGCGCTTCCGCCGGGTGAGCTTCCGCCGTCGTATCAGGGCGAGTTCGGCCTGGTCGTGCTTCCGAACGGGAAAAGTGAGGAGATCACCTTCCCGCAGGATTCCGCGGCGGTGATGACGACCACGTTCGAGGGCGAGATTGACACCACGGGGACGCTGTCCGGGCGCCTGAGCTACCTCGCGCGCGGCGGTGCGGAGACCGGGCTGCGATCCGAGTTCCGGCAGCCGCTGGACTCCGCGGGCCGCGCGGGAATGGAAAAGGCGCTCGGCCGGGTGTTCCCATCGGGCACGACTGACAGCCTCAAGGTGTTCAACGGGCGCGACATGAAATCCGAACCCCGGGTCACGGCGTGGATACGCGGCGGGCAGATCTTCAAGCGCGCCGGCACGGTCGCGATCGTGTCGGTGCCCGCGGAGTTTCAGGGACTCGCGTCGCGGATGGGGTACCAGCTCAACCAGTTGAACCAGCTCCCGGCACCGCAGGTGAGAAAGCTGCCAATCGACGCGGCGGCCATCATCGGCCCCGGCAGTACGTCCACCGAACTCCGCATCACGCTTCCCGAGGGGTGGAAGGCGCAGCTTCCGAAGCCCGTCGTCGCGACGAGCGTGTTCGGCGACTACAGAGCGGAGTACTCGCAGGACGGGCGCGTGTTGCACATCACGCACAACATCACCGGCACCAAGGGAGTGTTCCCGAAAGAGAAGTATCCGGAGCTCAAGGCGTGGCTCAAGTCCATCGCCGCCGACAACGTGGACGCGATCGCGTTGTTGTCGACGGCGACGATTCCTTGAGCGCGGCGGGGTGACGCATCGCGAGACTGCTCGCCGTCAGGCAGCGGTGACGCGCGCGAGGCTCGCCTGGAGGGCGGCGAGTATCGCGTTGCCCTTGGGAGTGCCCTGTCCGGTGACGGCGTCCCACCCTCTCGCGGCGCTATACGCACCGTTGTCGCCGGTGGTGATGTCCGTGAATGCCGCGCCGTTGGCATAGAGCACCGGATTCGCGAGGCCCACGCGCGTGGCGATTTTGGCGGCGACGATCGCGTAGAGTGCGGCCCAGAGCGGCGCGACCGCACTCGTACCGCCGATGACGACGCCCGACCCGTCAACGCGCACATTGTAGCCGGTTTGAGGGTCGGCGTTTCCCGCAACGTCCGGGACGCCGCGCCACTTCCCGAGCACGGCGCCGCTTTGGTACGACGGCAGCGCGAACTGCTTGCTGTACCCTCCACCAGACGCACCGCCGGCGGCGCCGTCGTTCCACGATGTTTCAGCGCCGCTCGCTGCGAGCGAGGTGCCGCCACACGCGAGCACATGTGGGCTCGAGGCCGGGAAGTCGGCCCACGGTTTGCCGTCGCTCGAACCGTCCGATGAACCGTCGTCGCCGGACGCGACGCAAACGGCGATGTTGAGTGCGGCCGCCGCCTGAAACGCCTGGTCGATGGCGTCCATATCTTGCGCGGCCCAGCCATTCTCGGGGCCACCCCAGCTGATGGAAATCACAGATGGCGAGCGCACTTCATCGTGGACGGCCGCGAGGATCGCGTCGAGAAAGCCGTTCCCTTCGTTCGGCCCAAAGTAAACGGCGATGTTCGCGCCCGGCGCGATCGATCCCGCGACATCGATGTCGAGCTGTACCTCACCGTCCGCGCCGTTGGGGTCGGCGTCGCCTCCGTTCGGCTGACCGTCCACGGACACACTCGCGACGGTTCCGGTGCGCTTGATCCCCTTGCTCTTGAAGTAGGCGGCGACGTCTGACACGGTGAAGCCGCCGCCGAGCTCGATGAGCGCGATAGTCTGGCCTGCGCCGTCGCCGGCGGGGAACTGGTATCGTTTGGCCACGGCTGGCGGGTCGTATGAGATGGCGTCGGCGCTTGCCGTGCGGCGAATACGGAAGTGCGGCTTGGCGACCGGACGGCGGTCGAATCCCATGATGGCGACGATGTCATCGCAAAGGCTCGCGGGCGCGAAGAGGCGGCCGCCGCGCGCAACGTAGCGGCGTCCCGCCGCGACGTAGACGCCGAGATGTTCCGGACGGAAAGCATCGCGCGCCTGCGCGACCGTGCCGGTGAGACGAACTCTGTGCGAGTTGCGGTCGGCGTCTTCGACGGCGAGTCCGTGCGCGGTCGCGAAGGTTGTGACGCGGTCGATCACATCTTGCCGCGTCGCATGGCGTGAAACGAACTCTTCTCGAGAGAGCCCGCGGCCTGGTCCGAATCGTGATGGGTCGAATGGCGAGGCGGGCCTGAGCACGACCGTCAGACGGACCGCATCGTTGTCGTCGACTTCTGCGACTTGCCTTGAAGCAGGCGCGACGCGATAGCTGCGCGGGTGCGGCTTCATGACACCCTGGGGATTATGCATGTCATCCTCCGGCTCACATTGACTCGCGGCTTTACAGTGCCGCGCCATTAATACACCCCACCGTGCGCCGGAGTGCCGTATAATTCCCGTCACAATCTCTCTCATCACGGGCGTGAGCATGAAGCGGATCTGGATTCTTGTCCTCGGCGCCGCCGCATGCAGCGCTGGCCCTTCGGAGCACTACGGATTCGTGACCGTGCTCGGTCGTGATACAGTCGCCGTAGAGCGTATCACGCGCGCCTCCGACAGTTTCGTGAGCGATGAAGTGGACCAGTGGCCCGCGGTGCGCATTCGCCACACGGAGATGGCGCTGGCGCCGGACGGCACGATTCGCCACATGGTGATGGACGTGCGTACACCGAACGCTTCGACGCCTGCAGCGCAGGCGCGGCGCGTGACGGCGGACATGACGCACGATTCCGTGCGCATCTCGATCCGCGACAGCAGCGGCGTGAAGGACACCGCGTTCGCGACGGGCGGTGCGATCACCGTGCCGCACGTTTCAATGATGTACGGCGTGATCGAGCTGGAAATCGCAACGGCGATCGCCCGCGGCAAAGCGGCGCACATGGCGGCGGGGGACAGCGTGCCGTTTCGCCAATTCTATCCCGATCGGGACATCGGCCCCGCGTTCGTGCTGCACAGCGGCTGGGTGCACCCAACGGGCGGCGGGAAAGTGGAGCTCTGGCATGACTGGCTCTCGGGGATCGGCGACGCGACGGTGGACTCAACCGGGCGGATGCTGACGTATTCAGGTCAGCGCTCCACCTACAAGGTCGAGGTGAAGCGCGTGACTCCCGCGCCGGACGTCGAGCCGATCAGTGCCGAACTCGCGGCGAGAGAGAAGAGCAGCGGCGGGATCAAGGAAGTGAGTGTGCGCGGCACGGCGCGCGGCACGATCGGCGCCGCCACGGTTTCGGTGGATTACGGGCGGCCGAGGGCGCGCGGGCGCGAGCTGCTCGGCGGCGTCATCGACTACGACGATGTCTGGCGGACCGGTGCGAACGCGGCGACGCAGTTCACGACGTCCAGGCCGATCACGCTCGCCGGCCTGATGCTGCCCGCCGGGGCGTACACGCTGTGGACGGTGCCGCACAAGAACGGCGCCGAGCTGATCGTGAACAAGGAAACGGGACAGTGGGGAACCGACTACGACCGGTCGCACAATCTCGGCCGTGCGGCGCTCCACACGGAGACGGTAAAGGCGCCGCTCGACGAGTTCACGATCTCGATCGTGCCCGCGGGCGAGCGACGCGGGTCGCTCGTTCTGGAGTGGGGGACGTTCCGCTGGACAGCGCCGATCGTCGTTCGCTGAACTGATCTCTGCGGTCCCTCCGCAGCCCGCAGCGGGTCGAGATCATCACGCGTGATAGACGACTGTCCCTCCGACGTACGTCCTCACAATCTCAATATCCTTGATCTTCTCCTGATCAATCGTGTGCATGTCGTCCGCCATCACCACGAAGTCGGCAAACTTCCCCCGCGTGATCGACCCCTTGATCGATTCCTCGTGCGAGTTGTACGCGCCGTTGAGCGTGTTGATCTGCAGCGCCTCGGCCACGCTCACGCGCTGGTTGAGTCCCCACTTGCCGCCGTCCCAGCCGGTGCGCGTCACCATGCCCTGGATTCCCATGCGGGCGTCGAACGGCCCGGGGCTGAAGTCGGATCCCGCCGCGGCGGTGATGCCGTTGTCGATGAACGTGCGGTACGCCATGCACCGCTTCATGAGCGCTTCGCCGTAGTATGTGAACTTGTCGGTGTTGTAGTACGCGTATGAGGTGAATGGCGCCGGCACGGCGCCGAGCGCCTTCATTCGTCTGATGAGGTCGTCGTTGATGAGCGTGCAGTGCGTGATCTTGGGGCGTGCATCGGCCCGCGGGAGCATCTTCTGCGCTCGCTCGTACGCCGTGAGCGTCATGTCGATCGCGACGTCCCCGTTGGCGTGACAGTTGAGCTGAATCCCCGCGCGATGCACGCGCTCCGCCCACGCATTGAGCGTGTCCGGCGTTTCGGTCAGGTTCCCCTTGTATGGCGGCTCGACGCCGACGTACGGCGTGCTGAGCGCCATCGTGCGCTCGGAGAACGAGCCGTCCACGGTGTGCTCGGAAGTTGCGCCGAAACGGATCCACTCGTCGCCGAAGCCGCTCGCGATTCCGGCGCTGATCATCGCCTCGAGCACAGTCCCGCTCGCCTCGTAGCTCACGCGATGGAGCAGCTTGCCGTCGGCGCGGATGGCCTGGAGCGCGGCGAGGTTGCCGCCCTCGTGGTGCACGCTCGTGAGACCGTACCTCACGAACTGCTTTGAAATGAACGCGAGGCCTTCGCGCGCGCGCTGTTCGCGCTGCGCCGCAGTGAATGTGGGACGCACGCCGACGCGATTGAGCGCGCCGGTGGCGCGGTCGGTCACGCGGCCGTTGAGCTCGCCGGCGGCGTCGTGGTCGTAAGTCCCGCCCGCGGGGTTCGGCGTGTCCTTCGTGATTCCCGCCAGTTCGAAGGCCTTGCTGTTGTAGAACGACGTATGGCCGCCGCGATGGTGCACCGCGACGGGATGGTCCTTCGAGACTTCGTCGAGATCGTGGACGTTGATGAGCCGGTTGTCCTTCACCTTGGTGTCGTCGAAGAAATAGCCGTTCACCCACATGCCGGCCGGCGTCTCACGCGCCTTGGCCTTGAGCTTCTCGACGATGCTCGCGATCGTGACGAACTCGACCACGTACGGATTCCCGACGAGCACTTCATAGAGGAGTACCTCACCCGGCGCGTGATTGTGCGTGTCGATGAAGCCGGGGACGACGGTCATCTGCTTTGCGTCGTACGTCTGGGTTCCCTTGCCGATCAGTCCGCGGATATCCGCGTTGCTCCCAACAGCCATGAAGCGGCCGCCCTTCACCGCGAAGGCTTGGGCCTTCGGCATGCGCGCGTCCACGGAGTAGACCTTCGCGTTGTGGACGACGAGGTCGGCGTCCTGCGCGCGGACGGTCGCGCCCTGCGCATTGGGCCGCATCGCGTGCATGAGATCGGCGTTCGGTTCCGCCGACGCGGATGCGCCGAGCAGGGGCGCTCCGACTGCTCCCGCGATGCCGGCCCCGGTGATGCCAAGGAATTCCCTGCGGCTGCGGTGGTTGGGCATCGGCTGTGGAGTTAAAAGGTGCGGTCAGTTCGTGCGGCCGGTTGTCTGTCAGAATGTGTGGAATCGATCCGCCAGCGGCAACCGGCGGGAGGTCATTCGCGCGGCGCCGCATGCGTGTCGCCGTCGGTGAGCGTGCGAAGAAACGCGACGATGTCCGCGGCCTCCGCGTTGGTGAAGCGCGGTGCCGCCGGGGTGCCGTTGGAGAACGGCGGGTCGAACGTGACGTTCGCGCGGTGGGCCCGCGGGAGGTCATCGAATTTCGCGCCGTGCGGATAAAACGTCCCCGGCCGCACGTCGCGCTGCTGATAAAAGCGTACGACTTCTTCCAGCGACTTGAAAACACCATTGTGGAAGAACGCCGCGCGCAGCGCGACATTGCGCAGCGTCGGTGTCTTGAACATGCCGCAGTATTCGGTGTGCGCATTGAGATCGCTGCGCAGCGGCCCGCACAGGCCGAGGTCGAAGTAGCCGGGATCGGCATTGGCGGGAATCGCGCGGTTGCGCGGCACGCCGAGCGCGACGAAGCCGCGATCGGTGAACTGGGGCGCGGCGCCCCGTTGCATGCCGCTCGGGTGGCACTGCGCGCAATTCCCCTTGGCGGGATCGTTGAACAGGGCTAGTCCGCGTGCCTCTTGCGCGCTCAGCGGCACTTTTCCGCGGAGGTACGCGTCGTACTTGCTGGTGTATGGATAGAAATCCGCGGGGCTCTGCTGGAACACTTCGAACGCCATCAGGAGGCCGTTCCAGGCGAGCGTGGGCGTGTCGAACACCTGGTCTCCAAATGCTCTGCGAAATGGCGCCGCGTTTGGAGACGCCCGCAGTCTTGCAACGACTGCGGTGCTGTCCGCATTCGCCATTTCGAACTGAGAGAGCAACGGCGTGCGCGCCTGCTCGTGTGCCGACGATGCCCGCCCGTCCCAGTCGCGGCCACCGGCCGGACCCTGGTCCATGCCGTCATCGTCATCGTCGTCCGTGAAGTGCTCGCTGAACGGCGGCGTGTCCTGCTGGTAACGCAGGGATGGCACGGCTCGGACGCCGGGTGTCCGCAGGTCCGCTCCGCCGAGCTGCACCGCGCGGGCATTCGGCGGGCCCCAGGCGTATGCGGGGTCATGACAGGTGGCGCACGCCATGCGTCCCGATGCCGAGAGTGTCGCGTCAAAGAACAGCGCGCGCCCGAGCGCGGTGAGCGTCGCGGCATCGGGCTGTCGTTCGAACTTCGATGCGTAGAATGCCGTGACGGCACTCGTGACGGTACTCGGCGC
>JBOHTH010000325.1:0-11532 GCA_050733535.1 Gemmatimonadaceae bacterium | reverse complement strand
GTCGGAATCTATGGCACCAACCCCTACACCATCATCCAGCGCACGCAGGAAATCGGCGTTCGCATTGCGCTCGGCGCGCAGGGCTCGAGCATCATCGCGCTCGTGCTCAAGAGCAGCGTGATGATTTCGGCGATCGGGGTGATTGCCGGAACCGGAATCGCGCTGTGGGCGGGGAAGTTTGCGAAGCCGCTGCTCTATGAGACGTCGCCGAACAATCCGTATGTGCTCGGCGGGGTGGGGCTCGTGCTGCTCGCGGTTGCCGTGCTCGCGAGCCTGGTGCCGGCGATGCGGGCGAAGCGGGTGGACCCGATGGAGGCGCTCCGCGCCGAATAGGTCACAGTCTATAAGCTGTTATAAATGGCCTTTATAACAGCTTATAGGCTGTCATTGCCCCTGCGTCGAGAGCTGCTCGAGCGCCCGCTTGAGATTTCGCTCGCGCGCCTCGGCTGACTTGAGGCGCAGCAGGTAGCGCAAGACCTCCTTCTGCCGGCTCGGCGTGAGTGCCTTCCACGCGCGCATCGCCTTGGCGCTCTTCGTGAGCGGCGCCCGGAACCACGCCGGCATCCGCGCCGGCCCGCCACGATACGCCGCGTCGAACTCCACTTCTACTTTCACGCGATCGCCGACCTTCGTGTTCGACGCGGCCCTCACGCTGCCATGCAGGTAGAGATAGAAATCACCGTTGCCCATCGGCATCATGTTGATGCGCCAAGGCTTTTTCGCCGGATGGCCGTTGATGCGCACGAGCACCGGCAACGGCCGCTTCCAGTCCGGCTTGAGTGCGCGCGCACGCGCCGCGCTCACACGCACGTACGGATTGATGCCGGTGATTTCGATTCGCCCGCTGAAGCGCAACGGTGCCACTCGCGCTAATTCACGACCGCCGTGGCCTCGATCTCTACCTTGGCACGCGCCTCGAGCAGCGCTCTGACCACCACCACCGACATCGCCGGGAAATGCCGGCCCATGATCTCTCGGTAGGCGTCGCCGATTTCCTTGCGGGCGTTCAGGTACGCGTCGCGATCGGTGATGTACCACGTGAGCCGAACCACATGCGCGGGCGTCGCGGCCGCGGCTTCGAGAATCGCGACGATGTTCCGAAGCGCCTGCGCGGTTTGCGCGACGAAGTCGTCGGTCTCAAATGCGCATGTCACGGGATTCCAGCCGATCTGTCCGGCCGTGACGACGATGCGCGCCGCCGGCGTGCTGATGCCGTGCGCATAACCGGCGCCGGACTTCCATCCGATTGGACTAATCGCGTCGAACTCGCTCATGCGCCGTTCGTCTCCCGTAGCCGGTATCGCTGAAGTTTGCCCGTGGCCGTCCTCGGCAGCGCGCTCACGAACTCGACGCGACGCGGATATTTGTATGGCGCGATCTCGCGTTTCACAAAATCCTGCATCTCCTTCGCGAGTTCAGGCCCGCCGGTCGTGCCATCGATCAGCACGATGAACGCGCTCACGCACTGCCCGCGCTCCTCATCCGGAAGTCCCACCACCGCGCACTCCTTCACCTTCGCGTGGCGCAGGAGAACATCCTCGATCTCAGGGCCGGAAATATTGTACCCCGACGAAATAATCATGTCGTCCGTTCGCGCCTGATACCAATAGTAGCCGTCGTCGTCGCGCACGTACGAATCGCCGGTGAGATTCCAGCCGTTCTGCACGTACGTCTTCTGCCGCTCAATATTGTCGAGATATCGGCAGCCCGTCGGACCGCGCACCGCCAGCTTTCCCACCGTGCCGTTCGGAACGGGCGCACCGTTCGCGTCGACGACCATCGCTTCGTAACCGGTCACCACTTTCCCGGTCGACCCCGGGCGAATGTCGTCGCCCGAGGCACTTATAAAAATGTGCAGCATCTCCGTCGCGCCGATGCCGTCGATAATCCTGATGCCGGTGGCGCGCTCCCACGCTTCGAACGTCGCGCGCGGAAGTGTCTCGCCCGCCGCAACGCACTTGCGAAGGCTCGTCACATCGCGGCCGGCCAGCATCGCGTTCATTGCGCGATACGCCGTGGGCGCGGTGAAGGTGATCGTCGGCCTGTAGCGCTCGATCGCGTCCAGCAAATGCGGCGGAGATGCCTGTTCCAGGAGCAGTGCGCTGGCGCCAATGCGCATCGGGAAAAGCAGTATCCCGCCGAGGCCGTATGTGAATGCGAACGGCGGCGAGCCGCAGAACACGTCGTCCGGGTTCGCACCCAGCACATGCACCGGAAAGCAGTCGCAGATCGCGAGGACGTCGCGATGGAAATGCATCGTGCCCTTTCCCTCGCCTGTCGTGCCGGATGTGAACGCGATCAACGCGACGTCGTCGGCGGCGGTGTCGCAGTTCGCGAACGCCACCGGCTTTCCCTGCATCAAACGATCCAGCTCGGCCGATGCGTCGTCACCCGACCCGAACGAAACGCTGCGCCCGCCGGTGCGCGGCTCGCCCGTGCCTTTCGTCCGCATTGCCGTCTCGCAATCGTCGGCGATGCGCGCGTCGGTGAGCGCGAGCGTGATCCGCGCTTTGTCGGCGGTCGAGGTAAGCTCGCGCGTGCGCAGCATCGGCATCGTGCATACCACCACCCCACCAGCCTTGAGAATCCCGAACCAGCACGCCGCCATCATCGGATTATTGTATCCGCGCAGCAGCACACGATTGCCCGGCACGAGGCTCAGATCCTCCACGAGCACATGCGCGATCTGGTTCGCGCGCGCGAGCAACTCGGCGTACGTCCACATGCCACCCGGGAAATGAATCACCGGACGGTCGCCGTTGCCCTTATCAACCATCGCGTCGAGCAGTTCAGTGGCGCAGTTCAGCCGCTCAGGGTATTCGATGCCGGCGGCCAGATCAAATCGCAGTTCCGGCCAGAGCGGCGCTGGGGGGAGCGCGTCGCGCGTAAAACGGTCGGCGTAACCCGACCTACTCGCCAAGCACCGCCTCCGCGATGATCAATCGCTGCACCTCGCTTGTGCCTTCGTAAATGCGCAGCGCGCGAATGTCACGATACAGGCGCTCGACGGGCGTTCCTGCAATCAGCCCGCGCGCGCCGAGCAGCTGAACGGCGTCGTCAATCACCCGTTGCGCGCTTTCCGTGGAGAACAACTTGGCCATGGCTGCTTCGCGTGTCACGCGGTCCGCGACCGTATCGCGCGTCCAGGCCGCGCGATACACGAGCAGTGCGCTCGCGTCGATGGCGAGCGCCATTTCCGCGATCTTCGCCTGCGTCAGCTGATGCTCGGCCAGCGGCTTGCCGAACACACTGCGCGATTTCACATGCGCGGTTGCTTCCGCAAGCGCGTGCCGCGCAAACCCGAGCGCCGCGGCCGCGACCGTGGAGCGGAATACGTCAAGCGTTCCGAGCGCGACCCGCAGGCCTTTGCCATGCGGGCCGACGACGGCGCCGTCGCTCACGCGGCAGTTGGCGAACGAGACAGTTCCGAGTGGGTGCGGCGCGAGCGTCTCGATGCGCTCGGTAACGGCGAGGCCCGGATTGCCGGCATCCACCACGAACGCACCAAACGCGCGATCGCCTTCGTCTGGGAGCCGCGCGAACACCACGTAGTGATCCGCGATGCCCGCGTTCGAAATGAACGTCTTCTCTCCGTCGAGGATCCACGCGGAGCCGTCGCGGCGCGCACTGGTTTGCATGGCCGTTACGTCGGATCCGGCACCGGATTCCGACAGTGCGAACGCCGCGATTGCCTCGCCGCGGCACACGGCCGGCAGGTAGCGCTGCTTGAGCGCATCAGACCCGAACAGCGAGATCGGCCCCGCGCCGAGCCCCTGCATCGCGAACGCGAAGTCGGCGAGGCCGTCGGCTTCGCCGAGCAGTTCGCGGCACAGGCAGAGCGCGCGCACGTCGAGTTTCTCAAACGCGCCGCCATGCGTGGCGGGCACGCAGATCCGCAACCAGCCGGCGGAACCGAGCCTGCTTACCAGCGCACGGCACTCGGCGTCGACGTCATGGCCGCCCGCGGCGCGCGCCAGAGATTCACTCCCGATCCACGCGCGCAGCTTGCGCGCGAGCTCGCGGTGCGGCTCGCCGAAAAAGGGCCAGCGGAGATGCTCGTCTTGCAGGATCAGTTTCCCTCGAACGCTGGCGTTTGTTTCGCGGCGAACGCGCGATACGCGCGCGCAAAATCCTCCGTCTGCATGCACTCGGCCTGCACCTTGGCCTCAAACGCAATGGCTTCGTCGATGCCCATGCTCCACTCCTCGTGCAGCGCGCGCTTGGTGATCGCGTGCGCGGCAGTCGGTCCCGAGGCGATGGTGCGTGCCATTGCGGCGGCATCCGTCATCAGAGCCTCCGGCGTGCATACCTTATTGTAGAAGCCCCAGCGCTCGGCTTCCTCGCCGCCCATGAATCGGCCGGTAAAGAGCAGCTCGCTCGCCCGCCCGTGCCCAATGATGCGCGGAAGGATCGCGCACGCGCCCATGTCGGCTCCGGCGAGCCCGACCCGTACGAACAAAAACGCGACCTTGCTGCGAGCGGTGCCGTACCGGAGATCGCTCGCCATCGCGAGGATCGCGCCGGCGCCCGCACAGATGCCGTCGACCGCGGCGATGATCGGCTGCGGGCACGCGCGCATCGCTTTCACGAGATCGCCGGTCATGGTCGTGAACTTGAGCAGCTCGTCGGCGCGGCCCTCGTCCTTGAACTTCACCAGCGGTCCGATGATCTCGTGCACGTCGCCGCCGGACGAAAAATTATTCCCGCTGCCCGTGATTACCACCGCGCGCACGCCGGACACGTGCTGGAGGCTATAAAATGTGTTGCGGAGCTCGTCGTACATCTCGAACGTCAACGGATTCTTGCGCTCGGGCCGGTCGAGTGTGACGGTCGCAACGCGATCTGTCACGGACCACTGAAAAGTCCGCGGCTTGATGTCCGTCACGCTGATCCCGGTCATATCGCTTCTCCGCCGGAAACCACAATCGCCTGGCCGGTCACCGCCGCCGCCGCGGGCGAGCAGAGAAAGACCACGACACTCGCGACCTCTTCGGGCGTCGTCATGATGCCGCGCGGAATCACCCGCGTTATCATCGCCCGAGCCTCATCGTAAGAGATCTTCTTCGCTCCCATAAGTTCGCGCACGCCGGTCTCCGTCATGTCGGTGTCGGTGTATCCCGGGCAAACGGCGTTCACCGTGACGCCGAACTTGGCGGTCTCGAGCGCGAGCGATTTCGTGAGCCCCACCACGCCGTGTTTTGCGGCGGCATAGGCCGTCATCCGGCTGGCGCCGGCAACGCCGGCGGTCGATGCGATATTCACCACGCGCCCGCGGCCGGCCTTGAGCATCGACGGCAGAACAGCCTGCGTGCAAAGAAATGTCGAGGTGAGATTCACGGAGATCATGCGATCCCAAATCTCGCTCGTCGTGTTCATGAACTTTTCGCTCTTCGCCTGACCGGCGTTGTTCACGAGTATGTCCGCAGCGCCGGCCCGCTGAAACGCGGCGGCCACGGCGCTCGCGTCAGAAACGTCGCACGCCATGGCGGTCGCGTTTGCGCCGAGCGTTCGCACGTGCGCGTCGAGTTTCGCCTGGTCGCGTCCCATGATCGTGACGCGCGCACCTGCCTGCGCGAGCGCGGCCGAGATCGCCCCACCGATTCCGCGCGCGCCGCCCGTGACGATCGCGTGCTGACCGTTCAGCGGCCGCTCGCCTCTGGAAGTATTCATATGGAACCCGAGCCGGGACTATCCATTTCTTTTTGCCGTTGAAGCAAGCGCTCCATTTGCTCCCGCCCGGAGAGATACTGCACCGGCCACCACTGGTCGCGATAGCCCTGCTGCGCCGCCGCGTGGAGAGTCCAATTTGGATCGGAGAGGTGCGGCCGGGCCAGCGCGCAGAGGTCCGCACGCCCGGAAATGATAATTGCGTTCACCTGATCGGCCTCGGTGATGTTTCCGACCGCTATCGTCGGAACGCGGGCTTCGTTGCGAATCCGGTCGCTCAGGGGCGTCTGAAACATCCGTCCATATACGGGCTTTGCGCTCGCAGAAGTCTGGCCCGCTGAGACATGAATGATGTCCGCGCCGCCTTCATGCAGGGCGCGGGCGATCTGAACGGCTTCCTCGGGCGTGATGCCGTCGGCCGTCCAGTCGGTGGCGGAGATTCTGGCCGAAATCGGCTTTCCCCACGGCCATGCGGCGCGCACCGCGGCGAGGACTTCGAGCGGAAAGCGCAGCCTGTTCGCGAGCGATCCGCCAAACACGTCCGTGCGTGTGTTGGAGACGGGCGTGATGAAGCTGGAAAGCAGGTAGCCGTGCGCGCAGTGGAGTTCGAGCATGTCGAACCCGGCGTCGCCCGCGAGGCGTGCGGCGCGCGCGAACTCGTCGCGCACGAGCTCCATATCCGTTCGCGTCATCGCGCGCGGCGTCTGCATTCCGGCGCGAAACGCGATAGCCGAAGGCGCGATCGCCTCCCAGTTCCCGGTGTCGAGCGGCTCTTCGTTCCCTTCCCACATCACTTTCGTCGACCCTTTCGGGCCGGAGTGGCCGAGCTGCAGGCAGATCTTCGCCGGCGACCACGCATGCACCGCGCTCACGATGCGCCGCCATTCGCCCATGTGTTCGTCGGTGTACATCCCGGTGCAGCCGGGGCTGATGCGGCCGGTGGGCGAGACGCAGGTCATCTCGGTCATGATCAGCCCTGCGCCGCCGAGTGCGCGCGCGCCGAGGTGCATGAAATGAAAGTCGTTCGGCGTGCCGTCTTTTGCGGAGTACATGTCCATCGGTGACACGACAACGCGATTGCGCACCTCCAATCCGCCGATCGAAAACGGCGTGAACATTGGCGGCACCGCCGGTTTGCCGGCGAACCAGCGTTCGAGGCCCGCGAGATACTTGGAATCACGCAGCCGCAGGTTCTCGTGTCCGACGCGCTGGCTGCGGGTGAGCAGACTGTACGCAAACTGTTGCGGCGGGAGGTGAATGTAGCGCCGCACGTTCTCGAACCATTCCATCGAGTTGCGCGCTGCATTTTGCAGGCGCAGCGCCTCGGTGCGCCGGGCGGCCTCGTACTTGGCAAACGCGGCCTCGACGCCGATCTCCCCGGCGGCGCTCAGTTCACGCGCGAGCACAATGGCATCCTCCATCGCGAGCTTCGTGCCTGAGCCGATGGAGAAATGCGCCGTGTGCGCGGCATCGCCGATCATCACCACGTTGCCGTGATGCCAGCGCGTGTTGCTCACGCGCGTGAAGCTCACCCACGGATGCTCGCGTAAGTGTGGCGGCGTGTTTTCGAGCAGCGGGTGACCGGCGAGCCACGGCGCAAAGAGCTTCTCGCACGCGGCGACGCTTGCCGCGACGTCCATGCGGTCGAATCCTGCCGCGCGCCATGAGCGCTCGTCGCACTCGACGATAAACGCGGAGTGTGTGCTGTCGAAGCGATACGCATGTGCCTGGTATACGCCGTGCCCGGTCTGCGCGAACATGAACGTGAACGCGTCGAACATGCGCGTCGTCCCGAGCCAGATATAGCGCGCGGTGCGCACGTCGATGTCGGGCTCGAACGCGCCGGCATACTTGCGCCGGATGCCGCTGTTCACGCCGTCGGCCGCGACGATGACGTCGGCGTCGCCGAGCCCCGGTGCGCTCAGGCCCTCGGGATCCGTAACGTTCACGCCGAACCGAAGGTCCACGCCGAGCGCCACCGCGCGCCGCTGAAGTATTTCGAGAAGTGCGCGCCGGGCGATGCCGCTGAACCCGTGACCGCCGGATGTGATCGTCGAGTCGTTCACGCAGACGTCGATGTCGTCCAAGCGCGCGAACGACCGCGTGATTTCGTCGTAGCTCTCGGCGTCGGCGTCGCGGAGATTGCCCAGTGTTTGCTCTGAAAAAACGACGCCCCAGCCGTAGGCGTCGAGCGGCCCGTTTCGCTCGAGGACGGTCACCGAGTGCGCCGGATTCTGCTTTTTCAGGAGCAGGGCGAAATAGAGGCCAGCCGGCCCGCCCCCGACGGTGACGACCTTCATCGGTTTGGCGGGTTCGTCAGCATGGGGGAGTATAACGCTTCCGGACCTTCGCCCGCGCCCCTATCCGTAGCTCCTGAAACGACTGAACATTAGCGGCATGAAAACCAAGGAACTCACGATCCGCGGCCTGGTGCTCGGCGCGCTGATCACGACCGTCTTTACCGCCGCGAATGTCTACCTCGGACTCAAGGTCGGGCTGACGTTCGCGTCGTCGATACCGGCGGCCGTCATCTCCATGGCGATCCTGAGCGCCGTGAAGGATTCGTCGATTCTTGAGAACAACATCGTGCAGACCGTTGCATCTGCGGCCGGCACGCTCTCCGCCATTATCTTCGTGCTCCCCGGCCTCGTGATTGTGGGCTGGTGGACGGGCTTTCCGTTCTGGGAGTCGTTCCTGATCTGTGTGAGCGGCGGAGTGCTAGGCGTGTTGTTCACGATTCCGCTGCGGCGCGCGCTCGTCACGAATTCGGATCTGCCGTATCCCGAAGGCGTGGCAGCAGCGGAAGTGCTGAAGGTAGGAGCGAGCGCACGCGGCGATGCCGAGGCGGATCCAACCGAGGCGCGCGAAGGGCTTACCGCCGTGATCCTCGGCACCGTGGCGTCGGCGGGCCTCGCGATCGTCGCGGCCACTCGCATTGTAGCGGCCGAGATCAGCGCAGTCTTTCGCGTGAGCGGGAATTCGGCGAGCGGCTACGACGTCGCATGGTCCCTCGCGCTCTTTGGCGCGGGACATCTCGTGGGATTGGAAGTCGGACTCGCGATGGGCGTCGGGCTGCTCATCGCGTGGGCGGGCGCCGTGCCAATTCTTACCGCACTGCACCCGGTGGATGCCGCGTCGTTCGCGTCGAACGCGATGATGCTTTGGCGCACACAGGTGCGATTCATCGGCGCCGGGGCGATCGCGGTGTCCGCGATCTGGACGCTCGCGACGCTCGCGAAACCCGTGGTGGGCGGGCTCGTCAGCACGCTGCGCTCGTCGCAGGCCGCGGGCAGCGGCGACGCGCTCGATCGCGACCTGGCGCCGAGCTGGATCATTGGCATCGCGATCGCTTGCCTCGCGCTGACTGGCTGGCTGGCATTCAGTTTTGCCCGCTCCACCGCGCTCGCGCCGCACGCGGTGATGCTGACGCTGATCGCCGTGCCGTTCGTGTTCGTCGTGGGATTTCTGATCGCGGGCGTCGCGGGCTATATGGCCGGTCTGATCGGTGCGTCGAACAGTCCGATTTCGGGCATCGGCATTCTGGGGATTGTCGCGTGCGCGTCCGTGGTGGCGATCGCCGTGAAGCCGACGCCTGAGAATCGGCCGGTGCTCGTGGCGTTTGCGCTGTTTGTCACGGCGATCGTCTTTGCGTGCGCGACGATCTCGAACGACAACCTTCAGGATCTCAAGACTGGGCAGCTCGTCGGCGCGTCGCCGATCAAACAGCAGATCGCGCTGATTGTCGGTGTCGGCGCGGGCGCAGCGGTGATTCCGTCGGTGCTCAATCTGCTGGCCAAGGCATACGGTTTTGCCGGCGCGCCGAACATCGGCGTGATCACGCAGCATCCGCTTCCGGCGCCGCAAGCCACGCTGATTGCGGCGCTCGCGCAGGGCGTGATCGGCGGCAGCCTCGACTGGAACATGATTGGAATCGGCGGCTTGGTTGGAGCGGGACTGATTGCCGTCGATGCGGTACTCAAGGCGACGAAGAAGGAAAGCCTGCCGGCGCTGGCTGTGGGCATCGGCATTTATCTCCCGATGTCGGCGACGTTCGCGGTGGTCGTGGGCGCCGTGGTGGGGCACTGGTATAACAGGCGTGCGGCGCGTTCTGCGGAGCCCGCTCGCGCGGAGCGGCTCGGCACGCTCGTGGCATCCGGGATGATCGTCGGTGAGAGCTTGTTTGGCGTGATCAACGCAGGCTTGATCGTGGCGACGTCCAGTGACGCGCCGATCGCGCTCGTTCCGGAAACGTTTGCGCCGGCGAATGCGCTTGGCGTGCTGAGTTTCGTCGGGCTCGTGTTTGCGCTCTACCGGTGGATGCTCCGGCGGGCCACAAGCCGGACGGCTGCCCTTTAGGCCTTCGTCTCGGGTTCGCGCTCGATGACGACGGTGAACTCTTTCGCGAGCGCGACGATTCCCGCGATCGCCGTCAGGAGCGGCAGCAGGATCGCGCCCGCGAGTCCCGCACTGAGCGGCATGTCGAGGAGCACCCGCCCTTCGCCGTTCTTGACGATGATGCGCCGGACGTTCCCCTCATGAACAAGATTTTTGACGGTGTCCTTCAGTTTCTCGCCCGCGACCTTGAGCTCCTCGACGGTTCGGTTGGATTCACTCATGTCAGTTTTCCGTTGAGTTGAGGGACAGCATCCCTACGCGACCCGCAGCGGTTTGATCCGCGCGTTTCCGCGAAATCCGTGGTAGGGTTTTTACTACTCGGCCGTCGTCGGGTCGATGACGGTCGTGATCTCCGACACCTGGTCCGCGGGGAATCCGCCAAGGCGCGCGTGCTCGCGGACCATTTCTGCGTTCGGCGCGCGGTAGATGCAGTGGATCTGATCACCGGTGACGTAACTCTGAACCCACTGAATGGACGGGCCCATCGAGTTCAGCACGCCGCAGGATTTCTGCGAGATCGCCTTGAGGTCGGCCCCAGAAAGTTTTCCGGCGCCCGGAATATTTCGCACGATCAGATACTGTGGCATGTTGACCTCTGGATGGGATGTTGGAGCAGGATAAAGTAGCTACTGCCGGCGATAACAGCGAACGGAGTGATCGTTCACAATTCCGACCGCCTGCATCCAGGCGTAGACAATCGTGGGCCCGACGAACTTGAACCCGCGCGCCTTCATGTCCTTGGAGATCTTTTCGGAGAGCGGGGACGTTGCGAGGAACTTCTTGCCGTCGCCCGCGATGACCTTGCCGCTCGTGAACGACCAGCAATAGTCATCAAAGGATTCCCCGCGTTCGGCCATCTCACAGTAGAGCTGCGCGCCGCGGATGGTGGCGTCGATCTTCGCGCGTGCGCGGATGATGCCGGCGTTGTTCATGAGACGCGCGATGTCGCGCGCATTGAACTTCGCGACTTTCTTGGGATCGAAGCCCGCGAACGCCTTGCGGAACTCGTCGCGCTTGCGGAGGACGATGATCCAGGCGAGGCCGGCCTGGAAGCCCTCGAGCATCAGCATCTCCCAAAGCATCCGGGAGTCGTGCTGGGGAACGCCCCACTCGGTGTCGTGATACGCCTGCATCTGCGCGTCGTCACCGGCCCAGCTGCAACGCTGAATCATCGATAAAGTCTATGACTCAGCGCCGCGTGCGCGCAATGAAAGGGCTTGCTGGGTGTCGCACGGGAAGCTATGTCAGTGCAACTCTCACCGACAGACGGTAACTGCCATGACGTCCGCCGCCAAATCTCTGGTATCCTATGGCCGTGTTGCGGCCGTCCTCGTTGCGCTCGCTGCGCCGCTGCTCACCGGCTGTCCCGGCAGCACGGACGGGCCTGACTCAGCGGGAATCACCGTAGTCGCCGGCACGTGGTCGTATAGCCTGACCGAGGGAATTCCCCTTCCCAGCCCCGCGGGGAGT
>JBOHTH010000324.1:0-22660 GCA_050733535.1 Gemmatimonadaceae bacterium | reverse complement strand
GCAGTTCGCGAAGGAGAGCGGGTTCTTCAACGTCGCGACGGTGCGCGAGCCGTACCGCGTGGAAGGGATGAAGACGATGGGGTTCGAGGTCGCGGAGCAGCTCGGCTGGACGCTGCCCGACGTCATTGTTTATCCGACAGGCGGCGGGGAGGGGACGATCGGCATCTGGAAGGCGATCGGCGAAATGGTCGAATGGGGGTGGCTCGCGCCGAAGACGGCCAAGCCGAAGATGGTGATCGCGCAGGCGGCAGGCTGCATGCCGCTGGTGCGTGCGTTCAACGACGGTGCGGACCGTGCGGCACCGTGGGAAAACCCGGCGACGCACGCGAGCGGACTTCGCGTGCCGGGGCCATTCGGCGACCGCTGGGTGCTGCGGACGCTGAAGGAGAGCAACGGGGGCGCATTCGGGGCATCGGAGGAGGAGATTCGCGCGGCAACCTTCCACCTCGCGTCCACCAGCGGGATCGACGCCGCCCCCGAAGGCGGCTGCGGGATCAGCGTCGCGAAAAAGATGGTCGAGGCCGGACTCGTCTCGAAAGACGCGACCGTGGTAGTGTTCAACACCGGATCCGGCGCCAGCTACCGTTGGTAAATCCCGCCTCCCTTCAGCATCCCGCATTCCTCCTCCGCACTCCGCATTGCTTCCGCACGAATCAATGATTGCCATCCTGGACCCATTCAGTGGGATAGCGGGGGACATGACCCTCGGCGCGCTGCTCGACCTTGGCCTCGACCCGGAGTGGCTGCGCGCGCTCCCGGCGACGCTTGGCCTCGAAGGCATCGGCGTGCGCATCGAACGGGTGAAGCGCGGCGAGATCGCGAGCTGGAAAGTGGACTTCGACATTCCTCCTCAGCCGCACGGTCGTCACCTGAAGCACATCAAGGCGATCGTCGAGGCATCGCCCGCTCCGGCGCATGTGAAGGAGAAGGCGAACGCCGCGTTCGAGGCAGTCGCGATGTGCGAGGCGGAGATCCACGGCACAACAGTCGAGAAGGTGCACTTGCACGAAGTCGGCGCCGTGGATGCGATCCTCGATATCGTCGGATCGATCTGGGGCTTCGATCTCATCGGCGTGACCGCGGTGTACTGCGGAACGATCGCGCTCGGCGACGGGTTCGTGGACGCCGCGCACGGGCGACTCGCCGTTCCGGCGCCGGCAACGCTGCGCCTGCTCGAGGGGCAGTCCGTGCGTAACGGTCCGCCGGAGAGCGGGGAGCTCACGACGCCGACGGGCGCTGCGCTCGTGAAGGTGCTTTCGCTCGGCGCGCCGTCGCTGGAGTACCGTCCGCTGAAGAGCGGTTATGGGGCGGGAACGAAAGATCCCAAAGGACGGGCAAACGCGCTGCGAATTATTCTCGGTGAACCCGCCGAGGTAAGCGGTGAGGAGTGTGAAACGCTGCATTTGCTCGCGGCAGATATAGACGACATGGCAGGCGAATACATCGCGAGTGCAGCAGAGCTGCTGCACGACGCGGGTGCGCTCGATGTCGTCTTGCTCCAGACGATCATGAAGAAGGGACGGCCGGGCGTGCGGATTGAAGTGCTGTGCCGGCCGGCTGATGCAACGCGCCTCGAAGACTTGCTGCTCCGCGAGAGCAGCACGATCGGTGTGCGCCGCTCCACGGTGAGCCGGCGTGCGCTGCCGCGGACGGCAGGGTCGGTTGAAGTGTTCGGCCGGCAGGTCTCCGTGAAGACCGTGCAGCTGCCGGGTGGCGGAGAGCGAGCCAAGGCCGAGTACGAGGACGTTCGTCGCGCGGCGCGGGAGACGGGGCGAACGACGGCAGATATTCTCGAGGCAATCGCGAAGGGGACGGCGTTGTAAGCACTTCGCAGGGTCCGGTCATCCAATCGGTTGAAGCGATACCTCAACCGGAGATGACCAATGCGCCGCCTCATCGTTCCCATTCTTGCACTCGCGCTCGGCACCGTCGCGTTTGCGCGGCCCGCCGTCTTCCGCTGGCCGCCCTGGCTTTCGATCGAATCGCCGGTCAACCCGTTCGACCGGGACAGCCACGGCGCCGTCTTGCTGATTCACGCGACGATCCGCGACGGCGTCCCGGTGGTCTCCGACGTTGTTGCTTCGGCCGAGGGGATCGTGAGCGGCGCTCGGCGGTCGATGCCCGTGCACCTCGACGCGACGTCGCGGCCGGGCGTGTTCGCCGTCCGCAAACAATGGCCGGCAGACGGCACCTGGCTGCTCCGGATCGGATTTCACTCCACGACCGCAATCGTCATGCTCGACCGCGAAGGCAATGTCGCATCCGTGCGCGTGCCGACGCAGTTGCAGGGAGGGAGCGAGATTCCTCGCGCCGTGGCCGCAAAGGAGATTGATTCAACACTGGCCGCGGCGGCACGCCGCTGACCGGCCGCGTGAAGGCAAGTAATCTCACCCGCAAGGTCATGACCGGACCTTTGTCATCGGACGATACTTCGCCGGTCGACGACGTCGTGCGGCGCGCGCAGGCCGGCGACGTCGCCGCGTTCGAGATGCTGTACAAGGCGCATGCGCCGGCGATCTACGCGCTCTGCCGGCGCATGGCGGGTGACGAGCGCGAGGCGCGCGAGTTCACACAAGACGCGTTCGTCCGCGCGTGGGAACGGCTCACGACCTTTCGCGGGCAGAGCGCGTTCGCGACCTGGCTGCACCGGCTTGCCGTCAACACCGTGCTCGAGCAAGTGCGTTCCGCGCGGCGCGAGGATGGGCGGTTCAGTGATGCCGATGTTGACCTGCTCAGCGAGGCGGGCGGTGCGTTCGACGCGCGCGCGGACGCTCGCATGGATCTCGATGCGGCGCTCGCGCGCCTGCCGCGCGGTGCGCGCGTCGCATTCGTGCTCCACGACATCGAGGGGTACTCGCACGATGAAGTCGCGGCACTCACGGGCACGGCACCCGGCACGGCGCGCGCGCAGGCGTGGCGCGCGCGGAACGCTCTCCTCAACCTGCTCGACCCATGACAGAACCCGACGACAGTGAAGATCCACGTGTGTTGAAACTCCGTGAACGTGTCCGCGCGGACAGCTCGGCGCACCCGGTGCCGGAGGAGCTGTGGCCGGCGATTCGCGAGCGGATTGATGGCTCGAAAATCGTTGCCCTCCCGTCCGCGGGGTCGGCGATGCCGGCCGTACGGCGCGCGAATGTGCTGCGGACCGTCGCGTGGACCGGTGCCGCCGTCGCTGCAGGATTTGCGCTCTTCATGTTCGGGCGCAGGACCTCGCCGCCTGCGCCGGTGACGACAGCGGCGATCACGAACGTGGCGGACTCTGCCGGATTTTACGAAGAGCAGGCGCGCATCCTGTTCAACCGGCTCTCGTTGGAGCGGTCACTCGTGCGCCCGGAGGCGCTCGCGTCGATCGATCATGACCTGCACGTCGTCGATTCGGCGATCGCCGAGCTTGACGCGGCGGTCGCGCGGGATCCCGCCAATCCCGTGTTGCGGCGGTTGCTGGCGTCGTCGTATCGCGAAAAGGTCGACATTCTCAAGCGGGTGGCCAATGCTGAATGACACGTGGGGCGCCGCTCGCATCGCGACGTACGCGCTGGCGGCACTGCTGGCCGTTCCGGCTATTGGCACCGGCGCGCGTGGGAAGATCGCGCGGAAGAATCCGGTGCTGACGCAGCGACACCTGAACGCCGGAGCGTCGATCAAGGTGTTCAACTCGGCCGGCTCAGTCCGGCTGATCGGCTGGAGCCATGACTCGATTGAAGTTCGCGGTGACGTATCGCCGCGAACCGCGTACTTCGCCGTCGGGGATGTGCGCGGGATGAAAATTGGGGTCAACGACCCGGCGCCGGGCCAGCCGGCTCCGCATGGCGACATCGAGATTTACCTGCCGCGCGGCGCGCAGGCGTCGGTCAAGACGGTGAACGGCGACATCGACGCAACCGACGTCTCGGGATGGTTCTACACGATTGCCGGCGCCGTGCACGTGTCGGGGACGGCGGCGACGGTGGAGGTCGAGGACATGCGCGGCGACGTCGACCTGAACGCGACGGTGCCATGGGTGCACGCGCGCGGTGGTGCCGGCCGCATGACCGTGCGTGGCGCGGTGCAGGACGCCGATATCTCGACGATAAGCGGCGCACTCGATCTGCCGGGCAGCGGGATCGTGCGCGGACAGTTTTCATCGGTGTCCGGCGACATCCGTTGGACCGGGGCTCCGGTGACAGGTGCGATACTCGACTTCTCAAACCACAGCGGGGCAGTGGATGTTGTCGTGCCGCACGATGCGTCAGGAGAGTTCACGCTATCCAGCATCACGGGCACCATCGTGAACGGATTCGCCTCGATGCGTCCCGCGTCCGAGGGGCCGCAGTCCGTGCGCTTCCGCATCGGTCGCGGTGGTGGCGACGTGACGGTGCGGACATTCAAGGGGCCGATTCGTGTACGGCCGAAGTAGGACGCCTCGGTGACGATCCCCTCATTGTTCCGACGGCTGGCCCGCGCCTGGGGATTCTGGCTTTCAATCGCCGTGACGCTCGCCGCCGGCGTTGCCGCATTGACGCTCGCATTCGGAGCAGTGGACGCAGCCGTGTGGCGCCGCCCTCCGTTCGTCGACGCGGCGCGCATTGCCGTGCTGTACACACGGCGGATCGCGCCGGACGGCACTGCGCGATCGGAACGATGGTCGTACCCGCGGATTCGATTGCTGCGTGAGTCCGCCCACAGTTTTTCGCTCGTCGCGAACTTCAGCCCGACGACCGTGAACATCGCGAGCGGCGGCGACCCCGAATCTGTCGCGGCCGAGGTTGTGTCTTCGCAATACTTCCCGGTGCTGCGTGTCACCATGATGCGCGGCCGCCCGTTCGCGGCCAGTGAGGACGATGCGCCCGGCCGCCAGCCGCTCGTTGTGATCGGATACGATCTCTGGCAGCGGCGTTTTGGCGGTGATCCCGCCGCGATCGGCCGCGTGGTGATTGTGAACGGCGTGCCGCTCACGGTGATCGGCATCGCGCCGCGTGGATTTCGTGGCGTGACGGACAAGGCGGAGCTCTGGCTTCCGGCGACGATGGCGCCGTCGCTGACGTACGCCGAATACCTCACGACAAACCAGAACTTCATCAGCGTCATTGCGCGTCTCTCCCCGGCCACCGACCTCTCCCGCGCGAACGCGGAGCTTGCCACGCTCGGCACGCGCATCAATGCGGAACTTCCTCCGAACGATCTGGGCCCCGGCGAACTGGTCACGGCGAGCGCCCTGTCGCTGAATTCCGCACGTATCGACGAACAGACACGCGCGTCGCTGTTCGTGCTGCTCGGCGCGGTGGCGCTGCTTCACCTGCTCGCGTGCGCCAACGCGATCAACCTTTTGCTCGGTCGCGCTGCGGCGCGTCGCCGCGAGGCCTCGCTGCGTGCGGCGCTCGGCTGCACTACGGCGCGGCTGGTCCGGCATTACGGCGCCGAGGCATTCGTCGCCGCGGGCGCGGGATGCGCGGCCGGCGTGGCCGTGGCGTCGTGGATCGGTCCGCTCATGGCCGTGCCCGCCAATGTGCGGCTCGGGCGAAACTTCTATGGCAGCATCGGCGCCTTCGACGCGCCGGGAGGGGGAATGCGCGTCGTACTGTTCGGCGCGGCAATCGCGATCGTGACGGCGGTCGTCGCCGCGTGCGTCCCGGCATTCGGCCTCATCAAACTTGAGTCCGTCGGCGAGCTGAACGCCGGTGCGCGCGGTGCGAGTGCCGGTGGCGGGTCGCTGCGGCGGCCTTCGGCGCGCGGGGCGATCGTTGCCCTCGAGACGGCACTTGCGGTGCTGCTGGTCGTCATGGCGGGGTTGATGGTCGAGAGCTTCACGCGCATGCGACAGACTGACATCGGGATCAGAACCGATCATTTGTTGACGTTCTGGGTGCGGCCGTCAGAGGTGCTGGTTCCGCCGAGTGCGGCGCCGCGGTTTGTCTCGCGGGTCGTCGGCGCTGTCGCTCAGGTTCCGGGTGTCGTCGCCGTGTCGGTCGACGGAGGCATGCCGCTATCCGGCAGCGCGAGCAGCACGCTGATCATCAAGGGGAGGCCCGTACCGCCGAGGCTCGACGACGCGCCACCGATTGACCGGCACTATATAGCGCCCGATCACTTCAAGGCGCTTGGGATCCCGCTCGTGGGTGGCCGCGCTTTCACCGACGCCGACGACGCAGAGCATCCGCGCGTCGCCATCATCAGCGAGACTGCGGCACGGCGATTTTGGCCCGGGGAGAACCCGATCGGTGCGCGAGTATGGTTCGGCGGCGGAAGCAGCTTCGATCGGCCCGACTCGAGCGCCGAAATCGTCGGAATCGTGGGCGACGTTGCTGATGAGCCGCTGGATGGACGAGCCAACCGCGCGAGTTTCTACACGCCGTACCGGCAGTTCACATACGCGACCCGCGCTGTCTTCGTGCGCACCTTGGTGGCGCCGGCGGCGATCGTCCCCGCCGTTCGAAAAGCCGTCGCCTCCGTCGTGCCCGGCCTTCCGCTCTACGATGTGGAAACGATGGAAGAGCGGGCCGGCGGATCGTGGGCCCGCCACGGTTTTGATGCTCAGCTCTTTGGGGCATTCGGAGCGTTCGCGCTGCTGCTTGCCGCGGTGGGCACTTACGCGGTCGTCGCATACGCCGTCAGCCGCCGCACACGCGAAATGGGGATTCGTATGGCACTGGGTGCCAGCCCGGAATCCGTTGTGCGTCTCGTTGTGCGCGAGGGACTCACGTTTCCCGCTGTGGGGCTCGCCATTGGCGTCGCTTGCGCGCTCGCGATGACCCGGCTTCTCCAATCCGAGCTGTACGGAATTGGCGCGACCGACCTCCGCGTGTTCGGCGCGACCACAGTGCTTCTCGTATGCGTGTCGACGCTGGCCTGCGCCATCCCCGCCGTCCGCGCCACGCGCGCTGATCCGCTGGAGGCGCTGCGCGCAGACTAGCGGCAAGTCCTTCCAAATCATTGTTTTCCGCTGTGTAGTTTGATAAGTTACATCATGGTAAAAGTCGCCCGAGTCCACCCCGGCAGCATCGCTGACGAACTGGGGATCCTGCCCGGTACCGCGTTGCTCTCGGTGAATGGGCGCGAGCTCGGCGACTTTCTCGACTGGGAGTTCCTCACCGCCGAGGACACGCTCGAGATCGAGGCGACGCTTCCGGACGGCGAGTCGGTTGTGTACGACGTCGAGCGCCCCGAGAACGAGCCGATGGGCCTCGAACTCGAGCCACCCACAGTCCGGCGCTGCGCCAATCGGTGCGAGTTTTGTTTCGTCGAGGGGCTGCCCAAGGGGCTCCGCCGTCCGCTCTACATTCGCGACGACGACTATCGCCTCTCCTTCGCGTACGGGAACTTCGCGACGCTCTCCAACGTGAAAGAGCGCGACATTGCGCGCATCCTCGAATATCGTCTTTCGCCGCTCTACGTCTCGGTGCACGCGACGCCGTGGGAAGCGCGCAAGAAACTCCTCAACAACCCGCGAGTCCCGAACATCCTGGAGCAGCTGGGCACGCTTGCCGCGGGTGGAATCCAGTTCCACGGTCAGATGGTCATCGTCCCCGGCCTCAATGACGGCGACGTCCTCGAAGAATCGCTCTCCGACCTCTGGAACATGGGCGAGGCGGTCCTGACCGTCGCGCTCGTCCCTGTGGGGCTCACGCAGTTCTCGCACCTCTACACCGGCAAGTCGATGGACGCGGAGAATGCCACGCGCATCCTCGACACGGCAGAGCGATGGGGTGAGCGGGCGCGGAAAGAGCGCGGCTTCACCTGGGTCACCGGCTCGGATGAACTCTACCTGCTCTCGGGACGCGAGCTCCCGCCGCCGTCCTTTTACGGCGACTACTCGCAGATCGAAAATGGCGTCGGCGCCGTGACCGCGCTGCGTGAGCGCGTCGCCGACGGCCTCGCGCGACTCCCGCGCCTGGACGGCAAGCACATCGGCGTCGTCACCGGAACGTCCATGATGCCGCTCATGCCGCCGCTGCTCGAGCAGCTTACCGGCGCGACCGGCGCTCGGTTCGAGTTGATTCACGCAGAGAACTCGCTCTTTGGTCCCACCACCACAACCGCAGGCCTCCTCGTTGGTGCCGACATCCGGCGCGTACTGGGTGCTCGCACCGATCTGGACTTGGCTTTGATTCCCGCTGAAACGATCAACGAAAACGGACTCTTCCTCGACGATGAATCGTTCGCCGCCGTTCGCGAACAGTTCGCGATGCCGGTGTACGCCTCGTACGACTTCATCGACGTGCTCGAACTCGAAGCCTCGCCGCTCGAACCCGAGCCGGCGGGTGCGGCATGAGCTTGCCAGTCGTCGCGATCATTGGACGCCCGAACGTCGGCAAGTCGTCGCTCTTCAATCGCATCATCGGCAGTGACAACGCGATCGTCAGCGACGAACCGGGCACGACGCGCGACCGCCACTACGCGCGCGCGGAGTGGAACGGCCGCGCATTCTGGCTCGTCGACACCGGCGGCCTCCGCGAGGACTCGTCGCTTCCGATGGACGTCGAGATCCGGAAACAGGTCAAACAGGCGATTGCAGAAGCCGATCTCATGCTGCTCATCGTGGACGCGCAGGTCGGCGTCCACCCGAGTGATGCGCGCGTCGCCGAGCTGCTGCGCGAGTCGGGAAAGCCGTGGCTCGTCGTCGCAAACAAGGTCGACGATCCCAAGAGCACCGACTACTACGAGTTCTACAAACTCGGCGCCGGCGACCCGCACCCGGTCTCCGCGCAGAACGGCAAGAACTCGGGCGACCTCCTCGACGAGCTCGTAAAAAAGCTCCCGCCCGAACAGGACGACGTCACCGGCGACGATTTGCGCATCGCCGTCATCGGGCGGCCGAATGTCGGGAAATCGCTGTTCATCAACAAGCTGCTCGGCGAGGAGCGGCTCGTCGTTTCCGATGTCGCCGGGACGACGCGCGATTCAATCGACACGCCGTTTACGTTCCACGGCCGACGGATGATCTTCGTGGATACCGCCGGTCTCCGCCGCCAGTCGAAGCTCGAAGACGGAATTGAGTTCTACTCCTCGCTCCGCACGCGGCGCGCGATCGACCGCTCCGACATCTGCCTGCTCCTGATCGACGCGACCGAGGGACTGCATAATCAGGATCTCAAGATCGCGGCACTTGCGTGGGAAGCGGGGCGCGGACTGATCGTCGTCGTCAACAAGTGGGACATCAAGGAGGAAAAGGGAGACAAGACGGCCTCGAAGTTCGAAAAAGAGTGCGCCGAGAAGGCGCCATTCCTGAAGTTCGTCCCGTTCCTGTTCACCTCGGCGCTCACCGGCCAGCGCGTCACCAAGGTGCTCGACATCATCACCGAAGTCGACAAGGAGCGCCGCAAGCGCATCACGACGTCGCAGGTGAACGACGCGCTCCAGGAGCTGCTGGCGCGCCGCCAGCCGCCGCAGGCCGCCGGCCATGAGATCAAGCTGAACTACGCCACGCAGGTCGAGACGAATCCGCCGGCAATCGCGGTGTTCGGCAACAACCCGGAAATGCTGCAGGAGCACTATGTGCGCTATCTGCACAACGGCTTTCGCGAGTTCTGGGGCTTCAGGGGAAACCCGTTGAAGATCCTCCTCCGTCGCAAGTCGGGCAGCAGCGCCAACTGACCCCGGGCGAATGCATCCAGCCGCCGGTCTGCTCATCGCGTACGTGTCGGGATCGTTTCCGTCGGCGTACCTCGCGGGTCGATTGGTGAAGGGGGTGGACCTTCGCACTGTGGGGTCCGGGAATCTCGGCGCAACGAACGTGTACAGGAATCTCGGTTTCGCCGCCGCGCTGTCGGTGTTCGTGCTCGACGTGACGAAGGGCGCGCTCCCGGTGTGGTACCTGCCTCGCCTCCTCGACGCGGGCACACCTGGGACGGACGGCGCGCTCTGGTGGGCGCTTGCCTACGGCATCGCGGCGATTCTTGGTCACGCCAAGCCAGTGTTCCTGCTGTGGAAAGGCGGAGGGAAGGGCGTCGCCACGGCGACGGGGATGTTCGTGGTCCTCGCACCCGGTGCCATCATCTCCACGGCCCTCGTCTGCGTCGCGGTTGTCTGGTTTTCCGGATACATGTCGCTCGGTTCTCTGAGCGCGGCGGTGCTCTTCCCGCTGCTGGTCTGGTACGATCGCGGGATCTCACCCGTTCTCGCAGGAGCGCTCCTCGTGGCACTGTTCATCTGCTGGACGCACCGCGCGAATATCACCCGCCTGCGCAACGGCACCGAGCCACGACTGTTTCCGCGGAAGGAGCGACACCGGTGAAGTGTGCCGTGATTGGCGCCGGCGCGTGGGGCACCGCGCTGGCGAATCTGCTCGCCGAGAACGGGCACGCAACCATGATGTGGGCTTACGAGCAGGACGTAGCGGACGCCGTGAACGGCGGCCACGAAAATCCCCGCTTTTTGCCCGGTGTCCAGCTGCAGCAGGAGCTTCGCGCGACGCCGGATCACGCCGCCGCCGTCACCGGCGCGGAACTGATCGTGTACGCCACGCCGAGCCACGTGCTCCGCGATGTCTCGTCAGCGGCGAAAGCGTGGGTCACGCCGGGCGCGACGCTTGTTGTCGCGACGAAGGGGATCGAGCGCCAGCGGCTCGCGCTTATGACGGACGTGATCGCGGAGGAGTTCGCCGGGCACCCGGTGGTGGCGCTGTCCGGGCCGAGTTTCGCGTTCGAAGTCGCGGCGCGCCAGCCGACGGCGGTTGTGGCGGCGAGCACGAATGCCGACGCCGCGATCCGTGCGCAGCAGGTGCTGAGCTCCCCAGGGTTTCGCGTGTACACACATGATGACGTGACGGGCGTCGAACTCGCCGGTGCGCTCAAGAACGTCATGGCGGTGGCGACGGGAATCTCCGACGGCCTCGCCCTCGGGTTCAACGCGCGCGCGGCGCTCATTACACGCGGTCTGGCTGAGATCGTGAGGCTTGGTGTGAAGCTCGGCGCGCGGCCCTCGACCTTCGCCGGGCTCGCCGGAGTCGGCGACCTGGTGCTCACCTGCACGGGGGCGCTGAGCCGCAATCGGAATGTCGGGCTCGACATCGGACGCGGCGCCTCGCTCAGCGAGGTGATGGCGGGCCGCGACACCGTCGCGGAGGGCGTCGTGACCACTGAAAGCGCGAAGGCACTGGCCGAACGGGAGGGAATCGAAATGCCGATCGTGAACGCGGTGCATCGGGTGCTGTTCGAGCGGCAGCCCGCACGCTGGGCGCTGGTGGAGCTGATGACGCGCGGCTTACGCGGCGAGGAGGACTGATGGCGCGGGCGCGTCCGAAGGCGGAGCCCGTGCAGGAGTTCTTCAGCATCGGCGAAGTGTGTGAGCTCACCGAACTCAAGCCGCATGTCCTGCGATACTGGGAGAGTCAGTTCAAGTTCCTGAGTCCTGCCAAGAATCGGTCCGGCAACAGGGTATACCAGCGCCGCGAGATCGAGATGGTGATGCTCGTGAAGCAGCTGCTCTACGCGGAGAAGTACACGATCGACGGCGCGCGCCAGAAGCTCGACGATTTCCGAAAGAGTGGCGGTGTCAAAGGGGCCGCCCGCACTGGTCTCGACGCGGAAGTCGTGCAGATGGTCGAACGCGACCTTCGCGAAATCCTGCAAATCCTCGACGGAGACGGCGGCTGATGCTCGTGTTGTGCAGCAACGACGATGGCATTCTCGCCCGGGGGCTCGCGTGCCTGGAGCGCGCCGCGGAGCCGCTCGGCGACGTCTTTGTGGTGGCGCCGGACCGCGAGCAGAGCGCGACGAGCCACTCGCTCACCCTGCATCATCCGTTGCGCCCCGTGCAGCTCGCGGAGAACCGCTGGCAGGTGGACGGCACGCCGACGGATTGCGTGATGCTTGCGATCGAGCAGCTGATGCCCAAGCGGCCGGATTTCGTGCTGAGCGGGATCAATCATGGGCCGAACATGGGCGAGGACGTTCTCTATTCCGGAACGGTCGCCGCAGCGATGGAAGGGCTTTCGCTTGGCGTGCCGGCCATTGCGGTCAGCTTCGCGGGACGCGACACGCTCGGCGCCAAGGAGTCGCTGCTCGACGATCTCGTGGAGCCGCTCGGCGCGCTGCTCGCACACCTCACCTCGTTGCCCACGTTTCCGGCGCACACGCTGTTCAACGTGAACATGCCGGGGATTCCAGCGGCGCAGATCAAGGGCGTGAAGCTCACCAGGCTCGGCCGCCGGACATTCTCGGACTCGATCAAGAAGATGAAGGATCCCTGGGGGCGTCCGATTTACTGGATCGGCGGCGGATCGGTGACCTGGACGGCGGAGGAGGGAACCGACGTGAGCGCGGTGCGCGAAGGCTATATCTCGGTCACGCCGCTGCATCTCGACGTGACCTTTCAGGAGCGCCTGGACGACGCGGAGAGCTGGTGGAAAGCCCCGTAGGCCGACAATTCGGCGGCGCGCGCGCGCGACTCGTGGAGGAGCTGCGCGAGAAGGGCGTGCGCGACATGTCGGTGTTGCGCGCGATTGACATGACGCCCCGGCATCTGTTCGTGCCGACGGGCGTAAGGCACCGCGCGTATGAAGACACACCGCTCCCGATCGGCAACTCGCAGACGATCAGCCAGCCGTCCGTGCACGCACGGTATCTGGAGACGCTCGCGCTGAAGGGAACGGAGCGCGTGCTGGAGATCGGCACCGGCTCCGGGTATCAGACGGTCCTGCTCGCGCACCTCGCAGCGCAGGTGTTCAGCGTCGAACGCATCAAGCCGTTGCTCGATAGCGCGCGCGAGGCGATCAAGCTGTGTGAAGTATCGAACGTCTCGCTCATGCTCGGCGACGGAACGTACGGATGGAAGGCGTACGCGCCGTACGACGCGATCCTCGTGGGCGCGGCAAGCCCTGATGTGCCGCAGCCGCTGCTGGACCAGCTCGCCGAGGGCGGGCGCCTTCTGGTGCCGGTGGGATCGAAGGAAGAACAGGAACTGCTGTTGATCACGCGAAAGGGATCGTCTTTCACGCGCGAGACGCTCACACCGGTGCGGTTCGTGCCGCTGGTCGGCGATCACGGCTGGAGCGCGTAGCAGCGGGAGGAGCCATGACCAACGAAGAGCGCCTTGCAATTGCGAACCAAGTCCGCCGCGCCATCCGTGACGTTCCGGATTTTCCGAAGCCCGGAATTTTGTTCAAGGACATCACGCCCGTGCTGGCGAGCTCGTCGCTGTTCGGGAAGGTGATGATGGCGCTCGCCGCGCCGTTCGAACGGGCGTCAATCACGCACGTCGTTTCGATCGAGAGCCGTGGGTTCATCCTCGGCGCGCCGGTCGCGCTCGAACTGCGTGCGGCGTTCGTGCCGATGCGCAAGCCCGGAAAACTTCCCGCGGCGACCGTGCGCGAGGACTATGCGCTCGAATACGGAACGGATGCGCTGGAGATGCACGCCGACGCGTTGCACGGTGCGAAGGGCGTGCTGGTAGTGGATGATGTGCTCGCGACGGGCGGAACGGCGGCGGCGGCGTGCCGGCTGGTTGAGCGTGCTGGAGGGAAGGTGACGGGCTGCGCGTTCATGATCGAGCTTGCGGCGCTCGGCGGGCGGCAAAAACTGGGCGGCCGGCGCGTCGAGTCGCTGGTGGTTTACTAGAATACTTTCGGCTGCCGCGGCGCGCGGCTAAGCTTCATGTTCATCGCCCTCGTAGCTCAGGTGGATAGAGCAAGCGTTTCCTAAACGCTAGGTCGGCCGTTCGAATCGGCCCGGGGGCACTGCAGGACCCAGATTTGTTCCCCTGCGCTTCGACACAGGCCGTCGCGGAACAACGCCGGGCGCGGAAGGGTAGGTGGGCCGTCCACCTCAGGGGAATCTGTGCGCCCAAGTCGTGCATTCAGTGCCGCATTGTCGTTGGCGTATCCACTGTCGATAGCTGCGGGGCAGACCACAACGCCGCCGCAGCATCGCCCACCGACCACGATCACCAGCTCGTTCACATCCATCACGTCGTACTTCGCCGGTCGGCTGCTGCAAGCATTCGACTCGATTCCGGCCAGCAGGTTCGCGTACGCTCCGACGCCAGTTCAGCAAACCGTCGGATACGTCGCCCAGCATCTCGTCGGCGCCAACTACAGCCTGTGCGAACGGATCGGAGAACTCGCGCGTCCTCCGCTGTCGATCACTTCGCTGTCCGATTCTGCGCAGGCCAAGCTGCCCAAGGACACCCTCATCGCTTGGCTTCGAGACTCTTTCCGCTTCTGTACGGCCGCAATGTCGAAGGTCAACGACGTGAACCTGGGACAGTCCGTTCCAATCGGCCCGCCGGGCACGGGCCGAACGCAGTTGCGGTCGACGGCATTCGTGCTGTTCGTGACCGATCTCGCCGAGCATTACAGTCAGATCGCGAGCTACATGCGTCTCATAGGACTCGTGCCGCCGAGTGGGCTGGCGCCGGGAAAGTATACCGCGATTTCACTCAGTCCGGCTGCGCTGTCGCGCTATGTGGGCACGTACGGTATAGCGCCGAGCTCGCTGGTCGGTTCGCCCGCCCTCCAGTTTGAGATCACGCTCAAAGGCGACACGCTCACGCTCAAGCCAGTTGGGCAACCAGCGGGGCGATTGTGGCCCGCGAGTGAGACCGAATTCTTTTTCAAGGAAATCGCCGCGACCATTTCGTTCGATGTCGACGGCATGGGGCGGGTGACCGGCGTCGTGTTGCACAGCGACGGGGAAGACAGGCCCGGCACGAAGATCAAATAGAAGCGTCTCGTCGGCCTCAGGAGGGCTGAGTTCGACGTTCTTTGCGCTACTTCGCCGGCACGACGCGAAACGGTTCGCCGCGTGTCGAGCGATATACAGCAAATCCCCGCCGATCGAGCGTCAGTACCTCGCGAATCGTGAACACTTCGGCGAGCGCGACGAGCGTTGCATCGGCGAAGTCCATGGGGACGCTCGCGTAGCGATCCATCAGTCGTGCGCACGCGTGCAGGCCCCGATGTTCGACCGAGACGACCGGGATGCCAAGGTCGAGCAGCATGTCGAGCGCCACGGCGCCGCTTCGCCCCGTTCGTGACGCGAAGTAGCACGCTTCGGTTACGACTGCCTCGCTGGTGATGCACCGGTCCGCGTATCGCTCAATTGCGCCGATCGACGTGCGGTGCCACTGATCCCGCGAATCGAGCGTGGCGACTATCGGGCCCGTGTCGAGGAGCACGTCGCGTCTGGCTGGGGCGTTCGTTACTCGCGCCAATTGTGCTCGCGGATGGTGCGGGCCAGGTGATCGCGTTCGACCGAGTCTGGATTGACGGTGAGCACACCGACGTACGGTGCGAGGCGCTCCTTGACCGAGCGCTTGGCGGCGGTTTGCGCGGCCGGCAAGTACGCTTCGAGGGCCGCGCGCACGACGGCCGAGCGTTTGACGCCGGCGGCCCGCGCGCTGGCGTCGATGCGCGCCGCCAAGTCGCGGCCGAGACGGAGTGTGAGTTGCTCGTTCATGCAATGCAATGTATCACGGTTGCATTGCGTGTCAATCTCAACGCATTCCGACCGACCTTGCGCTCTGCGGTCTATATATGTAGAGTATGGAAATGCCGAGGCCATCAAATACGTCGCCGCAGACGCTCCGCGTCCTCGCGCTCCTGCTCGAATCTCCGCGCGCCTGGCACTACGGATACGGAGTGAGTCAGCGCACCGGCCTGAAATCCGGGACGCTGTATCCCATTCTCGCACGCCTCACCGATCAGGGCGTGCTCGCCACGCGCTGGTCTGAGTCAGAGAAACCTGGTCGTCCGCCGCGTCATTCGTATCGCCTCACCGCACTCGGAGCTCGCGTGGCGCGCCAGAATCTGGCGGACGTCGCGCTGAAGTCATTCGGCCTTCGCGCGGCGACCTCAACTGGACGACCGGCGTGAGCGCTCCGTTTGATGGTCTCGCCGATGTCTCCGCCTCGCGCCTAGTCGCGTGGATGGAGCGCGCGGTCGATGATTCCAGGACGGAGTGGATCGCGGCGATGAAGGCCGAGCTCAATCACATGGAAACTGGATGGCAACGACTGCGGTGGGCGATCTCAGGCCTGCCGCTTCTCTGGACCTTTCGCTCACGCTCCGTCCAACGCGGAGCGGCCCTCGCCGGGAGTGCCGCCATGTCCAATGAAATGCCGCTGGCTCCGCAGAGACTTCAGGGCAGGGACCTGTTCGTTGTAATCTCGGGACTGTGCCTGAGCGTCGTGGTAGTTGGCTACAGCGTATTTCTCCTGCCCGTGTTCCAGAACATGATGGCGTCCGTCGATCAGTCGCTGAACGTGCGCGGCCTCGATTTCGCCAAACTCGGGGTATGGGTGGCGAAGGGTGCGGGATTGGCATTCCTCTGCGGCCTCTTCTACGTGGTCAGCCGGCCGCGGGCGGACCGCGCGCGCCCGATGACAACCTTGGTGGGTATCATGAGCGCGTTGCTGGGAGCGAGCGCCGTGATGCTTGGCGTGACATTGGTGCGTTTCGTTCTTCTCCTGCTCCCCGCAATGACGAGTGAGAGTCGCGGGAGTGAGCAAGTCCAAATCGCGCTCTACCAACTGGCGACGGTTAACGCTCCCGGCGGGGGAAGTGCAGAAGCCCAGCGCACTGGCGCGGAAAAGCGAATCACGGCGCTGGCTGCAGTCGTGCACGCCGAGCTGGTCGCCAGCCCATACTACATTGGTCGCGGGGTCGGGAGGGTCGCCGAACCTTCTGCCAATGAGCTGCTTGCGGCACTGCCGATGTTCACGAAGAACGAGCACTACGGTGATGCCGTTCAGGACGCCAATCTTCTCGCAGGCATTGTCGCGTTTGAGAAGCACGAGTACGCCGTGCTCGAGAAGCCTCGCTTCGCCGACGCGAAGAAGTTTCTGATGGCGGCGGGCGCCACGCCGGGCTCGCCCAATCTGGACACCGCCGGTCCGAACATGAGCTTGGCGTTCAGGCTTCTTCAGGCCGGCGAGCGTCAGACGGTGCTGGATTACCTCGCCGAGGTCCGCGGCTTCTGGAAGAACGACGGCGGCCGCCTCGACGCATGGACGAATGAGATCAACGCCGGAAAGATCCCGGATTTTGGATCGCAGCTGCTTCGTTGAATTCTTCGCCGGGTTCGATGTCTGGCAATAAGGATCACGGCCCGCGTGTACCGCGCGCCGCTGGCTGAATCAGCGGCGCAGGTCGCGGTGCACCCGGCGCATAGTACTCGGGCCGCGCGGGAAGCTGGCGGTAGTAGCCGATCTGCCGTGACCACCACTCAGCCATCGTTCCCATGAGCGCATCGCGCTGCGCTGGGAATTGCGCCGCGACATCATGCAGTTCCCCGGGATCGTTGCGGAGGTCGTAGACGCGCGGCGTTGAATGGCGGAGATCGAAGATCAGTTTCCACTGATCCTGCTCGATGGCCACCTCATCGGCCAGGCCCGTCTGCGTGAGCGTAAACAGCAGACGGTCGCTCCGCCCCGCCGTCCGTGCGAGATCGATGCCCTGATACGCCGGATGCGGCGGCAGCTTCAGGATGCCAAGAATCGTCGGCATGACGTCCAGGCTCGACGCCGGGAGCGTGTCGACGGCGGGCGTGCGGCCGGGCACGTGCATGATGAGCGGCACGTGCGTCACCTCGTTGAACAGCTGCCCGCCGTGCGCGCCGAACCCGTGCTCGTAGAACGCTTCGCCGTGATCGCCGAGCACGGCGACCACCGTCGAATCCCAGCGGCCGCTCTTCTTCAGCGCGGCGAACAGTCTGCCGAGCTGGAGGTCGGCGTACGCGAGACTGTTGTCGTACATGTCGTGCACGGCGCCCGCCGAGTCCGCGGGGTACACGTCGAACAGCACAGGAAATGTCACGAACCCCGGGCCGAAGCGCGGCTTGAACTTCCGCATCAGCAGGTACGGGTTGTGGCTCGACTGCAGGTTGACGTACGCGAAGAACGGCGTCGACCGGGAAATGCTGTCGGTCCACGCGATCGCTTCGGAGATGTTGTCGCCGTCGTCGATCTTGCCGGCGTGTCCCGTCTTCTCGATCCAGTCGTGCAGTCCGCGATCGGCGTTCGCCGAGAATGTCGGACCCTTGAACGTCTCGGCGTGCAGGAAGTGTTCGACGCCGCCGGTATTCAAAAAGTTGTACATCCCCATCCAGTTCTCGTTCTGTGACGAGAACACCGCGGTGCGGTATCCCAGCGGCTTGAGAATGTCATACGGCAGCACGCGCGGGTACGCGGGATTCGGCGCGAACGGCCTGAACGCCGTATTCCGCAGCGGAAACTGTGACGAGAGTATGGAGGTGGTGGCGTAATCCGATTGCGCCGCGGGCGCGACGACGTCGGTGTACACGGTGCTCGCGCGCGCAAGCGAATCGAGCATCGGCATCACCGCTCGTTTTCCGCCTTCCGCAGTAAGCTCGTCCTTGCGCAGTGACTCTATCAAGACGACGATCACATTCATGCGAGGCCGCTGCGCCTGGGGCACTGCGCTGGCGTACGCCGCCGCGGTCACGATGCGCGCGCCGCGATCGTCTGAGGCGGAGGCGAACGCCGTCATCTCGGCGGAGCGGAATGCGTCCACGAGCAGCCGTGCGATCGGCCCGCTCTTGTCCATTCCCATGCTCACGAATTCTTCATGCGGCGTCACGGTCGGTCCGTGTAGTCCGCTCGCCACCGCTGCGGTATCACGCGCCGATGCCAGGTCGGCCGCGCCGGCGATTCCGGCGGCAAGGACGAGCGCCGCGCTCACGCCGTATACGAGCGTGCGAGTGCGGGCGACCGGCCACGATGAGGCCCATTTGACGACACGCGCGTTGAGCAGCACGACGCTGAGCGCAGCGCCTGGCACAACCACAAGCGCAGCCGGCGCGATTTCGACGACGTGGGCAAGCATCAGCGCCGGGCTGGCGAGCCCCTGCGACCAGGCTTCGAACCCGAGGAACTGACCCGTGGCGTACAGGCTGGCCCAGCTGCTCATCGTGACGAACGCGAAGCCGAAGAGCACCGTCCACGAGAGGCCCTTGAGGAAACGCGCGCCGCCCGCCGAGAGGCGCGGGGCCGCGCGAATCGCGGCGAAGCACGCCGCGAACACCAGCGCGCCCGGAATCGCGGAGAGCACGCGCAATCCGACGAGCCCCGCCAGTTCGAACCAGCGCAGCGAAGTTCGGGGCAGCGGTGAGCCGGTGACCACTGAAAACAGCACGGTCCCGATCAACACTCCCGTCAGCCATAGGGCCGCAAAGTCCAGAAGCAGGCCCGGCAGGGGCGCCAGTCCGGAGTCGCGGCGCGGGGTGGTCGGCGTGAGCGGCATGAGGAGAAGTTATCTCAAAGAGCGAGCGAGCAATGGTCCGTTCGATGGCTTTACATACCCCACTGGGGTATATAGATTGAATCCATGACCATCGACAAATGGATCGTCCTCGTCGTCGCCGTCTGCCTCATCATCGGGCTGAACGTGAACTTCATCCGCCGAATGAACCGGCGCGGCCGCGATGACAAGAACGACAAGCAGGAATAACCACGGAGTAACTGCATGAACGGCCAGGTCACGCTCGAACTTCCGGTCACCGGCATGCACTGCGCGGCGTGCGTCGGACGCGTACAGCACGCGGTCGAGGGCGACGGCGTGTCGTCCGCGGTCGTGAACCTCATGACCAACAGCGCGACGGTCGTGTACGACCCGGCGGTCGTGCAGCCTGAAGCGCTCGTCGAGCGCATCAAGGCAACCGGTTACGGCGCCACGCTCCCGGCCGGCACGCAAAGCGACGCCGAACGCCAGGAGGATCAGGATCGCGCGCGGCGTGCGGAATATCTGGACTTCCGGCGCAAGGGGATCGTCGCGCTCGCGGCGGGTGCCGCGCTCATGGCCGTGCCGATGCACTACGCGACGACGTACCGCGCATGGCCGTGGGCGCAGCTCGTCATCACGACGGCGGTCATGGCCTGGGCCGGCCGTGCATTTTATTCGCGCGCCTGGACCGCGTTCCGCCATCGCTCCGCGGACATGAACACGCTCATCGCGCTGGGCACCGGCGCCGCGTATCTGTATTCGCTCGCGGCGACCGTCGCTCCTCAATCGTTCATGGCCGGCGGCGCCGCTCCCGACCTGTACTACGAAGCGGTGATCATCATCATCGCGCTGATTCTGGTGGGGAACACGCTCGAGGCGCGCGCCAAGGGCGAAACCGCTGGTGCCATCCGCCGGCTCGTCGATCTCCAGCCGCGCACCGCGCGTGTGCTGCGCAATCTCCAGGAGATCGATGTTCCCATCGCCGCGCTGGCGGGTGGGGATATCGTCGCGGTCAGGCCGGGTGAACGGATTCCGGTCGACGGCATCGTCACGCGAGGCTCGAGCAGCGTCGATGAATCGATGCTCACCGGCGAGCCGATGCCCGTGGCGAAAAACACCGGCGACCGCGTGACCGGCGGGACGATCAACGGCTCAGGGACGTTCCGCTTTCGCGCGACGACGCTCGGCGCGGCCAGCGTGCTCGCGCGCATTGTCAAAATGATGCGCGAGGCGCAGGGAACGCGCGCGCCGGTGCAGCGGCTCGCCGATCGCATCAGCAGCGTGTTCGTGCCGGTCGTGATCGCGATTGCTGCGATCACCTTTGCCGTTTGGTACTTCACGGGCGGAGAAGGGAGCTTGGTGCGCGCGCTTGCCGCGTCGGTCGCCGTGCTGATCATTGCGTGCCCGTGCGCGATGGGGCTCGCCGTGCCGGCCGCGGTCATGGTCGCCACCGGTAAGGGTGCGCAGCTCGGCGTGCTGATCAAGGGCGGCGCGGCGCTCGAGCGCGCGAGCCAGCTGACGACCGTCGTGCTCGACAAGACCGGCACGATTACGGCAGGGAAGCCCGCGGTGACCGATACGGTCATGGCACCAGGCACCGCCGTCGGCGAAGACGAAGCGTTGCGCCTCGCGGCAACGCTCGAGGCGAACTCCGAACATCCGCTCGCCGCCGCGATCGTCGCGCACGCGAGAGGGCGGGGGATCAAGCTCGCGAAAGCCGGCTCGTTCGAGTCGTTCGCGGGGCGCGGAACGATCGGCGTCGTAGATGCTCGGGCGGTGATCGTCGGCAACGCTGCGCTGATGGACGAGTGGTCGGTGAACGTACCGCCGGAGTTCACAGCGCAAGCCGAACGACTCGGCGGCGACGCAAAGACCGTCGTGTATGTGGCCGTCGATGGCCGCGCCGTTGCGCTGATCGCGATCGCCGATCCCATCAAGCCGACTTCGCTGGAGGCAATCCGCAGGCTTCAGTCGCTTGGATTGCACGTCGTGATGCTCACCGGCGACCAGCCGCGCACCGCAAACGCCATCGCCGCGGCGGCGGGCATCAGCAATGTCGTTGCAGGGGTGCTGCCGGAAGGGAAGCGCGATGAGGTCCAGCGGCTCCAGGGAGAGGGGCGGGTCGTGGCGATGATCGGCGATGGCATCAACGACGCGCCGGCGCTCGCGCAGGCCGACGTCGGCATCGCGATCGGGACGGGCAGCGACATCGCCATCGAGGCCGGCGACATCACGCTCATGCGTGGCGACCTGCGGGCAGCGGTTCAGGCGATCGAGCTCTCGCGCGCGACCATGCGCACGATGCGCCAGAACCTGTTCTGGGCGTTCGTATACAACAGTATTGGAATTCCGCTCGCCGCCGGCGTGTTCTATCCGGCGTTCGGTATCCTGCTCAACCCGATTGTCGCGAGCGCGGCAATGGCGATGAGTTCGGTCAGCGTGGTCACCAACAGCCTGCGGCTCCGCCGCTTCAAGGCCTCCACATGAAGGCGAATCGGAAAGCTGTCGCCGTCGACGCGGCGACCAGGCGACGCAATCTCGCCAGGCTCAAACGGATCGAGGGGCAGGTGCGCGGCATCCAGAAGATGGTTGAGGACGACCGTTACTGCGCGGACGTGCTCATCCAGATATCAGCGGTCCACGAAGCGCTGCGCGGCGTGGGGCGCGAGCTCATGAGAAATCACTTGAAGCACTGCGCCACGGCCGCCGTGCGGGGCGGCGAGGAGAGCGCGCACGCGATGTACGACGAGATTCTGGGGTTGATGTATAAACATGTGCGATAACGCCACTGCGGTCCTGGGTGAGATGCTTTGGGAGTGGGGTGATTAGTCGTTGGCACTGGGACGTTGATCCCACAGCCATTGACCAATCACCCCAATCCCACGGCATCTCACCCAGAGGCCAAGCCGCCCCGCCGCTCCCAAGCATCCCGCAGGGTCGTTACATTTGGGTTCCGACCTCGCCTCACCACACGCCCTGACTAATGCCCAAAACCAAGTCGCCGCCGCCCGTCGTCGCGGATGAGTTCGATATGGATCGCCTGAAGGACCTCCTGATCACCCGCAAGCGCGAGTTTTCCATCGGCGCGATTGTCGTGCTGGCAGTCGCCGGCGGCTTCATGCTGTGGCGCCTCTCGGCAAACCAGAAGAACGAGCGCGCCCGCGCCGCCCTCACCGACGCGACCAACACGCTCTATTCGGGCAACCGTCCCCTCGGCGAGACCCAGCTCCAGGCGGCGGCCGACCGTTACCGGGACACGGCCGCCGGAATCGAAGCGGCGATCGTGCTCGCGCAGACGGACTTCGAAGAGGCCAAGTGGGCCGACGGGGTGAAGGTGCTCGAAGCGGTCCAGCAGTCGAGCGCGATCGCGAACTTCAAGGCGCCGGTGGATGGCCTGATGGCGGGCGGCTATGCGGACCTGAAAAAGTACGACGACGCTGTGACGCACTATCAGAGCGCCGCGACCGAAGAACCGTATCAGTCGCTCAAGGATCTCTATCTGGC
>JBOHTH010000323.1:0-2412 GCA_050733535.1 Gemmatimonadaceae bacterium | reverse complement strand
ATACGACATCACGCTGTAGAGTCCCAGCGCCGCGACGAGCAGCGCCAGGAGCCCCATCATCCCGAACATGCTCGCGCCGAGCCGCCAAGGCCGAACTTCCGGGTCGACGTCCGTCTGCAGCGTCGATTCATCCACATACCCGATGGTGCCGTCCATCTGCTGAAGCATGCGGCGAAGCGGCACCATCACCGCCGACGGATCGCCCCGTGGACGCACGACGAGCTCAGTCCCGCCCATGCCGCGTTCCTGGCCGAGCGGCACATAGTAGTGCATCGTCGGTTTGTCGTTGATGCTGAACCGACTCATGTCGGCAACCACGCCAACCACGCGCGAACACACGTTGAGGCTGTCCTTCCACGCGCTCGTGTATACGCACTGCCCGATCGCATCGCCCTTCGGCCACAGCGTCTTTGCCATGATCGCACTCACGATCATCACCGGTTCCGACCGCGCACCGTCCGCGGGCGTGAACGTGCGCCCCGCGAGCACCCGAGTGCCCGCGCTCTTGAAAAAGTCGCTCGTCACCGCACTGATCGCCGCAGACCCGCCGTTCGGCCGCGGAACGCTGTCCCATCCCGGCACGCGCAGATACTGCTGAAAGCCCGAACGGAACGGCAGGCCTATGATCAGCGATGCCCGCTCGACACCCGGTATCGCCCGGGCTTTCTGCAGCGCTTCGGTGAACACATTCGCGCGCCTCACGCGCTCCGCCACCTGCCCCGCCGAATCCAGCGCTCCGATGGACGGCCACCTGGGCGACACGATCAGCATGCGCGCCGGCTGCATGCCGAGGTCGAGTGCGCGCACGTTCGACAAACTCCGCACGAACAACCCCGCTCCAACCAGCAGCACGATCGACAGCGCCGCCTGTGCAACAGTCAGTGCCGCGCGCAGCCGCGCACCACGCGTCCCTCCGTCGCGCACGCCGCTCTTGAGCGCTGATGTCAGGTCGGCTCGGCTCGCTCGCAACGCTGGGACGAGCCCAACGATGATGCCGACGCCAAGCGCGATCGCCGCCGACACGGCCAGTACACGCCCGTCGACCGGCGGCGACGTCCACTCGACGTTCGTAAGCAGCACGGTGCGCAGCAACTGTGCCGTCCCCCACGCCACGACGAGCCCCGCCAGCCCGCCGAGCATCGCGAGGGTGAGGCTCTCGGTGAGCATCAGTCGCACGAGCCGGCGCCGCGCCGCGCCGAGTGCCAAGCGCACCGCCACTTCGCGGCGCCGCCGAACCGCGCGCGCCAGGAGCAGGTTGATGACGTTTGCGCATGCAATGAGCAGCACGATGATCGCGACGCCGACGAGCCAGCGGCTCACGCTCGCCTCCGTCGATTCCTTGCCTTCTTCGTTGTACGACAGCGGTGCAACGAAGAGGTCCGCCTTCGCGTCGTCCTTGTCGCCGCCCGTGTACGCGTGCTGATACGCCGCGGTCGCATCGGCCGTCGCGTGCGCACGCGTGACGCCCGGCTTGAGGCGCGCCACGATCTGCAGCCACTGCACATTCCATGTGTGCGACCAGTCGGGTGCCGACATCGACACGTGAAGGCTCAGCGGCAGCCACACATCGACGTGACTTAGCTGCGGCCCCGTGAATCCCTTTGGCGCGACGCCGATGATCGTATATGGCAAATCGCGGAGCGTGAGAGACTTGCCGAGCACTGCGGGATCGCCGCCATACTTTCGCTGCCACAGTCCGTAGTCGAGTACGACGAGTCGCTGCGCGCCGTCCACCCTGTCCTCATCCGCCGTGAAGAACCGCCCGAGCGCCGGTTTGACGCCGAGCATCGGGAAGAGGTTGGCGGTGGCCTGCCCCTGCTGAATGCGCTCAGCGTCAACACCGTGTCCCATGATCGTCTGATTGTGCGGACCGGCCACGTACGCCGAAACGCCGCTGAACGAATGGCCGTCGCGTGCCAGCACGGAGTACATCACATACGGGAAGACGTTCATCGTGAAATCGGGCTGACCCGGATTGAGCTCGTGCAGGTACAGGCGATCCACGGCCGCGGCATCCACGATATGCTCCGGTCCCCGCAACATCAGCCGGTCCACCACGCCGAACATCGCGGCGTTGGCGCCAATGCCGAGCGCGAGCGTCGCGATGACGAAGCCCGCGAACATCGGCTCGCGCCTCAGCCCGCGCGCGGCGTAGCGAATATCCTGGCGAACATCGTCGAGCCACTCGCGGAATTGCATCGTGCGCTCCCGTTGATGTGCGTGCTGCTGCAGGTCTCGCTTTGCTTCGTCCAGAGACCTAAATCGCCGCGCGCTTACGCCGGCCGCTGCGCGGCCGTGAGAATCGTCGTCACCGTTTGCGAATAGCGCAGCCACTGCGCGGTTTGCGCCTTGAGGTGCGCGCGGCCAGCGGGTGAGATCTTGTAGTAGCGCGCCTGGCGCTGGTTCTCCGTG
>JBOHTH010000322.1:0-6641 GCA_050733535.1 Gemmatimonadaceae bacterium | reverse complement strand
ACGACAACGCGCGCACCGTTCTTGAGAAGCGTTACCTGGTGAAGGACAAAACAGGCAAGGCGGTAGAAACACCCGAAGACATGTTCTGGCGAGTCGCCACCGTGGTGGCCGAAGCCGACAGGCGATACGGGGCGAGTGACGAGCAGGTCGCGGCGACTGCCGCCACGTTTTATGCGCTGATGACCCAGCGCCGGTTCGAGCCAAACTCCCCGACACTAATGAACGCCGGCCGGCCGCTCGGCCAGCTGTCTGCGTGCTTTGTGTTGCCGGTCGACGATGCGCTCAGTAACGGGCATGCCGGCATCTACGATACCCTTCGCTCCATGGCGCTCATCCACCAGAGCGGCGGCGGCACGGGCTTCTCGTTCTCGCGCCTGCGCTCCAAGGGCTCGATGGTGCGCTCGACCACCGGCGTCGCCAGCGGCCCGGTCAGCTTCATGAAGCTGTATGACGCGAGCACTGACGCCGTTAAGCAGGGCGGCACGCGGCGCGGTGCGAACATGGGAATCCTGCGCGTTGATCATCCGGATATCCTGGAGTTCATCGCGTGCAAGGAAGACCTCACGCAGATCGTGAACTTCAACATCTCCGTCGGCGTGACGAACGCGTTCATGACGGCGCTCGAAGCCGACGGTGAGTACGACCTCGTCGATCCCGTCAGCAAGAAAGTCACCGGCCAGATGCGCGCAAAGGACATCTGGGACAAGATGCTCCTCGGCGCGTGGCGCACCGGCGAGCCCGGCGTGTTCTTCATCGACGAAGCCAACCGCTACAACCCGGTGCCGCACCTCGGCGAGTACGAGGCGACCAATCCGTGCGGTGAGCAGCCGCTGTTGCCGTACGACGTCTGCAACCTCGGCTCGATCAACGTCGGCTACTATGTGAACGATGGAAAGGTCGACTGGGATTCGTTCGCCAAGGACATCCATCTCTCGTCGCACTTCCTCGACAACATCATCGACGTCAACAAGTATCCGCTGCCGGAGATCGACGCGCTCGCCAAGCGCATCCGCCGCATCGGGCTTGGCGTGATGGGGTTCGCCGACGCGCTCGTGCGCCTCGGCATTCCGTACGACAGCGCAGAAGGCGTCGAGTTTGGCCGCAAGGTCATGGAGTTCCTCGACGTCGAGGGCAAAAAGGAGAGCGAGCGTCTCGCCGGTGAGCGCGGCGCGTTCCCCGAGTGGGCGCAGAGCATCTGGGGCCCGGACGCCACCTGTGCTCGCGACGCTTCGGGCGCGCGGATTCGTCCCATGCAGATGCTCCGCAACTGCAACGTCACCACCGTCGCACCGACTGGCACGATCTCGATCATCGCCGGATGCTCGAGCGGGCTCGAGCCGCTGTTCGCCGTCGCGTTCATGCGCAATCAGGCGGGCGTGCGCATGCCGGACGTGAACGAAGATTTCACCGCGATCGCCAAGCGCGAAGGGTGGTACAGCGCCGATCTCATGGCGCGCATCGCGAGCGCGGGGCATATCGACTTCCCCGAAGTGCCCGCCAAGTGGCAGCGCGTGTTCGTCACGGCCAACGCGATTGCACCGGAGTGGCACATCCGCATGCAGGCCGCGTTCCAGGAACACTGCGACTCGGCCATTTCCAAGACGACCAACTTCGCGCACACGGCCACGCAGGAGGACGTGCGGGCGATCTATGAGCTCGCGTACAAGTCGCACTGCAAGGGCGTCACGGTCTACCGCGACGGCTCGCGCGACAACCAGGTGCTCTCGACCGGCGCGACCGAAGTCGCCAAGGCCGAGCGTGAGAAGACCGGCGAGTATAGCGTAGAGGTCGCCGATCTGCACAGCGCGATCTCGGAGAAGGACGCTGAAATCGAGCGCCTCAAGCAGGCGCTGTTCAACGTGGAGGCTGAGAATCTTCAGCGCCGCCAGAAGCGTGCGCGGCCGGATACGCTCCGCTCGACGTCCATCAAGAAAGAGACGCCGCTCGGCGTGATGTTCGTCCACATCACAGAAGATGAAAAGGGCCAGCCGTTTGAAGTGTTCATCAATCTTGGCAAGGCCGGCGGGAGCGCGATGGCCGATGCTGAGGCGGTCGGCCGGCTGATGTCGCTCGCGCTGCGCTCGGGCATTCCGCTGCAGGCGCTGCACCGTCAGCTGCGCGGAATTTCGTCAGATCGCGCCGTGGGCCTTGGGCCGCACAAAGTGCTCTCGATGCCGGATGCAATCGGTCTGGCGATCGAAGACTGGATGAAAATGAAGCAGGGCGTGCAGCAGGAGCTGCTCGCTTCGAGCGCGACGCTCGAGGCCGTTCAGCCGGAGCTCACGCTGAAGCCCGAGAGCGTGAAGATGCGCTCGACTTCAGGCGGGACGGAGCAGGCGGCGATGTTCGAGGCGTCGGGGCATGGCGGCGAGGCGTTCATTGGAACGTGCCCGGATTGCGGGTCACAGCTGGAGATGGCGGAAGGGTGTGCGAAGTGCCATGTCTGCGGGTTCAGCGAGTGTGGGTAAGTGTCCGCCAAGCCACGCGTTCCCAACTGCGGTGCTCGATGAGATTGTGCGGCGCGTCGTGCAGGTTGCGCATCCCGACCGAATCATTCTGTTCGGCTCCGCGGCGCGCGGAGAAATCGGGCCGAACAGCGATGTGGATCTTCTTGTTGTGAAAGCCGGAGTTCCCCACCGCCGACGCCTCGCGCAGGCGATTTACCGGGCGATGGCAGGCGTTGGAGCGCCCGTCGACATTGTGGTGGTAACGCCGGAAGACGTCGCAAAATACCGGGACAAAGTGGGGCCGATAATCCGGCCCGCCCTTCGAGACGGCCGAGAGATCTATGCCGCCTGAGCTTCGGGACGCGAGCGATCCACAATCATGGATGCGGCGGGCGCGGAGCAACCTTGCGCAGGCGCGGGCTGGACGCGCGACTGCTGATGTGCTCTACGACGATCTTTGCTTTGACGCACAGCAGGCCGCAGAGAAGGCGATCAAGGCGGTCCTCGTGAGCCGAATGCTCGAATTTCCGAAGACGCACGGCATTGACGCACTCCTCGACTTGCTGGCGAGCGGAGCCGTGACAGTCCCCGCAGAGATTCGAGAGGCCGGAATCCTGACTGCGTACGCAACCCACGCGCGGTACCCAGGCGGTGGTGAGGATGTCGACGAAGCAGAATACCATGAGGCAACCAGGCTCGCCGAGCGCGTGGTGCGCTGGGCAGAGCGGATGGTGGCATAGGACTGTCGGCGCACGACTTCAGGGAGCAGCGCGGACGCCGCTTCACGCATCGGGGTGCTTCCCGCCTCTCGCATCAGCGGAGTTCAGCGGTGCGGCTGCGCACTGACCGCCAGAGCAGATTCCCCCCCAACAGCCCGCAAACAGCTCCCGCCCACTCAAGCGGAGGCGAAACGAGAAGGCCCGACATCATTGGCACGGCGGCGCACACGAGGCCGACGCTCGCGACCCCGGCCAGCAATCCGGCCCGTCCGCGAAGCCAGAACCCCGCGGGCACGAGCAACCCGAACAGCCACAGCGCGTTCATCAGGGACGCGCGCCGCCGCAGGAATCTGAAGTCCTGCAGGAAATCCCAGCCCAATCCCGCCGTGTATCCGAGGCATGGGGCATCGGGAATGCGTCCGGCGCACCACCTGTTTCCAGCGCGGCGCACTTCCAGCGTCAGCGTGTCTCCGCCAGCCACCCCCGCCAAGGCAGATTCGAAACGCAACGGCGGATTTATGAGACGAAAGTCGTCCGCACGCCGGCGCACGTACAAATCGAGATCCGCGCCATTCGCGCCGAGCAGGAACTGCTCGCTCCGCCGGCCGTCATACACGCTGAAGATCGCGGAGATTCGCCGGGTGAGCGGGCTCGACTGAACTCGAACCGTCAACGGCTTGCCGTCGAGCAGCGCCTGGCGTGCGGCACCGTTGTCGTCCAGTCGTCTCGAGGGAAGCGCTCGGCCTCCGAGTTGGGCGTCGAGGACTCGACCGCGGTAGATCTCCATGTTTCCGAAGTTCGCGGTCCACTGGCCATACCAGTCGGTGCGCTCGAACGACGGCTGGAGAATGACGCCGGTCGCCGCAACCGTTGCGCCCGCCGCGCAAATCCCGGCCAGGGCGAGCAATCGCCTCGCTCGGGCGCCTGGATTCGCCCAGATGTGTGCCGTGCATGCGATGCAGCAGCCCGCGATTGTGCCCAGCGAGTTGAACACGATGTCGCCGAGACTCGGGTCGCGTCCGGGGATCACCGTCGCCTGCATTCCCTCGACTACGGCAGAGAGCAACACGCCGACGAGCACCGCGCGCGACGGTCTCGCACCGACAGCAATCAATGCCGCGCCAAACGGCACGAAGAGGGCGATGTTGCACAACACGTCCGCCATCCCCTGAGTCCCACAGATGATGCATCCCGTGAACGGCGGCACGATGCCTCCGCTCGGCGTCAGGGTCGCGATCAGGATCGCCAGCACCGCCGCCGCGGCAAAGAGAACCGTCGCGCGCGAAGGCCGTGCCTGCGAATGCAGCGTGTCGTTCATTTGTGCGGCTTCAGCGAGTACGGGTCATGCACGCTTTCGCGTAAAACTCCTCGTACCGGTCCAGCCAGGGCCCGAGCGCGTAACGCTCGTCCAGCCGCGCTCGCGCCGCGGCGACGCGGGTGGCGGCGGCGGGCGCGGCGCTGAACAGCTGACCCACTGCGGCCGCGAGTTCTTCCGGCGAGTCGGACTTCACCAGGATCGCTTCAGCCGCGGTCACAACGTCCGGCACGCCGCCGACGGCGGTCGCGACGATCGGCACGCGCGCTGCCATGGCCTCGAACAACACCATTGGCGTGCCTTCGGTACGCGAGCTGAGCGCGAACGCGTCGAATGCCGCCATGAACTGGCCGGCGCCGTGCACCTGACCTGCCCATGTGATGCGCGATGCCACGTTCAGTTCCTTCGCGAGTTGTTCCAGCGGTTTGCGCTCAGGCCCGGCGCCGATCATCACCAGCCCGATGTCCGGTGAAATGTTCGCCAGCGCCCGTACCATCACGTCGGCGCCCTTCTCGCGCGACAGCCTGCCAACCCATCCCACATACCGGCCCGCTGGCGCCAGCTGGAGACGCGCACGCGCCGATGTGCGGTCCAGTGCCGCGGCACCGCTCCACGCGTTGGGGCAGAGGACCACCACGGCCGCTGGAACGCCGCTGCGTACGAGTCTCGCCTGAAGCGGCCCCGAGACGGCGACCACGACGTCGAACGTGCGCCACGCGCGCCGCTGAAGCCATTCGAAAATCCGATTCTTCAAGTCGCCGCCCGTGACGCCATGCGCGGTCGAGACGAGTGCGCTCCCCGCGGCGCGGGCGGGCGCGCCCGAGAGCACGTCGGTGTGGTAGCCGTGTGTATGCACGACGTCCGCGCGAAAGGTTTCGGCCGCGGCCTGAATTGCCTTCCGTTCCTCGCTGTATGCCCGCGCCGCGAAGTTGGCCACGCGATGAGGCACGCCGGCCCGGCCGAGCATCTCCACGAGCGTCGGAGTCGCCGATCCTTCGGTGACGAGTATGAACACCTCCGTCGGCAGGCCGCGCGCAGTCCGGCCGCCCGCCAGCTGCAGCACGACCTGCTCTAGCCCGCCGAAGTCGCCCGGCGCGACGACGTGCAACACCCGGAGTGGCGCGCGGCTTGCATTGTCTCCCGTTGCCTTAGCTTCCGTGTTCGTCACTCGCACTCCGGCTGAATTGCCTCGCGGCTCTGCTCGACCGTTCGTGTAGGGCCGCGACTGCCGGATATAATACTGCCTGTATGAAGCAACCACGTCCGGAGAGTCCCGCCGATATGCCGAGCACCGACGCAGCCATGGCCGCGGAATCGCTCAGCGCCCTCACCCCACGTCCCGGCCAGTCGCTGTGGGCGCTGGACGGAACGGCCGTTCTCAGCGAGCTCGCCGGCGGCTCGAGCCTCGACGGTCGCATAGAGGAACTGCGCGGCAAGTGCGTCCTCCTCTCGACGAACAGCCAGCTCGCCGCCGCGCTCGCGCTCGTCCAGCTCGATGGCGTCGCGCGCCGCATCGTGCTCGCGACGCCCGACCTCCCGCTGGAACACATGGCTGCCATTGTCGCGACTGCGGGTGTCGAGGCAGTCGTATCCGATCGAACCGCAAGCTCACTAGGCGTCGCGGATATCGGGTGTTTCGTCACGTGCTCGACGAAAATCTCCCCCTCTGGGAAAACCGACGGCGGCGGAAGCTGCACAACGGAGTGGATACTGTTCACCTCCGGCACCAGCGGCGTCCCGAAGATGGTGGTGCACACCATATCGAGTCTCGTCGGCGCCATACCGCCCAATGCGCCGGGGGCCGATCCGATCGTCTGGAGCACCTTCTACGACATTCGCCGCTACGGCGGACTGCAGATCCTGCTGCGAGCGGTCCTCGGCGGGACGTCGCTGAACATTTCCGATGCGCACGAACCCGCGCCGGATTTTCTCGCGCGCGCCGGTGCGCACGGCGTGACACACATGACGGGGACGCCGTCGCATTGGCGCCGCGCGCTCATGGGGTCGGCGGCGCACAAAATCTCTCCGCGATATGTTCGGCTGTCCGGCGAAATCGCGGATCAGGCAATCCTGGACGGCCTCCGCGAATGTTATCCGGAGGCGAAGATCGTCCACGCGTTTGCGTCGACCGAGGCTGGCGTCGCATTCGAAGTGCACGAC